>CALRAE010000005.1 GCA_943350445.1 Candidatus Nomurabacteria bacterium
AAAGAAATATATAGTATATGAATTTTTTGAACGATCCAAAGTATAAATCAATAAGAGTTGTTTTGGTTATAATTGTTATTGCAAGTGCGGGATGGTTTGTTGCTAGTAATATGAATCAGAGTGGTGTACAGACTGGAATGGTTCTGAACTACGGCAACGTCGGTATCGGGGATTATAATCATGACACAGACAATGATGGCATTGTTGATTCAAAGGATTCAGATGACGATAATGATAGCATTGTTGATTCAAAGGATTCAGATGACGATAATGATGGAATATTGGATGTAAATGAGTCAAAGCCAGACGATACTATAATATACTACAACACAGAGCAAAAGTGGACAGGTTCTTGTAATGGCTCAAATGCACCAACTGGGGTTGATCTTAATGATTGGATGGGACCTACAGTAACTATTACTAACGCAGCCGGAACTTTTAGCTCCGATATGTCTGTTGAAAATGCTAATACTAATGCACAGAATGATGCAAAAATTAGAGCACAAGACGCGGCTTCAGCTGGTTGTTATCAGGTATATAGGTGTAGAGAAGATCAGACAGCTGTTGCTTCTTGCCCTGCTGGAACGGCACCAAAGCTAGGCGGCAATATATTTCAAGGCACTATTTTAGATATTACTTACGGTCGTGATGGTGATAATTATACAGTCAGTGTGCTTAAGTCAGGTTATAGTGCGCTTAACCCAAGTGGGGCGGCTACCTCTCGGGTATCAGTGGAAGCTGCCTGCGCTAAACTTATGGAGAGTGCTCAACAAAAAGCCGACGATTTAGCTACAACAAATTGTGAGCCTATATAAACACAACTGCTCAGACTAGCAAGAACCGTTCTTGCTATAGGGCTTCTAGTTTGGACCATTTCTTGTTATAGTCTAATTATGAGACAATCATCTGGAATTTTACTTTTAGACGAAGATAAAAAATTTATCTTACAACACCGGGATAATAATACAAAAAGATTTCCTGATCATTGGGCATTTTTTGGAGGTAAAATTAGATAGCAAGAACCGTTCTTGCTACTGAGGGCTTTTAGTTCGGGCTATTTATTGTTACAATTCACCAATGAACGATCAGGAAGAAAAAAGAATAAATGTGGATGTTTTGAAGCATGTAGAAGATTTGTCTAATAAGGTAAACAAGATGATGTCTTCTCGCACAAAGGCTGTATGGAGTAGATACCCTCTAACTCTTGGACTCCTGATACTTGTGGGTGCGATGGCTTTACATGAGGGGTTAAAAGGACTAATGAAAGATTTTGGGTTGCTAGATATAAATCCTTTGTATTTGTTTATATTTGGATTATTGGTTCTCACCATTACCGGAACTCTTTATAAGAAATTAGAGAAATAGTATTACGTTTGCAGTGCGTTATGGGGGGTGTTATAATGAAATAGCTAGGATTTTTATTATAAATTAAAAGAAAAAAATATGAATTTCGATAGATTACAACCAGAGAATGAAGAAGGGGGTGCACAAAAAAAGACCGAAAAGGGTGGTGTGGGAAAGTGGTTGGGAAAACAAGTTGCGATCGCGACAGCAGTAGGTGCCACCTATTTTGGGGCAATGGGTGGGGTTTCACAAGCTCAAGAACAAAAACCGTCACCAGAAGGTGGTAAAACCAACATTACTCATGTTGAACAAGCCATGGAATCGGTTAGTATTGTTGCTAGTTTAAACGGAACTTCTTCAGAAATCGTAAAAGAAATGTTGCAGGACGTACTAGCGAAAGAATTTCCTAATGGGATTCCAGCTTCCATAGGAGGAAAAAAAGTTCAATTAGTATTTAATTTAAGAATTGAAGACCGAGAAAAAAGCGAATATGGCACAGTTAATGCGGGTGCTACATTGCGATGGGAAGTAAAAGATAGTGAAGGATCTATATTAAAAAGGGGTGCTGCGGTTGATGTCACAGGTCCGGCTGCTTTTAATGTAAATTCTGCTCGTACTAAGGCGGTTACTAGTGCTCTTGAAAAAATTTCTCCTGAAATTAAAAAACTATTTCAATAAAACTCACCAGTAGCAAGGACCGTCCTTACTACAGGAGTTTTTATGTTAGAATAGACATATGCCTTTCAACATAGCAAAACATTTGTCGTCAAAGCATTGCAGTAAGTGCCATGGGGAAGGAGATGGGTTTAAATGTCCAAAATGCAAATACACTACGGCTTCATATGACCCCCTACATTTTAACGAATGTGTTCAAAAATCAATGGTGCAAGTAAAATGCAAAAAATGCTCCGAAGCGGAAAGTAATTGTAAATGCGTGTAAAAGTCCCCAACAGGGGGCTTTTAGTTTTCTATATTTTATTGTAAAATAGTATTATATGGATCCTTTGGACATACCCATAAATAAAGACCTGACGTATCTCGGCATTACGACATATCGGGACAAGAATCAGCTTTTTGGTATCAGACGCAAAGACAGGCGTCAGCATGTTTATATTCTCGGAAAGTCTGGTACAGGTAAATCCGTTTTGATGTTCAACATGATAATCCAGAATATCAAGAATGGTGATGGAGTTTGTGTGGTTGATCCGCACGGAGAGCTCGTGGAGGGAGTGCTCTCTTCTATTCCAGCACATCGTATTAAAGATGTTATTTATTTTAATCCGGCAGATGCTGACCATCATATTGGTTTTAATGTTCTAGAGCTTATCGATCCGCAATACAAGCACTTGGTGGCTTCTGGACTCATGGGAATATTTACGAAGATCTGGGCGAATGCTTGGAGCGCTCGTATGGAATATATTTTGAACAATTGTATTTTAGCGTTGCTCGACACTCCGGGGACGACACTATTAGGTATTCCGAGAATGTTGGTGGATAAAGATTATCGCCAGAAAATAATTTCTAATTTGAAGGACCCTGTCATTAAAGCTTTTTGGATTCATGAATACGAAGCGTGGCAAGATAAATTCCGAAATGAAGCAATCGCTCCGATTCAAAACAAAGTCGGGCAATTCCTCTCTACTTCCATCATACGCAATGTAGTTGGTCAGTCAAAGAGTACGATAAATATTTTCGATACGATGAATGAGGGCAAGATCTTCTTGGTTAACGTTTCCAAGGGGCGCATTGGTGAAGACAACTCTGCTCTTTTGGGAGGTATGATAATTACCAAGATTCAGCTGGCAGCTATGGAGCGTGTGCGTATTCCGGAAGAGAATCGTAAGGACTTTTATCTATATGTCGACGAATTCCAAAACTTCGTGACAGATGCTTTTGCGGGTATATTGTCTGAAGCTCGTAAATATCGCTTGAATTTAACCGTGGCGCACCAATACACGGCTCAGCTCGTGGTGGACAAGAGTTCGGCGGTGCGCGATGCAGTCTTCGGTAACGTCGGTACGATGATCGTGTTTCGAGTCGGTGCAGATGATGCAGAATTCCTAGAAAGTGAGTTTGATCCAGAATTTACTCCGCAGGATATAGTGAACTTGCCCAACTATAAAATATATTTAAAGCTCATGATCGATGGTGTTACGTCTCGTCCTTTCTCCGCGAAAACTTTACCACCAATGGTGAAGTCTGGTAATAAACAAATCGAAGAAGAAGTGATCAAGTCTTCACGTGCACTTTATTGTAAAAGTAAAGAAGTTGTGGAGAGGGAAATAAATAATTGGAGTGGAATGTCACTCGGTGATGATTCCAATATTGGGGGTGGTAATTTGGAAAAGTTTCCCGTAATTTGTTCACTTTGTAAAAAAGAATCTACTGTACCATTTAAACCAGCGCCAGGCAGGGCAGTGTATTGCAAGGATTGTATCGCCAAGATAAAGTCTGGTGAAGTGAAAGTGGAAAAGGGTTCGGAGAATCAGATCAAGCATGATGAGGTGACATTTTTCAAACCCTTGGCTGACTTGGGTATCGAATTTGAGTCAAAAGAAAGGCGGGTCAATGAAGAAAAAGATAGATATCCACAGAGAGTAGATCATCACATGGACAAGCCTCATCCAGGCTTAAAAAAGCCTATCCCCGTAACAGTCAAGCCTGCATCTTTTTCATCCAAGCCGGGGATTATCGGGGCTATAAAAAAAGTATTTGTTAAAACCAATGCGCCAGTTATAACCAAACCGCCGATCCCAAAAAGACCAGCGAAAGATAACACTGCTTTGAAAGAATTTTTAAATAAAACACTCGCTGCGAATGCTCCCGCTCCTCTCGCTAAAAGTGTTAGCGCTCCTGTTGTAAAAAATACTGGACCATCGCCGATTTCTTTGGACACTCTTAAAAACCCAACAGTACAAACAGGTAAAATAAATATACCTTCAAGGGATCGCGCGGCTAGCAGTGAAGACATGAATAAGCTGAAAGATTTGATTGCTGCCAAGATTGAAAATGCAAAAAAAAATACTCCTTCGACAAGCTCAGGACTTTTGGTTACGCCTACAGCAACACCTTCTCCTACCCCCATGCCACAAGCTCCAAAGATTAAAGAAGTACCTGAAGATGTCCTCAGGAAGATTTTAGAATAAAGGCACCGCGTTTATTGGACGATTGCGCGGCACGATTTCGCTAAATCGCATGCACTGCTCGATATGTGCCCACTATGGCTGCTGTTTCACCGCGGAGGGTGAGTGCGCCAAGAGATGCAGGAGTGTAGCCACGTTCTTTTGCTAGACTGATTTCTTTCTCTGTGAATCCGCCTTCTGGTCCAACAAAAATATTTACTGAAGTTGCCTCCTTGTTTGGTGCGTAGTCTTTAGTGTTTTCATCTGTATGAAAAATAATCTTTTCTTCGGCATGTGAATCTATCGCTTCGGAAAAATAAAAAATTTCAAATATCTCCGGCAAGGTGGCGCGGCCGCACTGCTCGCTCGCTTCTAAAATTATTTTTTCCAAGCGGGGGATATTCAAACCCGTTTTTATTGTATGTTCCGTGATGATGGGTGTAATCGTTGACACTCCACATTCGACAGCTTTCTGCACAGCTAGTTCAAAATTTTCTTTTTTCAATATTGCTAAATATAAATGGACCTCTCTCTTTGGTTTTGCTGTCTCTAATATTTCAATTAGCTTATACTTTATTTCTTTATCTATATGCGCAATCTCAAGCAGGCTGTCATGACCTTTGCCGTCTCCTAAAATTATCCTCTCTCCAGCCTTTAATTTCAACACATTTCGGATTTGTCGTGTTATTTCCTGGTCTTCAATATGTCCTATAAACCTATGAATTTTCATTATTTCTATGATATAATTAAATCACAAATATTTCAAATGCCTAAACCAAATCGAGTACAAATAATCAAATATGGACCTCCACCACCAGAATTACCCGTTTTCGGTAAGGTAAAGCCTGAAGAGGTTTCTTTTATTGGACGTACGAATTATGTGGCAGCTCTGGAAGAAAAGAAGTTTATCTTTGGCATCAAGCGTGTGGATCGCAGGCGCCACCTTTACATCATAGGAAAGTCTGGAGTTGGAAAAACTAAACTCCTGGAATTGATGCTTAGGCAAGACATCACCTATGGACATGGACTTTGCTTGATCGATCCGCACGGAGACGTGATCGATGCGATGCTCGACTATGTGCCCAAGGAAAGAATTGAAGATGTGTGTATTATTGATCCTGCTGATATTGATTTCCCAGCGTCTTTCAACCCACTCGCAAACGTGGACCCCATGTTTAAGTTTCAATTGACTCAGGGACTCATCGAAGTTTTCCAGAAACAGTTCGGAGCAAACTGGACACCTCGTTTGGAGCACGTCTTTCGTTTTACTTGTCTTGCCCTTCTAGACTATCCACATGCGACGATGCGCGGAATGATCTCGATGTTGACTGACAGAAATTATAGACAGAAGGTGGTGGAATATATCACCGACGACATGGTCAAAAGATTCTTCGCTATCGAATTCGCCGATTGGTCTGAAAAATTCGACACAGACGCTATTATTCCGCTCGTAAATAAACTCGGGCAATTCCTGTCTGATCCTTTGCTTCGCAACATTTTCGGTCAGAAAAAAAACAAAATAGATATCAGTAAATTGATGAATGAACAAAAAATAATTTTCATCAACCTGTCTAAGGGTCGCCTCGGAGAAGAAAATTCATCTTTCCTTGGTTCTATCTTTTTGACGAAAATAAAACAAGCTGGAATGGAGCGTGCAAGTATGCCAGAAAAAGATCGTACGGATTTTTATCTATATGTAGACGAATTTCAGAACGTAGTTACTCAGACTTTTGAAAATATTTTATCCGAAGCTCGCAAATATGGACTCAACTTAACGATTGCACACCAATATGTCGGGCAGATTATCACCAAAGTCTATCAAGCGGTGCTCGGAAATGTGGGTAATGTTATAACTTTCCGTGTGGGTGGAGAGGATGCCGTAAAACTTAAACCTGAATTTGCTCCTCTTTTCGATGTGAAAGATATGATCAACCTCGCTGTGGGTGAGATATATGTGAAAATGACGATCGATGGTGAATCTTATGATCCATTTTCCGCAGAAACTTTACGTGTGTTACCCGCAACTCATCCTTCTTATAGAAAAGAAATTATTGATGCATCTCGTAGAAAATATTCAATACCAAAGGACGATGCGGCTAAATTGATTGCCCAGGAGGAAGCAACTATCATTCGAAGTGCGGAAGAGAAATCAATAATCGAGAGTAAGGGAAGGAGAGCCGACGATACGCAAGAGAATGAAGAAGGGAAGGAAGAAACGCCAAAAGCAAAAACTTCACAAGAAGCCGAGCCTATGATATAAATAAATTATGGCAAAAAATTACTATGAAACCTTGGGTGTGCCGAAGGGCGCATCGAAAGAAGAAATAAAAAAAGCTTTTTATAAGTTGGCGCATAAATATCATCCTGATAAAAAAGAGGGTGATGAGAAAAAATTTAAGCAGGTAAATGAGGCTTATCAGGTGCTTTCTGATGACTCTAAGCGTTCAAAATACGACCAATATGGCTCAGGATTTGAGAATATGGGGGCTGGGGGCTTCAACGGCTCACAGCAAGGATTTGAAGGATTCGACTTCTCTGGCGCTGGAGGTTTTGCAAATGGCAATGCTAACTTTGATTTTGGTAATTTGAACGACATCTTTAGTGATTTCTTTGGTGGTGGGGGTGGACAACAGGCTAGACGCGGACGAGATATTTCTACAGAAATTCAGATTTCTTTCCAAGATTCTATTTTTGGTATTAATAGAAAAATTTTAATTACGAAGACTTCAAATTGTTTGACTTGTCATGGGTCTGGGGCAAAAACTGGTTCTGGAGTGATGACTTGTAAGACTTGTAATGGCCAAGGTCAAATTCGAGAATCCAAGAGAACAATTTTTGGCAATATAGCGAGCAATAAAGTTTGTGATGTGTGTCATGGCGCTGGTGAAGTGCCGAAAGAGCCTTGTGAGACGTGTAAGGGCAAGGGCGTGCTCCGTCGTGAGGAGGAGGTGTCTATCGCTATTCCTGCTGGTATAAGAGATGGAGAGATGGTGCGCATGACGGGCTATGGAGAGGCAGTGTCCAAGGGCACGACAGGCGACTTGTATATAAAAATAAACGTGGCTCCGCATGCGGTGTTCAAGCGCGATGGTTATGACTTGGTGATGAATTTGAATTTAAAACTTTCTGATGCTCTCCTTGGTATGGAATACCCGATTGAAACGCTTGATGGAGAAATTAAAGTCACTATTCCGGAAGGCGTAGGTATAAACGAAGTCTTGCGTGTGCGAGGCAAGGGTGTACCAGTGTCTAAAACTAAACGTGGTGATTTGTTAATTAAACTCAACATTAAACTTCCGACAAAAATTTCTCGCAAATCCCGCGAACTCATCGAAGAACTCAAAAAAGAGGGGATATAGATAAATGTCTACAGTTGAAATAATTTATCTGGTCATTGTATTTTCTACCAGTATTTTTGGGCTGTATTTTATAATTCGAGACATTATTAGAGGGACCACTAAGCCGAATCTTGTAACTTGGTTTTTCTGGGGTCTTGCTCCACTGGTTGGATCTTATTTACAATTAAAAGCTGGAGCTGGACTTTCTGCGTTGCCAGTATTTATGGCTGGATTTTTCCCAGTGATAATTTTTATCTTAGCTTTAGTTAGAAAAAATGCACACTGGAAAATTACCATTTTTGATATTTTCTGCGGAGTCTTTTCCTTAGTTGCTCTAATTCTGTGGGTTGTAACTAAAAGAGCTGATATCTCGATTTTGTTTGCAATTTTATCAGATGGTTTGGCAGCTATTCCAACCCTCATTAAGTCTTGGAAATTTCCAGAGACAGAAACAGCTCTTGGTTATACGCCAGGATTAATCAATAACACCCTGGCCTTGTTTATGGTACGTAGTTGGACTTTCTCGCAGTATTCTTTCGGTATTTATTTTATTGTTCTAAACCTCACACTGATATTGTTTATAACACGCAAGAAGATTTTTAAATCTTAGAAATCTTTTGTCCCCCAGCAGTATCTTTCACTTCATAGCCCAAAGAATTTATTTCTTTACGGAGTTCGTCGGATTTTTGGAAATCTTTATCTACTCGGGCTTTTTCGCGTTCCAAGATGAGGAGCTTTATTTTTTCTGGAATTTTTTCTTCTTTAATATTGTCAAACCCAAGACCTAGGACTTTATCAAAATCCAAGACAGTTGCTTTTTTGTCAGCATTCGAGATATTTTCATCTTTAAAAACGTCCCACAGGACCACCAAGGCTCTCGGGGTATCTAGGTCATCATTTATAAATGCTTTAAACTTTTTTTTGTATTCTTCGTTCACTTTGCCGACATTCGTGCCAAGCTCGTTATAGAGATTATAAACGCGTTTTAGGGCAGTTTCTGCGCCTTCTAGGGCTTCCCAGACGAAGTTTACTCGGGTGCGATAGTTTGCCATCAAAAGCCAAAATCTATAAGCCAAAGGATCTATATCAGCATCTATGAGGTCTCGCAAAGTGTAAAAATTCTTGGCCGATTTCGCCATTTTCTTCTGGTCGACTAGGACCCATTCATTATGCATCCAATATTTTACAAAAGGTACTCCGGTTGCACCTTCGGACTGGGCTATCTCGTTGTCGTGGTGAGGAAATATATTATCGACTCCACCTGTATGGATGTCGATCTGTTCTCCGAGGGTTGCCATAGACATGGCGGAACATTCGATGTGCCAACCCGGGCGGCCTTTGCCTAGCTCTGTCTCCCAAAACACGTCGCCGTCTTTTTCATCCCAAGCTTTCCAGAGAGCAAAGTCGTGCACATCGTCCTTGCCATATTCATCCTTGGTTATCCTGCCGGAAGCATTTTCTTTTTGGTTTTCAATGACTAGATGTGACAATTTGCCGTAATTTGGGAACTTTTTGATATTAAAGTAAACAGAACCGTCTTCACTTTTATACGCTAAGCCATTTTTTATTAATTTTTGAATGACATCTACCATCTCATCTATATAGTCGGTGGCCTTGGTGAATTTCTTTGGCTTAATTATATTAAGCGATTCAATGTCTTTGTAAAATTCCTCAGTGTAGAATTCAGTAAATTCTTTTAAACTTTTACTTTCTTTTTGTGCATCACGAATCGTTTTATCATCAATATCAGTGATGTTCATGACGTGCTTCACTTTATAACCTCCATAGAGCAAGACACGCTTCAATGTGTCAGCGAAAATGTATGCTCGATAGTTTCCAATGTGCGGATAATTGTAGACTGTCGGTCCGCAACTGTAAAATAAAACTTCTTTTTTATTGAGAGGGGAGAAGGATTCTTTTTGACGAGTGAGCGTGTTATAAAATTGCATTTTGTCTGAATTCATTTCTGTATATTGAGATGAGAGTATAGAGCAAGCTGATAGTAAGAGGCCCTACGAGGACACCCACAGGGCCCAAGAGCGAAATTCCTCCAAGTACTGAAAAAAGAATAAAGAGCGAAGATATCTGCATCTTTTTGCCGACAACAAGCGGGCCCAAAAAGTTATCAATCATTCCCACCATAATAAATGCCCAAACTAAAAGACCGATACCAGCGGTAGTGTGTCCCGTAGCAAAAAGGAAAGCTATTGAAGGAATGGAAACTAGGGAAGTCCCCAGGGTTGGGATGAGAGAGGTAATAGCAGCTACCACACCCCATAGGGCGGCATTTGGAATGCCAAACATCCAAAGTCCAATTCCCATTAATACGCCTTGCACGATAGCTATAAACAAAGATCCCTTGATTACTCCATTTACGGCTTGGGCGAGTCTGTGAATTATCTTTTCATCATCTTTGTCACCAAGTGGGCTGAGTACAATAAGAGCTTTTTTCCATTGATTTCCATCTTTTAAGCAGTAAAAGATAATAAGGAGCATCAAGATAAAGGAGAAGAAAGCCGAGACGGTGGTGGTAAATATGTTTGCTATATTGCCCGATACATATGACACGAAGTCTGTGGTTTTTTTATGAATATCTAAAACAACACCTTCAGGTAGTATTGTGTTCACTTGTGATTCTATTGAGTCCAAAAAGGGCTTTGCGTTTCCATTATCTGTAACCATGTGGTAAACGTCCTGACTTTGTTTGAAAACAATAGTGCCGATGCTTAAAATTGGTCCACAAAGTACGATGATAAAAATAATTAAAGTGACAATAGCAGAGAACCAGCTCGGTAGACGCTTTTTTAGCAGCCATTCATGTATAGGATAAATAACGATAGAAAAAGAAATGCCTAGTACTAGCACTATCCAGAAAGGGCGGAAAATCATGAAAGTGAAAAGTAGGGTTGATAGCAAGAGTCCAAAGAAGAAGTATTTCTCTATAATTTTTGTTTGCATATTGGAATAGTATATCAAAGACTTGCTTTTTTGGGAAATTTCATATAATATAAGCCCTATGGAATTTGCAGTTATACAAACAGGCGGAAAGCAGTACAAGGTCTCCAAGGGGACCGTTGTTTCTATTGAGAAAATCACCGGCGAATACAAGGAGGGAGACAAGCT
The DNA here is from genome assembly GCA_943350445.1 of Candidatus Nomurabacteria bacterium. Taxonomy (GTDB): domain Bacteria; phylum Patescibacteriota; class Minisyncoccia; order Phycocordibacterales; family UBA9973; genus UBA9973. The sequence continues at coordinate 10,928 of CALRAE010000005.1, forward strand.
TGTCTTTGACAAGGTTTTACTCGTCGATGATGGTAAAAACACCACTATCGGCACTCCGTATATTACAGGTGCAAAAGTAGATGCTGAAATTACTGAAATCGGCCGTGCAAGGAAGATTCTAGTTGTAAAATACAAACAAAAGTCTCGTTACCTGCGTCGCAACGGCCACCGCCAGCCTTTCTTTAAAGTAAAGATTACTTCAATAAAATAAAATCCACTTAATAGTGGATTTTATTGTTTTTAGACAAAGTGGTATAATAAAATTATGGAAAATAAAAAATATTGGTTAAGAGGCCTAGTTGCCGGAATTTTTGCTTACATGTTGTTTTTAATAGTTTTTGTTGGATATGCAAAAGAAGCTGCAGCCTATGTTCTTCCAAATGTTGCGCTCTATATTTCACCTACTATTCCCATAGGTTTATTTCTTGGTTGGATGTACGGTAAAATACCCAAAACAGTAATTTTTCTTTCTGTTGTTGTGGTTGTATTATTGATTGGTTTAGAAATATGGATTTTTAGAAACACATTTTATCCTAAGCCTTATAATCCACAAATAGAAATTGAAAAAGCGCTGCAAGGAATGCATGAAGTGCCTTGTCTCGGTGCAGAAAAAGACGATCCTTCCTCAAAATGCTACGGGCCCAATTAATCCGTTATTGTCTATTTTTTAGTTACATAGGAGTTTCCTATGTATTGTCAAAATCGAGCCACTCAAAGAGCTCGTTTTTATGGTCATCTAATTTTTCAAAATAAACAGGAAATACCGAAGGATTTATAATTTGTAGCTTTCCAGTTTGGTATTCTTGAAGACTTGAATGTGGATAAGAAAAAACATATTTTAATAAGTTATTCGTATTCCTATTTTTATTCTCTTTCCAATTTTTATCTATGAGTTTGGCTGGATTTAAGTGTATATATGAATAAAGATATTTTAAATATGTGTCTTTATTTACATGAATTGATTTAAAAACACCCTCATATAATTTTCCAGTTCTTTTATATTTTTTATTAAAGTACATGGAATATCCAGTCATTAATTTACGCATGTAAGTAGAAATACCATTTTCTATTTTTTCCCGCACTAGTATGTGAAAATGATTAGGCATTAAACAAAATACCCCTATGTCAACGATTGTTTCTCCGCGATCAAAAAATTCTCCGATCTTTCTTAATTCTATACTTTTTGTTGTGTTGCAAATATACATCAAAAACATAAAGTGACGATAATCTTTTTCTTCTAAAAATATTATTCTTTTTTCTGTTCCACGATTATATAAGTGATAGTATTCACCCGGGGCAAAAACTTGTTTTCTTAAGGCCATAATATGAGTATAACATAAACTAGCGGAGGAAACTCCTCCGCTAGTTGTTTATTGCCTATTTTTCAATGCATTTTTGAGGGTGTCGTTGTCTGAGTATTCTAACTCGGTGCCTGTCGAGAGGCCTCTACCAAGGGAGGAGATTTTTATGCTCAATTTTTGGGCTATGTCCTTGATTTGGTCACGGACATAAGAGTCTGTATGGTCGCCCTGAGGGTTTAAAGAAAAAGCTAATATTACTTCTTTTAGATTTTTATTAGCTGATAGTGCTTGCTTGAGTTCCTCGATTCGGACTCTGCTTTTAGTTGTTTTTTCTACGATAGGTACGAGTCCACCTAATATGAAATATTTACCATTGTAGACCCGACTTTTTTTGATAGATTCTAGATCAGAGTCTTTTTCGACGACCATGAGCGTTGAAGTGTCTGTATTTGTGTTTGCACAAATATCGCACAATTTTTCTTTTTTCTGGTTTAGAATAAAAAATCTAAAACATTCTTTGCATTGCGCTACTTCTTTTTTGAGATCTGTGATTAAGCTAGACAAATTTTCATTATAGGCCCCACTTCGTGACATCAAAAAATAAACAAAACGTTTAGCTTGCCTTTCTCCGATACCAGGGAATTCTTTAAAGATTTCTGCCAATTTTTCTATTGCATCCATATAATTTAAAAGGCATCTAAGTTTCCTTTGTTTTTGGCTGGAGCGAATTCGCTGATACTACTCTTTTCTAGGTTTTGAAAGTTGGTGGTTTTCTCATCGAAATAGAGGTCAACTTTTCCAGTTGGCCCGTTTCGGTGTTTTTCGATCAAGATTTCAGCGATATTTGTTCTTTCGGATTCATCTTTACCTTTGTCTTCTCTATGAATGAACATGACGACGTCCGCATCCTGTTCGATGGATCCAGAGTCACGGAGGTCAGAAAGTCTTGGTTTACCACCACGAGATTCGACAGCACGAGAAAGCTGGGAAAGTGCCAACACTGGCACGTCGAGTTCTTTCGCTAAACTTTTCAGTGATCTACTTATTTCTGTCACTTGGTTGACCATTGAGTCATAATTTTTAGAAGTTGTCATGAGCTGCAAGTAGTCGACGACGATCAGGTCTAGACCTTTTTCAGCTTTTAGTCTTCGAGAGAGGGCTTTCATTCTGACTATTGAATTTCCTGGCTGATCATCAATATATATTTTCGCTTTAGCTAGCTTGTCTAGCGAATCACGAAGTTGAGAGAATTCTCTATCGGAAGACAAACGTCCAGTACGCAGATTCCAAGCATTTACGCGACTTTCAGCAGATAGCATCCTGTCTACTAGTTGCTGAGAGGACATTTCCAGAGAAAATATAACTACAGATTTTCCATGGGTGGTTGAACTCATGCGGGCAATATCGAGTGCGAGGGTGGTCTTACCCATACTTGGGCGTGCAGCTAGGATTATCAAGTCAGACTTTTGTAGTCCAGAGAGCATATTGTCTAAATCTTTAAATCCAGTTGGTATTCCACGGAGCATGCCCTTGTGTTCATGCAGCTTTTCCATGCGTTCATATGCTTCCGGTAAGGCATCTTTCATATTTACATATTTTTGATTTTTTGGGGAAGAGACAACACTGAAAATTTTCTTTTCGGCCATGTCCAAGATGTCATCCATGTGGTCATCACCTTCTTCGAAAGCGAGTTCGGATACATAGTCCGCAGCTTCAATTAAACTTCTTAGAACATATTTTTTCTGCACGATGTCTGCATAATGTTTAATGTTTGTAGAAGAGGGGACGACGTTCACTATTTCTGCTAAATATGTATTACCTCCAACTGCATCAAGTATTTTTTGTTCACCAAGTTTGGTGGAGAGTGAGAGCATATCTATCGGTTCGTTCTTGTTTGACAAGTCGAGCATTGCTTGGAAAATCATGCGATGTTTTTCAACATAAAAGGAATCCGGAATAACCATATCTTCTACTTCATGCATTGCGTCCTTGCGGAGCATAATGGAACCCAAAACTGCTTGTTCGGATTCGATGCTTTGCGGGGGGATGCGCACGCTCTTTTTTGAAATAATAGTATTTACTTTTCTTTTTATTTTTTCTGTCATTTTAACCATGAAACCATTCTAGCATAGTCAAAAAATTGTCAAAATCATAAAGTTGGTAAAACTGTTATTAAAATGTGGACAAAAAATCGCAAATTCAGCACTCATGTGTTAAAATCTATCTTATGGGTAAAAAGATACTTTTGTCAGGTATAAAACCGACTGGCCGCCCACACATAGGCAACTATTTTGGCGCCATGAGGCAGTTTGTGGAACTAGCTAAGGATTATAAAAGTTATATTTTTATCGCAGACTATCACGCGCTTAATTTTATACAGAATAAGGCAGAAATGAAGGAAAATATAATTGGAGTGCTTCTTGATTATCTTGCTATTGGCCTAGATCCAAAAGAAGTCACACTATATAAGCAAAGTGATGTGTCTGATCATACAGAACTCACTTGGGTTTTTGACACTATTACTACCATGCCGTACCTTATGCGTGCGCATGCGTACAAGGATGCCGAGGCAAAAAGTAAAGAAATAGTGGTGGGCACCTTCAATTATCCAATGTTGATGGCTACCGACATCTTGCTCTACAGTCCAGATGTAGTGCCGGTAGGTCAGGATCAAAAGCAGCATGTCGAGATAGCGCGAGACACTGCGGAGAAATTCAATCATATATTTGGTGAGACTTTCAAATTACCAGAAGTGATGATTATGAAGGATGTAGCAGTCGTGCCGGGGACTGATGGCAGAAAAATGTCGAAGAGCTATGGCAACACCATTCCGCTTTTTGCCGAATATGTGGAAATAAAAAAGGCTGTTATGAGCATTGTCACTGATTCTGGCGAGGGAATTCCAAAAAATGTCTATGCGATACATAGCCTTTTGCGTCCTGCGTCCGAACTTCTACCTATATATGAGAACAAGACTGGTAAATATAAAGAACTAAAAGAATTACTGATAGAAGATTTAGAGAAATTTATCGCACCACTACGAGAAAAAAGGAAAGAATTTGAAAAAGATATTCCAAAAGCTCTAGCGATACTCAAAGCGGGCGGAGAAAAGGCGAAAGAGGTTGCATCCAAGAAAATGGATGAAGTGCGAGAAAAGATAGGTGTAAATGTCTACTAAGATTTTTAAAAAATATGAAACACAAAAATAAAAAAATTCCAGAATATAAAAAAGAGCTGGTAGAGGTTTTCTCATTGATACATGGCGACAAGGCATTAATGGGTGAATTTTTGATGGATATTCTCACTCCGGCTGAATTTGAAGCTATGGCGATACGTTGGCAAGTTGTCAAAAGGCTAAACAAAGGAGATACGCATAGATCCATAGCAGGGGATTTAGGGCTTGGTATAAGTACTGTTACTCGCGGGTCTCGTGAATTTCGCAACAAAGACGGTGGCTTCCATCTCATGTTAAAAAAGCTTGGTAAATAAGGGCTCAAGAGAGTTATCCACAAAGGTTCTTGACCCCTCACTTTTTCTTTGTTATCATGTACTAGTACATAGATACATAAGTGCTGGGGAGGGTAAAAGTAAAACTATGAAAAATAAAGTAACAATAAATAAATTAACGAAATCTTGGTGGGGCGCAAAAGGCTCAAGTTTTTTAGCTTTTGCGCTATTTTGTTGATTTCTTTTTAGATATACAAACAAGGAATCAATTAAGTGGCGTATGAGCTTCCAGGTTTTTCTTTTTATGGGGGAGGCTTGCATTCCTATATGAATACGTTATACTTTTAACGTGAATAAAAACATACAAGCAAATAGTTATTTTTTATTTTTTTCCTCCCATAACCTTAGAAGGCTGATATTTGCGCTGTAAAAATAAACTAAAACAAAATTACAACTCAAACACCAGCCTTCTAAAACAGAGGCTGGTGTTTTCGTTTCACTACGAGAGCACAACTGGAAACGTTCTTAGATAACTTCATATGAAACTACGTAGATCTTTATGGGGCTCGCCCTTTAGTGCATTCGATACTCTAAAGTTGAATGCAATGATGAGCGGAGCCGAGATGGTTAATTGTCCCATCATGGAATGTCCGGAGATATTTTTTAACGACCCCAACTTGTTTAAATGTTGGTTGGGTGCACGTTATGAAACTTTTCTATTACAGGCTATGAAGGAGAATAATCGAAAGCAAACGCGTTCGGCGTTCACCGGACACCAGGCGGAGCCCTGATCACCTCCAAGTAAATAATAAGAGCCGGCCATGTTTTGAATGACTATGCCGGCTTTTGTAATTTTCAGGCTGTTTTTCTTTTATAATTATGTTAGAATAATTTTACTATGCGAGACAGAATTTATATCAAAGATTTGAAGGATAATGTTGGCAAAGAGATAATTATTGCTGGATGGGTAGATGTCAGGCGCGATCAGGGTAAAATGGTCTTTTTTGATATGCGAGATATGACTGGTAGGGTGCAATGCGTAGCTTTGCCCAGCCGAGCGGAAGTAATAGAAAAAGCTAAAAAAATTCGCCCAGAATGGGTTTTAAAAATAACAGGCCTAGTCAACAAGCGTCCGCCAAAAAATGTAAAGGCGGGGGTCTTGAATGGCGAAGTGGAGCTCGAAGTCACAGGTGTCGAAGTTTTAGCTGAGGCTGAACCACTTCCTTTTGATATGTCTGAGGCGGGATATAATTTGGAATTGACGACTGAACTCGACAATCGTGCTTTGGTCTTACGTCATCCGAAAGTGCAAGCAGTTTTTAAGGTTCAAGAAACAATTATTGACTCTTTTAGACAGTTCATGAAGCAAAATATGTTTTTTGAATTTCAATCTCCAAGCATTACTCCTGCAGTGGCAGAGGGTGGTAGTGAGGTTTTCAAGATTGATTATTTTGATAAAAAAGCGTTCTTGACCCAATCTCCTCAACTTTACAAGCAAATAGTTATGACTGCCTTTGAGAGAGTTTTCTCTGTAAACAAAATTTTCCGTGCAGAACCGAGCGCGACGACAAGACATTTGACCGAGGTTGTGTCTCTTGATGCCGAGATGGCATTTATTGATGGTTGGGAAGATGTACGTGATATGGCTGAGGGTACAGTGAAATTTATTTTAGAAAAAATAAAAGAAAAAAATGCTGGAGAGTTAGTGCTTTTAAAAGCTGAACTTCCGGTAATGATAGAAAAAACTCCTACTTTTTCTCTACAAGAAGCTCAGCAGAAAATATTTGATAATTTCGCACGTGATGTCCGAGGTGAAAAAGATTTAAATCCTCAAGATGAGAGAGAATTGTGCGAAATAGTGAAAAAGGAAACTGGTTCAGACTTCGTATTCGTTTATGGTTATCCGACCATAAAAAAGCCTTTTTATGTATACCCAAACCCAAAAAATCCGGAATTCAACGAAGGTATGGATTTGCTTTGTCGTGGCCTCGAGTGGCTCTCTGGTGGACGTCGAATAAATAAGTATGATCAGCTGATGGAGCATGTAAAGCTTTGGAAGATGGATCCTCAAAAAATAAAAATGTTTCTAGAAGCTTTCAAGTATGGTGTGCCACCTGAAGGAGGATTTGCTTTCGGTGCAGAGCGTATCACCATGCAGCTTCTTGGACTTAAAAATATTCGTGAGGCGTGTATGTTCCCGAGAGATATGGAGAGAATAGATGAAAGGCTTTCTGAATAAATCTAAATGCAATATAAAATTTCTGGCAAGGTGATACGAGGTGATGGTTATGGTAGAAAAATCGGTTTTCCTACGGTAAATTTGGAGACGAGCGCAAGAGAACTTCCACCAAGGGGTGTTTACTCTGGGACGGCCATACTTGATAATAAAACATATAAAGCTGGGATAGTAATAGGGCCAAATAATAAAATTGAAGCATACCTGTTGGATTATGACGGTGATGCTTATGGTAGACCAGTTACTTTAGATTTAAATCTATTTCTAAGAGAATATAAAAAATTTGGCAGTGAAAAAGAATTAATCATCCAGATAAAGAAAGATATCGAAATATGTTCACTGGCATAACACAAAGAACATCAACGGTTGAAAATACAAAAAAGACTGATGGCGGTCTAGTTGTCGTCGTGTTTAATAATCTGGGAAAATTAAAACTTGGTGAAAGTGTTAGTGTGAATGGGGTGTGTTCTACAATTAAAAAGATTGGTAAACATATTACCTTTGAGTATATGCCAGAAACTTTAAGAATTACTAATTTATCCATATTGAAAAGTGGAAATATTGTAAACCTTGAACAATCAATGCTTTTTGGTGACAAAATTGATGGCCACATTGTTTCTGGCCATGTGGATACGACTGGTCAAATCATGGGTATAAAAAAAGAAGGAAATTCTCAGGTGTTACATATCAAGGTCTCGAATAAAAAATTTATGAAACTTTTGGTCTACAAGGGGTCAGTGGCTGTCGAGGGTATAAGCTTAACTGTGGCCAAAGTTTTAAAAGGTTCTTTTGTGATTAAAATAATCCCTTACACTCTTGCCAACACAAACTTAAGGTATAAAAAAGTACATGATGCAGTTAATATAGAATTTGATATACTGGCCAAGTATGCAAATAAAAAGTAAGGAAAATAAGCCGAAGTATCTAGATGGTAGAAAAATAAAAGTGGCCATAGTTGTTGCTAGATGGAATGGAGAAATAACTGAAGCTTTGCTCCAAGAGTCACTTGCGACTTTAGAAAAGTGTAAGTTTGATACAAAGAATATAAAAGTTATTTCGGTGGCTGGTTCAGTCGAGATCCCTTTTGCTCTACATAAATTAGCTCAGTCGAAAAAGTATGATTTCTTGGTGGCCCTTGGTTGTGTCATAAGGGGTGATACTCCACATTTTGATTATGTTTGCAAGATGGCACAAGAGGGTGTCCTGAAAGTTATGATTGAAGATAATATGCCAGTTGGCTTTGGTATACTTACTGTAAATAATTTAGAACAAGCGAAACAGAGGATTCATGTAGGAGGTGAAGCGACACTCGCAGGACTTGAGCTTTGTTTCTTGGATTAATAAGAAATAGAATATATAAATGCCGACAGAACAACAATCATACACAGGGCCTATATTTATTATTATTGCGGCACTTCTTTGGGCCTTTGATGGCCTTATTCGTCAACATCTATATTCTCTTCCGCCGATCACGATTATTTTTTTTGAGCATTTGATCGGTCTTTTAATTTTATCTCCTTTTGTTTACAAATATGTTTTAGCCACAAAATTAACGAAGCGAGAATGGTGGCTGGTTGTTTTAGTCGCTATTTTGAGCGGACTTTTTGGAACTTTATGGTTTACAACTGCACTCGGTAAGGTACACTTTATTTCTATTTCTATAGTTTTTCTTTTACAAAAGCTTCAGCCTTTATTTGCCATTGCTACGGCCATAATTTTCTTGAAAGAGAAGCTGGATGCACGATATATCAAGTGGGCCTTGCTTGTTATTATTGCGGCATATTTTGTTACTTTTAAAAATGGTTATGTAAATTTTGCGACAGGCGAGGGAACCATAGTGGCAGCTTTATATGCCATTGGTGCAGCCTTTGCTTGGGGAACATCTACTACATTTTCTAAAATGCTTTTAGGTAAGGTGGATTTTAAAGTCAGCACCTTTTATCGATTCCTCGTCACTATCCTGGTGGCACTTCCAGTGCTTCTATTGTTTGGCTACGGAGCGAGCTTGTCTACCCCGACTACCACTCAGTTTGGTTGGTTGGTCCTTATCGCTCTGTCTACTGGTATGGTCGCCCTTCTCATCTACTATAGAGGTTTGGCAAAGACCCCAGTACACATTTCTACTATTCTAGAACTCACATTTCCATTTATTGCTATTTTCTTGGATATGGTAGTTAATGGCACAATATTGTCTTTATCGCAATGGATCGCAGCTATTATACTAGTATTTAGTATTTACCAGATTGTAAAATTACGAGAAGAAATTCCTTAAAGATTTTTTGGAAGTTTAAGTATTTCTACTTTGTCTGTATTTTCTTTGCTAACAATTGCATTTATGATGAAAAGTTTGCTGCAAGAATTATTCAATATTTTTTCAGCTATTTTTTCGCCTGCAAAAACGCCATGTGTCGCTTCGACGATTACTTTTTTCGCTCCACAAGATTTTAGGTGTTCTATCGCTCGCACTATGGTGCCTCCAGTAGAGATTATGTCATCTAGTATACAAACGTTTTGGCCATCTACATCTATTTCTCCTTCCATGGTGTGAATGTCTGCATGTATACCAGTATTTATATCTATTGATTTATTTTCATGGCGTACTTTCTTTAGTGAGTGTCCTTTGTGTCCTTGTGCGTTTTCGATAAAGTATGAAGATCCTTCATCTAGAGATATAACAATTAAAATTTATTTGTCGAAGTATTTTTTTTGCATACGAAAATAGATGTTTCCCAGCGGATTTGTTTTCTATATTTAGTCTACTTCTTGTAAAATTACCTGGTTTAGGTAAGAAATGACAATCATAAGTGATTAATTTTTTAACGCCCAAACTTTTTAAAAGCCCACAGAGTACGTTGGCACTTATGGCTTCACCTTTTTTATTCTACCTGTCTTGCCGAGCATACGGGAGATATGGGACAAAAAGTTCTATGTTCCTAGTCTCCTTGCTTACCCGGGATAAAAGAATAAGTAGTTCAAAAATTATTTTATCTGGATCAGAGTACAATCTATGGTATATGGTTACACTTTTATTTTTTAGGGTTTCGACTTTTCGAATAAATATATATGATTCAGAATCTGGAAAATGTTTGATGACCACATTTGGCTTACCGAAGTCGGCGCAATAAGGGGTGATTAACTTTTGCATAGACATGATTTTATCATAAGTCTTATATCTCTCCAATAATTTTTATGATCCAGCGTTCTAATTTGTCTATGATGGGCGATAAGTGTGGTTGTCTCTCAGTATAATGCTTTATAAATGAGCGTACTTTTGGGAAACATAGAGATATGAGGATGAGGCCAATCAATAAGAAAAGGACTCCTTGAAGCACGGGCAAGACTAGACCTATTAATCCCAATATTAAGAACATAACTCCGATAGTTAAAACTGCTGTCTTTTTTATCTTATTCCTCATGATAAACAATCATATCACTTTTCTAAGATCTTACGCATTGCTGCCAGCGATGTGGCCTGTGGTCCAACATATCTGCAGAGAGTATCCACCACTTGGACGGTTGATGTGGAGTAGATCTCCGGTAATAAAAAGATTTTCAAATTTCTTTGAACGCATTGTTTTTGTGTCTATTTCTGATAGATCTACACCTCCATCGGCCACTACAGCTCTATCGAAACCCATCAGACTAGTTATCGTCACAGGTAGAGCTTTAAACGTGGTGATAATGTTCTTGCGAGTATCTCGAGAGACACTATGTACTTTTACTTCACCATCTTCAGGATTTTTCAGTAGAGATAAGAGTACTTTTGTGGTACCATTTGGCAAAAGTTCGCTAATTACATTTTTTAACATTTTATTCTTATTATCATCGAAAAGTTTGAGTATTCTTTTCTCTAGGTGTAGTTCATTGTGTTCGGGGAAAATATCTATTTTAGCGGTCACTAATCCTTCTTGGAGTAAGTCGTCCACTTTCCATGCAGAATTCAATATGAGTGGCCCAGAAAGTCCAAAATGTGTAAAAAGCAATTTACCAGTTTTTACAAATTTCTTTTTACCATCTACATAGAAAGTTATTTTCATTGGGGAGATGGATATGCCTGACAGAGACTTTATCCATTCATCATGAACCCGTAGTGGGACGATCGTCGGGGTGGGGGCTTTTACTTGATGACCGAGGCCTTTCATCCAATTAAAACCATCTCCAGTTGAACCCGTCTCTGGGTGTGAAGCACCACCCGTGGCTAGGATGTATGAATTTGCTGTATAAACTTCTCGCCCTACTTGTATGCCAGTGATTTTATTTTTTTCTTTTAATATTTTAGAAACAGGGGAGTTTGTTTTGATTATGACCTCATGATTTTTTAAATACTTCTCTAGAGCCTTAAAAACATCAAAAGCTTTCTCTGTGTGAGGGAAAGCTCTTTTCCTCGCTTGTACAACTAGGGGCAGACCACGCTTTTCAAAATATTCAAAAGTTTCTTTTACTCCAAATTGTGCAAAAGCAGAATATAAAAATTGTTCTGCTTCACCATAATTTTTCAATAGCATTCGTGCATCATATTCTGCGTTTGTGATGTTGCATCTACCCCCTCCAGTGATCTTCAGTTTCTTGCCAAGCTCTCTATTTTTCTCTAGGAGTAGCACCTTACGGCCTAGCTCAGCAGACCTGCCCGCTGCCATCATGCCGGAAGCTCCGCCGCCGATGACTATTACATCAAAATTGTGCTCAGTTTGGGTTGACATTTGGTTATTATATTATACATATTTTAAGGATTTTTTCAAGTATATTAGATTTAGTTCAATTTCTTGAATATAGACTTTATTTCTAGTTTGTTGTATATTATTTGACGGTATGCTCTTAATGGGCATGCTTTACTTGTCTCGGATGAGGCAGGTAAGTAGTTAACATAAAAGCGGTAAAAAACAACGCATATGTCGAGACAGTATAATGTGGAACTAAGGGCAGCACGAGAGCTGCAAGAAGCACTAACCCCAATCGTTGGGGCAGGCATAAGAAAGCAATTTGTTCATGGTGTCAAGGTCACCAAAAACAGCCTTCCCAGTGGTAAGTCCCCAAAGGCTCCTTTCCGCCACTCAGGCGGGCGGAGTAATGCCAGCCAACGGGTTGGCGCGCGGTAAGCAAGAAGTTCATCTTTCGAATGCCCGGTCCTCCCAGAGGACCGGGCATTTACAATTTTCACACCACTTGCATTTTTTATGACTGGTGGTATACTATTTGGGTTGGTGGCTGGGCCGTCGCTCGTCGTCCTGGGCAATAAAAATTCCTCTTGCGCCAGAAGACGGTGCAACGGGTTGACGGTCCAGCTCGTTCAAAAATTGATCCTTCTGATTTTATGGTAATAGCAATTCAGCTATTCCAAAAATCTATCATCGTCATAAGCTCGATCTTTCGGATCGGGCTTTTACATTTTTAGGAGGAGAGTAATTCGAACGTTTCTTTAGGTGACTCTACGCGGAATCGAACCGCGATTTAATCCTTGAGAAGGATTCGTCCTAACCGTTAGACGATAGAGCCATTGAAAAAATATAGCATCTTTATTAAAAAATTAAAAATTGAAATTTAAAAAGCCAGTGGGGTGCTGGCTAGTGAGAGTATGCACTCTCGGGCTTGATCGAATCATGGGCGTTGGGAAATGACTGTTTTCCTTTCCGCTTGTTGGGGTTGAGTCGAACCCTTTCCTTTTTGAAGCGCTTTTTCTGCAGCTTCTTTTTTTTGCTCCGCTTCGTGTTGCAGCACATGTTGCTTGATCAGAAACTCTGTGTGTTCTTCTGCTTTGTGCATAATGGCCTCCAATGTGTTTGGTTGTGTGCCTATCTCCCGCTAGAGATTAGGGGTAAATTAAAGAACATTTACCGATAGAAACTATATAATTATTTAGAAAAAAAATCAATAAATATGTAAATTTCACTATTCTTCCATCTTTGGTTTCTCAACTTCTAGTAGAGCGAGTTCAGGTGAAGTGCCGGCTATGCGGAGCACGTCTTTATCTATTTTTTTGAGTTCTTTGTTTGATGCGTTGTAATGGTTCACCACAGTGCCGAGTGCGTTACCGAGTTTTTGATGGTATTCATCATAGGACTTCAAATGTTTCCCGAGGTCTTCCACTTTTTTAATTATTTCTTTAGCAGACTCTTCTATTTTTAACGCTTTGAGGCCTTGGAGGACGGTTTGCAAATATGCGAGGAAAGAAGTAGGGGAAGTGATGATGACTTTATATTTTCCCGCGGCGCGCTGGATCAGATTTTCATTTTCATCTCCCGCTCCGACTTTGTTGGTGAGGAGGTCATAATAAATGGCTTCATGAGGGATGAACATAAAGGCGAAGTCTGTCGTGCCCTTGGTCGGCTGGATGTATTTGGCAGTTTCGGTAATTCTATTTTTTAGGTCGTTTACAAACACGGTTTCTAGTCTCTTTTTTTCTGCTCCATCTCTTTCCTCCACCATCTTATTATAATTCTCCAGTGAGAATTTAGAATCTATTGGAATTATTTTATCTTTCACAAAGACTACAGCGTCCACAATCGTTTTATCAGGGAACTCATATTGCATTTGGTAGCTTCCAGGCGGTAAAACATTTTTCAAAACGGTTTCTAAATAATATTCGCCCAAGATTCCACGTTGTTTTGGATTCCTTAAAATATTTTCTAGGCTTTGTAGTTGGTCGGCAAAAGAAATAACTTGTTTGTTGGTCTCGTCCAGCCTCGTGAGCCTCTCGGTCACATCACGGATTATTTTATTTGATTCAGAAGAGTGGAATTTTAAACTCTCATTGACTTGCTTGTGCGATTCGCCAATTTTACTATCTACGGTTCGTGAGAGTTCGTTGATTTGGGTGAGTATAAGGTTAAGTCCCAGGTCATTTTTTTTTGTTTCTCCTTTTTTATTCAATAAGAAGTAGGCAACAGTACCCCCAGCAACTACTCCCAATATTATCCAAGAAATATTTTCCATATCTTTATTTTAACACTATTCTAAAATTATACTCTATTTAAATAATGCTTTAGGGTATAGATCCAATCTTCATCCAAGACATCACCCTTTTCTTTTTCACGTAGGAGCCATTCGAGCCAGCCGCGGTCTATGTTTACGACCTCTTCTACCTTTTTGCCTTTGTATTTACCAAAGTTTAGAGTTTTTATTATGGAAGGGTGAGAGGAGATTTCTATCATTTTCTCTATCGCTATATTTTTGTCTACATTTTCTTCAGACATTATTTTATTTTTTAGTCTCTCAAAAAGCTTTTCTAGCACTAACACATCTCCCATCGCATCATGGGCAGTAGCTTCTACTTCTATTTCTAGCAAGTAGCGCAAATATTGGAGGTTGTACCTATCTATTTTAGCTTCTTTATCTAAATCTCTAGCGACTCTGAGGGTGCAAATGAAATTCTTTGGTTTTATACCTTCCTTTTCTATTATCATTAAGTCAAATGGGGCATTGTGGGCTACTACCACCGTGTCGGCATCTTCAAACAGTTTTTTTATTTTTTTTGCGTCAGTGGTTTCTTGAAAAGCTGGCTTGTCAGCCACCATTTTGTTTGTGATGTGGTGCACAGCGGAAGCTTCGGGTGGGATTTTGGTCGGAGGTTTGTATAAAGCGCTGAAAGTTTCCTCGCCTGTCTTATAAGCAATCTGACACAAAAAATCTTTTTGCTCATTACCAGTGGTCTCTGTATCAAAAAATATTATCTTAGACATTTCATTATTTTATCATAATTTGCTACAATGTGTGCATGTTGCATGAACAAATAAAAAATAATATTAAAGAAGCGATGATGGCAAAGGATGCACTCCGCCTTCAGGCGTTTCGTGCTATGTCTGCGGCTTTTACTAATGAGCTTGTATCTAAAAACAGAAAACCTCAAGAGATGTTGACTGACGAGGAGGCAATTGTCGTCATCACCAAGTTGGCAAAACAAAGGAAAGACTCTATTGACCAATTTAAGAAAGGTGGCAGGGAAGACTTGGTCAAAGCCGAAGAAGCTGAGCTCGCAATTCTAGAGACTTATTTGCCAAAAATGATGAGTAAGGTTGATGTGGAAAAGATAGCAAAAGCTAAAAAGGCTGAACTTAATATAACTGATGGCGCCAAGAAGGGGATGCTTATGTCGGCTTTAATGAAAGATCTAAAGGGCAAAGCAGATGGTGGGGTGGTCAAAGAAGTCGTCGATTCCCTTTTCTAAATTTTTTTGTATGCACACTGTAAATATTTTAAAGCACTTAGTAGAAGATTATCAATTGTTGGCGTATGTCATCATTTTTCTTGGGCTTATTATTGAAGGAGAATTTATTTTGCTATCTACGGGGGTGCTTCTTCATCTAGGGGCGTTTTCTTTTTTCCCTGTGCTTCTATTTATATTTATGGGATTAATGGCTAAAACATTTTTCGGCTATTATCTAGGTCAGACTCTCCACACCAAATGGAATCATACTAGATTCCTACAATACATAGATAGGCGTGTATCAAGTGTAATGCCACATTTTAAAGCAAGTCCCTTTTGGTCTATTTTCATTTCGAAATTCATCATGGGGGTCAACAATCTAGTAATTATCTTTTCTGGGTATCATAAGATAAACTTTAGAAAATATATGGAGGCCGAAATTTCTTCTACTATCATCTGGGCTCCAGTCTTGATTTCTCTTGGGTATTTCTTTTCCTATACTGCTATTAGTGTCAGCCGTGAAATCTGGAGATTTTCCTTTATCGTTCTAGTTTTAACTATATTATTCATAGCTATCGACAAGTTGATCAGTGCTGGCTATAAACTTTTTGAAGAGTTCCATGATCACTCTAAAAATATATGATAAACATTTTTAAAAAATCACACAAAAAACTTGTCACGCACAACAGTTCTTTCCATACAGATGATATTTTCGCAGCTGCTACGCTCTCGATTCTTCTTGAGAATAAGGGTGAAAAATTTGAAATTATTCGTACTCGCGATCCTAAAATAATATCTAGTGGAGATTATGTCTTTGATGTTGGTGGAGTTTGTGACTCGGATACTAACCGTTTTGATCATCATCAAAAGGGTGGAGCGGGCCGTCGTGAAGGTGAGCCATTGATAGAATACGCCTCTTTTGGTTTGGTCTGGAAGAAATTTGGAGTAGAGGTCTGTGGATCAAAAAAAGCTGCCGAAGTAATAGATGGTAAATTGGTTGCTCCGATCGATGCTGGAGACAACGGGTTCGACTTGGCTGCAAATAAATACGATATTTCTCCATATGTAATTCAAAATCTTTTTTCTTCAATGAGTCCAACATGGCAAGAGGGTGGCTCAAAGAGAGATAAAATATTTTTAGATTGTGTGGAGATAGCTAAAGTTGTTTTATTGCGTGAGGTGGCTCAAGCTAGAGATGGTGTTTTGGCGGAAGAAAAAGTTCTTTCTATTTACAACAATACTAAAGATAAAAGAATAATAGTTTTAGATAAAAATTATCCGTTTGAATATGCGTTGCATGATTTCCTGGAGCCTCTTTTTGTGGTTTATCCAAGAGAGAACAGTGAAGAAGATGGCAAAATTGAAGAAAGGTGGAGTGCGAAGGCTGTCCGTCAAGATCTTGGTGTTTTTAAAAACAGGAAAGATTTTCCTAGCAGTTGGGCTGGACTTCGAGATGCAGAGATACAGAATATTACTGGGGTAGCTGACGCAATATTCTGTCATCGAGGACTTTTCATGGCAGTAGCGAAATCAAAGGAAGGTGCGATTAGATTAGCAGAATTGGCATTAATAGGTTAAATTATAAAGATAGAAAATTATTGCGCCTTCGCCCTCGGAAACATAAGGACAGGGGACATACGAAGCTTAAATTTCCTATCTTTATAATTTACCTAAATACGTATGGCATTCATTGATGAAATAAAAATATACGCAGAGGCTGGACGAGGGGGCAACGGTGTTGTTCGTTTTCGCCGTGAGAAGTTTGTGCCAAAGGGTGGGCCTTCGGGTGGTGATGCGGGTAGGGGTGGAGACTTTTTTATACAGGCTGTTCGTGATGTTCATATACTTTTAAAATATAAAACCAAAAAAAGCTTTATTTCAGGGAGAGGTGCAGATGGTGGAAGCAAAAGTCTACATGGTGCAAACGGTGAAGATTTTATATTAGAACTTCCCATCGGTTCTATCGTTACCCACGAAGAGACCGGCGAGAAATGGCAATTAACTGAGGAGGGGCAAAAGATAAAACTTCTAAAAGGCGGTTTCGGCGGTTTCGGTAATGAACATTTCAAAAGTTCGACGAACACAACTCCAACAGAATCAAACGAGGGAGGAGAAGGCGAACATGGAAATTTTAAAATAGAACTCGAGCTTTTTGCGGACGTTGGTTTTGTTGGGTTACCAAATGCAGGTAAGTCTTCTCTTTTGAACGCGCTTACAAATGCGGAAGCAAAAGTGGGCGACTATCCTTTTACCACACTTGATCCAAACCTGGGTGACTTCCATGGCTACATTTTGGCTGATATTCCAGGGCTTATAGAAGGTGCGTCTGAAGGAAAGGGCCTTGGGGTTAAATTCTTACGTCATGTGAAGCGTACAAAAATGTTGGCACACCTTGTGTCTTTTGAAAATCTATCCAAAGGTTCAACCGGAATGATGAAAAGTTATAAAGAAATTCGTAAAGAATTGGAAAAATATGACGAGAATTTGGGTTTGAGCGAAGAAGATGGACTATCAAGCAAAGAAGAAATAATCATTCTGACTAAGACTGATGTGGTGGAAGATAAAAAAATAATCACTAAAAAGATCGCAGATTTCAAAAAGGTGAGTAAAAATGTTTTCACCTTATCCCTATATGATGACAAAATGGTTAAGAAGTTTCAAGATACGCTAGTGAAGATTTTAAAGAAAAAATAAAGTATACTTAACCTATGGCTGGAAAGTATTATCCCACAATTGGATTGGAAATTCATGCAGAGCTAAAAACACAAACAAAGATGTTTTGTGGCTGCAAGAATGACCCAGATGAGGAAAAACCGAACGTGAATATTTGCCCAGTTTGTATGGCGCACCCGGGGACTTTACCTGTTGCCAACAAAAAGGCTATAGAAAATGTGATAAAAGTGGGGCTCGCTGTTAATGCTGACATTGCCGACTTTAGTGAATTTGATCGCAAGAATTATTTTTATCCAGATATTCCAAAGGGATACCAGATCTCACAATATAAATATCCAATAGTTTCTGGGGGTCACTTAGCTGATTTTTATATTACTCGAGTGCATCTAGAGGAAGATACAGCGAATAACAAGCATATTGATGGCGACACTTCGACTTCGCTCAGTGCAGGTTTTTCTTTGATTGATTTTAATCGTGCTGGAGTGCCGCTCATGGAGCTGGTGACCGAAACGCATACATTTAATAGTGCTGAGGAAACCGCAAAGGGTGCGGTGAAATTTGCAAAAGAACTACAACTCATCTTGTGGTACTTGGGTGTATCAGAGGCAAACATGGAAAAAGGAGAGATGCGTATGGAACCCAATATTTCTATTTCAACTGATCCAAAAAAGCTGGGCACCAAAGTAGAAGTAAAAAACCTGAATTCATTCAAAAATTCAGAACGGGCCATCAAATACGAGATAGAGAGGATGATCACACTTATGGAAGAGGGCAAAGGGGTAGAAATAGTGCAAGAGACGCGCGGATGGGATGAGGCCAAGCAAAAGACTTTTTCTCAAAGAAAAAAAGAGGGCAGTGCTGACTATCGATATTTCCCAGAGCCGGATTTGCCAAAAATGAAGCTTCACGAGGCTTTTGACTTAGATAAAATAAAGAAAGAATTACCAGAATTGCCACAGGCAAAGCGCGCAAGGTATAAAAAAGATTTTGGTATAAAAGATGAAGATATTGAAGTTTATATAAATGATCCAGCGCTCAGTGCTTGGTTTGAACAAGTGGCAAAAATTTTAAAAGACGTTGATAAAATAAAAACTGCTTCAAATTATATAACAACTGATTATATGGGTATTAAGAAATCCAAAAAAGATGCTAAATTACCTAGTGTAAATAATTTTTCTGAATTGATAAATTTAATTTCAGAAAACAAAGTTTCTTCGCGTGCTGCAAAAGATATTCTTGCTATGGTGGTAGTAAAAGATGAATCACCCCTTAAAATAGCTACAGAGCAAAACTTACTCCAGAGTAATGATACGGGTGCATTAAAAGTGGTGGCGCAGAAAATAATTGATGCCAATCCTAAAGTTGTGGCTGATTATAAGGGCGGTAAGGAGCAAGCCTTGATGTCCCTAGTTGGTCAGATAATGAAAGAGACGAAAGGTTCAGCGAATCCGGCAGTGACGAAGCAAGTATTAATAGATTTATTAACCAAAGCCGCCCTTTAAAGGACGATTGCGAGGCATGATTTCGTAAAATCACATGAATCAAGATATTTTAATTAAAACAGTAGCTAGGCTTGTAATGCAACCAAAAGGAATTCTGGCGATAGATGAGAGTCTTTCTACTTGCAATAAGCGTTTTGAAAAGCTTGGTGTGCCAACAACAGAAGAAAAAAGAAGAGAATATCGAGAGCTCTTAGTCACTGCTCCCAATATTGAGAAATATATTTCTGGGTATATTTTTTTTGATGAGACATTAAGACAATCAACAAAGGATGGTAGAAGTTTTATTTCTGTCTTGGAATCTAAAGGTATAGAAGTAGGTATAAAAGTAGATGAAGGAACGACTGAGTTTGCTGGACATCAAGGCGAAAAGATAACAAAAGGGCTCGAAGGTTTAGGGGAAAGATTGAAAGAATATAGAAAGCTCGGTGCGACTTTTGCCAAGTGGCGTGCAGTTTATACTGTTGGAAATAATCTTCCTTCAGAGGATTGTATGAAAAAAAATGCTGAGGATTTTGCAAAATATGCCAAACTTTGCCAAGAAAATGATATCGTACCGATCGTCGAGCCGGAAGTTTTGATTGATGGAGAATACACCTTAGAACAATCTTATAAAGCCACAGCGAGAAATCTGGAAGTGGTTTTTAATGAACTCAAGAGAGCCAACATATTTTTTCTAGGAATGATTTTGAAGACAAGCATGGTGATACCAGGTAAAGATGCTAAGGTCTCTGTGTCTAATATCGAAATCGCCCAGACCACCGTAAAATGTCTCAAAGAAAAAGTATTAAAAGAAATCGGCGGTATAGTTTTCCTCTCTGGTGGGCAAAGTGATGAAGATGCGATTAAAAATCTGAATGCTATGCATCAACTTGGGCCGCTTCCCTGGCCTCTCACATTCTCTTATGGTCGTGCAATTCAGAATCCTGCATTAGAATCTTGGGCCAAAAATCCAGCAGATGTAGCTCTGGCTCAGAAACTTCTTGTCCAAGCTGCTCAAAGTAATAGTCTCGCATCTATCGGTCAATACAAATGAAAGAAGAAATACAGAAAATTTTTAAGGGGTATGTAGAAGATGGGGAGGAGACGCTCTCTAAGTATTCACATGATGCGAGTATTTTTAATATTCGTCCGAAGGTTGTTGTATTTCCAAAAGATTCAGAGGATGTTAAAAATTTAGTGAAATGGGTAAGTGAAAACAACGAGAATAAAGAAAAATATCCGAATCTTTCCATCACGGCTCGCTGTGCAGGGACAGATATGTCTGGTGGAGCTGTGGGTGAGTCTATTATTTTAGATTTTACTCGGTATATGAATAAATTGGTGAGTTTCAATGAAAAGGAATTAAATATCACTGTTCAGCCGGGGATGTTCTATCGAGATTTTGAGAAGCTTACCCTAGAAAAAGGTCTCATTTTGCCTTGTTTTACTGCATCCAAAGCCATCAATGCAGTCGGTGGAATGTTCGGTAATAATTCTGCAGGGGAGAGAACTTTAAAATACGGCAAGACAGAAGATTATATTTTAGAAACAAAAGTTGTATTTTCTGATGGAGTGGAAAAAATAGTTAAGCCGATTCCTTTGAGTGAGGTTTCAAAACAAGGGGAGCCTTACACCAAAATTTACGATTTGATCAAAAACAATGAAGAAGAAATAAAAAAATCGAAGCCTGATGTGCACAAAAATTCTGCTGGGTATTATATATGGAATATAATAAGAAGCCAGAATCTAAAAAATTCCTCCGGCTTGACCCTTCCCGGAATACCGGGTGGGACCCACACCGTTGATAATTCTTCAGATTCCAGCTTCTTTGACTTAAACAGACTTCTATGTGGCTCACAGGGCACTTTGGGCATAGCTACAGAGATTACTTTCAAACTTGTGCCTGAGCCAAAACACACGAGGCTCCTAGTAGTATTTTTACGCGACATGAGTTTACTGCCAAATCTTGTGAATAGAATTTTAAAATACAATCCGCAGTCTCTCGAGTCATATGACGACAGGACATTTCTCTTGGTGGTTAAATACATAAGAGGTTTCGCTAAACTTCTCGGCCTTAGTAATTTTGTTAAATTAATTTTTAGCTTTTGGCCGGAGGCTTTGATGACTTTACGTAATGGATTCCCAAAACTTGTCTTATTGGTGGAGTTCACAGGGGAGTCTCGAGAAGAAGCTGATGGGGAAGCAGAAAAAGCTTTGAAAGATTTACAGATAATTAAAAAAATAGGCATTCGTCTGACTAAAAATGCCCTTGAAGCTAAAAAATATTGGACCATACGTCATGAGGCTTTTAATTTGATTCGCTATCATTTAAAAAAGGTGAAGTCCATGACTTTTATAGATGATGTGATAGTTAAGCCAGAGAGGTTGCCAGAATTTTTCCCCGCACTCTACAAAATTTTAAATAAATATAAAAAGAGGATAACTTTTGCGGTGGGTGGGCATTCGGGCGATGGAAATATGCATATTTATACCCTGGTGAATCCAAAGGATCCAAATCTAAAAGAAATGATTATGGAAGTTTCTGATCAAGTGTATGATCTAGTTACCAAACTTGGGGGCTCTATTACCGCTGAACATAATGATGGGTTAATCCGTACGCCGTATTTAAATAAAATGTATAGTGAAAAGATGATAAATATTTTTGCAGAAATTAAACATATTTTTGACCCAAAAAATATTTTTAATCCTGGTAAGAAGGTGCCAACTCTTGATTTAGGTGGGACTAAAGAATACATAAAGGGGCATGTTGCATTTTAATTTTTTTTCTGTATACTTGGGTCTATGTTTGTAATTAAAGCTTTAAAGAGAGACGCAGGTGCGAAATTGGACGCGCTAAGGAAATCTGGCAAAATACCGGCTGTTTTTTATGGTGCTGGTAAGGATACGACTTCTATAACTATTCCGAATATTGAATTCAAGAAAGTTTGGCGAGATGCCGGAGAATCTTCTGCTGTAAAGGTGGCTATGGAGGGCGGAGATATCGACGTGCTTATTCATGAAGTCCAAGTGGACCCTGTCACCGATGAGCCGATACATGTAGACTTCCTCGTTATCGACATGAAGAAGAAGATCAAAGTTAAAGTTCCTCTTACTTTCGAAGGTATATCAAATGCAGTCAAGAGTGGAATCGGTAACCTTGTTAAAGTTCTCCATGAAATCGAAATCGAAGCTCTACCTGCTGACTTACCACAAACCCTATTTGTTGATATTTCTAAACTAGAAGGTCTTGATAAAAATGTCGTTGTTTCTGATATAAAATTACCTGCGGGAGTGGTGGCTATTACGCATAGTACTGATGTTGTGGCTTCTATCGTTGCTCAGGTTGAAGAAAAGGAAGAAGTGGCTGCTCCAGTTGACCTAACTGCTATTGAAGTAGAGAAGAAGGGCAAGAAAGAAGAGGAAGGTGCTCCATCTGAGGGCGCTGCTCCAACCAAGGAAGAAAAGAAGGCGGAAAAGAAGTAAAAATTTACTTAAATATGTTAGAATAGGAGCTATGACCTTTAAGAAAGTCATGGCTTTTGTTTTTATAATATTCATATTCTTTACCTTTGTAAATTATAAAACAAGTGTGGCTTTTGACTGTCTGACACTGACCACATCTTCTGCTCAATCTGATAAAAATTATTGTCAGAATGAACTAAATCAAATAGAGGCACAACTTGCAGATTTATTGAATCAGCAAAAAGAACAGCAAAAGACAACTGGTACCCTAAAAGGTGACGTCGATTATTTAACTAGTCAAATTAATAGCTTAAAAGCAAAAATAAAGTCTCGAGGTCTTATCATCGCTCAATTAAAAATAAATATCGCTGAAAAAGTAGACACCATTAAATCTCTCTCTGATAAAATAGGTCGCGAGCATGAATCTCTAGCGCAACTTTTACGTAATACCAATGAATTTGATGAGGAGACGCTTGTGCATCTAATACTTTCTGATGATTCCATTTCTGATTTTTATAGTAATTTAGAATCTTTCACTATGATCAAGCAGGCGGTGAAGTCATCTATTAATGTTATAAATGGGGTAAAATTACAAACCGAGGTTGCCAAGAATGATCTTGAGAAAAAGCAGGATGCTGAGACGGATGCAAAAGCAGAACTAGAAAGTGCGCAAAAAAAAATAGTTAAATCAGAAGCTGATAAAAAACAACTTCTCGCTATTTCTAAAAATAAAGAAGCAGAATATCAGAAACTTGCGGCGCAGAAGAAAATTCAAGCTGATAAGATACGTAGCGCACTCTTTAGTCTCGCTGGAATATCTCAAAAAATAGAATTCGGTACAGCACTGGAGTATGCAAATATGGTTAAAGATAAATTGAACGTTGATCCAGCATTCCTCTTGGCTATATTAACTCAAGAGTCTAGTTTGGGAGCGAATGTAGGTCAATGTTACCTGACCAATACTGATACTGGTGCGGGGGTGGGTAAAAATACTGGAGCTGTGTTTGCAAATGTTATGAAGCCCACGCGTGATGTAGCGCCTTTTCTTGAAATTGCCAACACTCTCGGCATAAATGCATTTCAGACTGCCGTGTCTTGCCCTATTACTGGTATAGCTGGGTATGGTGGAGCGATGGGGCCTGCTCAATTTATTCCTTCAACTTGGAAAATATTTACTAATCGTTTAAAGAATGTTTTGGGATACGTCGCTAACCCATGGTCTCCCAAAGATGCTTTTATGGCTTCCGGAATGTATTTATCTGATCTAGGAGCTACGGGTAATAGTGCGAGCTCTCAGAATAGAGCTGCTTGTAGATACTATGGTACTGGGGGGTCTTCGTGTTCGTATAGCCGAAGTGTTCAAAAATTGAAATCTACAATACAAGCCAATATAGATTTGCTCTAAAACTTAAATTATGTTAGCATCTTTGAATAATGAAAAAAGATATACACCCAAAATACGATATAAAAACAAAGGCGACCTGTGCATGTGGAGCTGTTTTCGAAGTTGGTTCTACTATGCCTCTGATCGCGATGGAAATCTGCAGTCAATGTCACCCTTTCTATACTGGTAATGAAAAGATCATGGACACTGCTGGACGCGTAGATCGATTCAACAAGCGCAAAATCGCATCTGCTTCTAAAGCAAAGAAATAAACTAAAACGTTCTTGGCACGACTTTTTATAAAGCAATCTATCTACGCAAGCTTGCGTAGCGAACTGCTCGTCGCTCAAAAAAATAATAGTAGGATTACCTACTTTATTTTCTAAGATCCTGCGCAAGGCTTTCTAAAAAGTGCACCAAGAACGTTTTTATGATATTTTAACTATATGAGTCTAGACCTAGAAGAACTTAAGAATAATCACAGTACGAACTATTTGGCAGAAATGCTCGAGAAGCTTTTACGTGAGGAGGCAGAAGTGCGAGAAATGCTCGCGAGTGATGATACTTTGCATGAAATGGCAGCCAAGGAGTTAAAATTTATACAAGAAGAACGAGAAAGGATAGAAAAGCAAGCTCAGGATATTTTAGATAAAGATAAAGTAGAAGCGGAGATTACGAATGAGATCGTGATTGAAGTGCGCGCTGGGGCAGGCGGAGACGAAGCCTCTCTTTTTGCGTGGGAGCTCGCCCACATGTATGAGAAATATGCTGAAGCACAAGGTTGGCAGTGGAGAGTAAACTATGAATCAAAGAGTGATTTAAATGGCTACAAGGAAGCCTCTTTCGAGGTGAAAGGAAAAGGTGTGTATGGCAAGATGCGTTATGAGACGGGTGTGCATCGAGTGCAGAGAATGCCTGCGACGGAAAAGAATGGAAGAATACATACCTCTACTGCATCTGTGGCTGTGTTGCCTATTAGGAAAAAAGTTTCTTTCAAAATAGATCCTTCAGAATTCGATATGGAATATTCTCGTTCTGGTGGTAAGGGCGGGCAGAATGTGAACAAAGTGGAGACGGCGGTGCGTATTATCCATAAGCCGACAGGCCTCGATGTACGTTCTACTAATGAACGCAGCCAGCTTGCGAACCGTGAAAAAGCAATGGCAATTTTGACCGCTAAACTTCAACAACTTGAAGAAGAAAAGGAGGCAAAAAAATATGCGGGTGATAGAAAAGAACAGATAGGTACGGCTGATAGGTCAGAAAAGATCCGTACATACAATTTCCCACAAGATCGAGTTACAGATCATAGAATTAAGAAATCTTGGCACAATTTGCCTAAAATAATGGAGGGATACATTGGGGATATTATTGCCGATATCGAATCTGGCGCGGTGGGAGATGAAAAAGAAGAGTAAATATTATATAATTAAAAAATGAGAGAAAATTCACTCAAAATTGGCAATAGTGAAGTTGAATTGATTGTATCTAATATAGAAAAGTCTGATAGTATAGGTAGATCACATTTGATCGACCAACTAAAGGAAACAGGTAAAATTAGTTTGGTCTTAGATAATCTAGATAAATTCAAAGACATTGCTCATAAAGAAATATTTTTGAAAATAGCTCTTAATGGGGGCTTGTCTCATCTGGCAGACTATATCACCAAATTTAAAGGGTTAGATAAAGAAGCAGCTTGGGCGGTTGTAGGAAACGATCATAATTACGATCAAAGAGATCCTTACTTGATCTTTAGGAACCCTGAAGTGTTTGAAGGATTTGAATTTGATAAGAAAATCTATGATGCAGTTTTTTCCAATGAATATTATGAGAGACTGGCTGAATATCTTGACCAGTTTAATTTTGAAGGTTTAAATTATAATGATTTAGTAAATAAGTTGATAGAGAAGAAAAAAGTCCCTACACTTCTTGGCAATTTGAAAAAATTTAAAAACATAGATCAAAAAAAATTAGTTTCAAGATTAATAGAGAAAGGTCACGCAGCTCTCGTGGCAAATTATGTAATTAATTTTAACAAAGAATTACACCAAATGATAGCTGATAAGGTGGTCGAAGTTGGACAAGGAGAATCTGTGGCGCAGTATTTGCATTATTTTGAA
Organism: Candidatus Nomurabacteria bacterium; assembly: GCA_943350445.1. GTDB lineage: Bacteria > Patescibacteriota > Minisyncoccia > Phycocordibacterales > UBA9973 > UBA9973. The sequence goes on from CALRAE010000005.1 coordinate 37,172, forward strand.
GATGTAGACCAGAAAGCATTAGTGTTAAAAATGATTGAAAAAGGAGATAGAGACGCCATATGCGCTATTCTAGAAAATTTATTTATAAAAAAATTAGACAAGGAGATTGCATTTAAGATGTTCGAGAAGGGTATTTTTTTTGGTGAGGATAATTTAAAAAGCTTTGATATTGATAAAAGCTTTTTTGAAGATAAGAAAATATTAGAATATGCAAAAGCCGGTTTACTTATAGCAATAAGAGACAATAATAAAGTTCAGTATTTTTTACATCATTTTAATTTTCAGGATTTAACAATGGATGATGTGAGGTCGACGGGGGTTTGTATTGATTTGTATTTAAATGCTTTTAGAGCTGTAAATCCTGATGTGGTAAAGTCTTTCGAGACTACTTCGGGAATAATATCTTTTATTAATTTGATTACTAATGTAAGTTTGGAGGATATAGAAAAGACTATAAAAGAGAATCCAGAAATCATCGACGCTTTACTTTTGAATCCTGGCGAAGGGCATAGATTGATGAATAAATTTCCAAGCTTCGATGAATTATCGAAAGATAATATTAAGACTCTTATAGCTATACATAAAGAAGCAAAGGAGGCTGGTCTTATAGATGACGAGAGTCCAGAATATTTAAAGTTTGTAAATGATAAACTAGCAAGTTATAAAAATAATGCTGAGACTTTAATATCCATGGAAGAAGCAGGCGTAAATAAAGAGGTTTGGCTGAACTATTCAAAGAGAGAAGACTTGTTGCTTAATAGAGAGGGGGATAAGCAAAGTTTTGAAGCTCTACTTTCACCCATAGATCGAACATTGGATTACTTTACTAAATTTACAAATAATTTATCAAAAGTTCTCGGCTCTAAAAAGGCAGTTTTGAAAGATATTTTGATCAACAAGAACACAGAGGGCTATGAAGAAAAGCAAGCTAAGATTTCCAAAATGAAAGAAGTTTATGAAAAGCTGAAAGTAGATAATCCTAAAAAGGCCGAGGGTATGCTAAAAGCGATAAATGCTCTTGAAAACTCCAATAAAGAAGAAAGTAAGGTAGGTTTATATTTAAAATATACTTCAGAGATAGCTAAATTAAAAGCTGATATTGAAAACTTTAAGAGAGATGATAAAAAGCTTAAAGAAGCACTTGAGAGATTAAGGAATGGTAAAGCTGAAAATAAAGATTATGTGATTATTAAAACATTGCCCGAAAGCCTCAAGCGAGATGTTTTGAAATTTAAAGGAACATTAGATAAATTTAGCGATAATTTTAAGTTAGATTTAACTACACAAAAAGAAGGTATCTATCTGTATAGTGAAATTTATATAGAAGCAAATGAAGATTTAGGTGAAGAGTTTGTTCACCTTACTTCTGACCTAGAAATGATGGCTGATCTAAATAAAAACAGGGGTAGATATGATAATGAACATTTATCTATTTATATAGCAAAGAGAAATGTGAGCCACGATCTGTACTTAGGTAATGATACAAATTGTTGCATTTCTATCGACAATGACTATCACCAAAATGGTAGGTCGCCAATATCAGACTATCTCACTGACCCAGCTATGAGTATGGTCAAAGTGGTGGATGATAAGGGCCGAGCGGTCTATGTCGCCTGGTGTTATATTTCCAAAAATAAAGATGGTGAGCCTATTCTTGTAGCAGACAATATCGAGGCAGACACAAGCTACTCTGGATATTACGACCAACTCTATTCTCAAATGACTTCGTATCTGAAAGAGTATGCAGAAAAAGCAGGACTAAAAGAGGTCTATTTAGGTATATCAAATAATGACATTGAGACCTCAACTCTACGATCTTTAATCCAAGTTACACATAAAAGCGATCTAGGAAAGATGGGTGAATATAATAGATCCTCTGGATATTATCTAGAAGCCAATAGTGCTGGAGCATTTATTATCCCTTAATGATGGCTGTGGACATTAAGAAGGGGAATAAAATTGCTTTTCATTTTATATATGTTATGATTATTTTCGTAGTTTCTCACTTAGCGAAAAGAGTTTCTACGTTTATTAAGTAGTTTTTTGTCTCTTTTATTAAAAAGGGAAGAAATAAGTTATGGCTACAAAGCTATATGTAGGGGGATTACCTTACAGTACTCAAGAAGGTGCTCTAAAAGAGCTCTTCGCACAAGCTGGATCTGTTACATCCGCTGTGATTATTATGGACAAAATGTCTGGTCGTTCTAAAGGTTTTGGATTCGTAGAAATGTCATCTCAGGATGAGGCTGCAAAAGCTATCTCTATGTTCAACGATCAAGAATTTGAAGGACGTAAACTTACTGTCAACGAAGCTCGCCCTATGGAAGCTCGCCCACCACGAAGTGGAGGCAATGACCGAGGTGGTTACGGGGGTGGAGGAGGTGGACGCCGAGAATACTAATCTAAATTTAGATCAGAGAATTAACAAAAAACCGCCGTGGGCGGTTTTTTGTTTGCGTATAAAGGTTATTTTTGATATAGTTTTTCTGATTGTGTGTGTAGTTCAGCTTGCCCCGCCTAGGTCAGGCGGGGTGAAGTAGAACGCTGTTCTGATAAAATTTAATTATGAGCGTGTAGTTCAGTGGTAGAACGCTGTCCTGATAAGACAGAGGCCGATGGTCCGATTCCATCCACGCTCACTATGATATTTGATTTTTTTTCAAACAAAAGAAGTGAAGAGCCTTCTCTTGTAATAAATCAAAAAGAAATCATAAAAATTCAAATGGAGAAATTTGGAGCTGATGAAACATGTCGAAAATTAATGGAAGAATTAGAGGCATCTTTGGTGATGATGAGAAAAGAACCAGAAAATGTTGTAGAGCTAGGCCAACTACGCAGAATTGTCAACGAGTGTTTAAAGTTTGAAGATATTGAATTTAATAGATTAGCTACGAAAAAAGGTGAACTTAGGACAAGGGCTTTAGAACTAAAGGAAGAATTCCACTTTATTTAAGTGGAACATGATATTCTAATATTAAAAGATCTTATGCAAGCAAAGAATCGAATTCTCTATGCTATCATTACATTAGGTATTGTGGTTTCATATATTGAGGCTACAAAACAAAAGTAACCTTTTTATTTGCATCCATTTTATCTTTATTCTATAATATATTAAAGCCGTAAAGGCTTTGTTTTTGTGATTAACGAACCTAAGAAAAAAATAGATTGGAAGCCGGCTTTTGAGATATTCACTCGAGTTTCGAGTTGGGTGGTGGTGCCTATTATTTTAGCGCTTGTTGTTGGTGAGGAATTGGATACGCATTTCGGGACAAAACCATGGGTATTCTTGAGCCTTACCATTTTTGGTTTTTTCATTTCATCCTACGGTATCGTACGAGTTGTCACTAAGTATATAAAAGAAATTACTCCAAATATTTGTGAACCAAAGATAGAAAATACAGAACCAAAAGAAGAAATTAAACAAGATTCATCATGGCAATAGAACAAACACACACAACAGGAGAGGTAGTTGAAGAAGTCTCTCACGAGATCACTCTTTTTGCCGAGTCCATTTTTCATTTTGGAAATTTTAACATCACTAACGCTCTGCTTTCGAGCTGGTTTGCTGTTTTGGTCATTATCATGCTTGTAATAATATTGAGAAAAAAGCTAAAAGAAGTTCCAGGGGTTTTGCAGAATATTTTTGAAATTATTTTAGAGGGTGCACTTGATCTGTGTGATCAAGTGACAAATAGTAGGAAGCTTTCGATGAAAGTTTTCCCTATCGCTATCTCTGTTTTCTTTTTTGTGCTTATAAACAACTGGCTCGGGCTCTTGCCTATTGGTGGACTTGGAATCATAGAGAAAGGGGAGCATGGGCTTGCTTTTATCCCATTTCTACGTGGTGGCACAGCTGATGTGAACACTACTATTGCACTCGCTGTGATGGCTGTCATCGGCGCAAACCTGTTCGGTATATTTTCTATCGGGATATGGAAAATTTTTAATAAATATGTTAATGTCAAAGCACTGGGGCAGATATTCACCAAGATAAAGAAGGACAAAACGGTGATTATTGTGGCCCCTATTACGTTCTTTGTTGGCTTACTTGAACTTGTTGGCGAATTTGCTAAAATTGCATCGTTGTCATTCCGACTATTCGGTAATGTTTTCGCCGGAGAAGTCCTTTTAGCCTCGATGGCAGCCTTGTTTGCTTATATTTTACCAGTGCCTTTTCTTTTCTTAGAAATACTGGTTGGAGTCATTCAAGCCCTCATCTTCTCAATGCTTCTGATTGTTTACTTTACGATTTCAGCCACGGATCATGAGGAACATGGAGAGCATGAGGAAGAACACGGTCACCATAAAGAAAATATCGCAGTCAGTTAAATTATTAAAAATTATTAGTCGAAATTATTAAATAAGTAAAAATAAATTATATGGAATTAGATTTAAGTACAGTTGCAAAAGCGTTAGCTATTGGTTTGGGTGCTATAGGCCCTGGTATTGGTATAGGATTAATAGGTGCGAAGGCCATGGAGGCGATTGGTCGCAATCCAGAAGCTACAAATAAGATTTTAGTGCCGATGCTTCTCGCGTGTGCATTCGCTGAAGCTATCGCGATTTACGCTCTTGTTATAGCGTTTTCGATTAAGTAAGAGAAATTTAAAATAGCTTCTCTCGAAATGCAATCTGTCTAGCAAAGCTTTGCTAGCGAACTGCGCGTCGATCAAGAAAATAATAATCAGAGTACTGCTTTTATTTTCTAATCTCCTGCGCAAGGCATTTCTTAAGAACTATTTAAAATTTCTTATCACAAACCATGGAATCAATCATTTCCACATTTCACATAGACTGGAAAATTATAGTCGCTCAGGCGGTTAATTTCGGCATTGTTTTTGTTGTTTTGTATCTTTTCGCTCTAAAGCCTTTGACTAAGTTGATGGCTGAGCGTGCCGAAAAGATAGGTAAAGGGGTAGACGATGCTAAGAAGAATGAGGCAATGTTAAAAGCGACTAAAGCAGAGTATGACGAGATGCTTGCTAAAGCTCGCGTGGAAGCGAACAAGATTTTTCAGGAAGGTAAAAAAGAAGGGGAAATTAAAAAGTCTGAAATGATAGAAAAAGGAAAAGTTGAGCTTGCAAGCATGATTGAAAATGGCAAGAAGGCTATGCAAGCTGACAAGGTGAAAGCAGTTGAAGATGCAAGGAAGGAAATAGCATCTCTGGCCATATTGGCGGCAGAAAAAATTATGACTGATAAGAATAAGCAAAACAAATAAATATGGCTAAAATTTCCCCAAAAAATGTAGGAGAGGCTATATATAGAGCGACTGAAGGCAAGTCTGGGGCTGGCTTGGAGACTGCGCTCAAGCATTCGGCGCAAGTTTTACGGGATAAACGCATGTTGGGAAAGTCCGAAGAGGTGCTCAGTGTCCTCCGAGATATTATTGATAAAAATACTGGGACGGTTAGAGCTAAGATCACCACTGCGAAAGTAATGCCCTTGGGAGAGAGAAAGAAACTGGAGGGTGAAATAAAAGAAAAGTATAAAGCGCAAAAAGTGATAAGTGAATTTTTTGAAAAAGCGGAGTTGTTGGGTGGGATACGGGTCGAGGTCGGAGATGAAGTAATGGATGCTACATACAAAAATAAACTTCATCAGCTAGAGAAATTTTTAATACAAGAAAAATAAAAAAAGATGTCAAACTATATAGTAGAAAATTTAAGAAAAGAAATAGAAGCCTTCAAGGCAGATGTGAAGACGGAAAAAATCGGCCATGTCATGGAGGTATTCGACGGTATCGCGAAGGTTTCCGGACTTTCAGATATAAAATCTTCCGAAATGGTCACTTTTCCTGCAGGGCAGACAGGTGTGGCTTTAAACCTCGAAGAAGACGCAGTGGGTGTCATCATTCTCGGTGACTTTTCTAAAATCAAAGAAGGAGATGAGGTGAAGGCAACTGGTAAGATTCTTGAAATCCCAGTGTCTGATAGTATCCTCGGCCGAGTAGTAAACGCTATGGGTGCTCCGATTGATGGCAAGGGAGCTATTAAGGCGGGCAAAACTTATCCTATTGAAAAAGTGGCTCCGGGTGTCGTGACTCGTCAGAGTGTCGACCAGCCTGTGGCGACTGGTATCAAGGCTATCGATGCGATTATCCCAGTTGGCCGTGGTCAGCGTGAGCTCATCATTGGTGACAGACAGACGGGTAAAACTGCTCTCGCTATTGATGCTATTTTAAATCAAAAAGGACAGAATATGATCTGTGTTTACGTTTCTATTGGCCAGAAAGATTCTAAACTTCGTAAATTAGGCGCTCGTCTAGAAGCGGGTGGAGCCATGGCTTACACTGTGATAGTTTCTGCTGGAGCATCTGAGGCAGCTGCTATGTCATATATTGCTCCATATACAGGAGTTTCTATTGCGGAATATTTTATGGATCAAGGTAAAGATGTTTTGATCATTTATGATGATCTTTCTAAACACGCTGTCGCGTATCGTGAGATTTCTCTTCTCCTTCGTCGGCCTCCAGGTCGTGAAGCATATCCGGGAGACGTTTTCTATTTGCACTCTCGTCTGCTCGAACGCGCATGTCGACGAAACGCAAAATATGGTGGTGGATCTATTACTGCATTCCCAATCATTGAAACTCAGGCTGGAGACATTTCTGCTTACATTCCGACCAACGTCATTTCCATCACTGACGGACAGATTTTCCTCGAGACAGATCTTTTCTACAAAGGTATTCGTCCAGCGGTCAACGTGGGGTCTTCTGTGTCCCGCGTCGGTTCTTCTGCGCAAATAAAAGCGATGAAAAAAGTTGCAGGTACTTTGAAGCTCGACTTGGCACAGTTCCGTGAACTCGAAGCTTTCTCTCAATTTGGCTCTGATCTCGATGAATCCACCAAGAAGCAGCTCGAACGTGGCAAGAGGTCAGTGGAAGTCTTGAAACAGCTCCAATACGCTCCGGTCAAGACTGAACACCAAGTGGTGACTTTCTATGCTCTGACAAAGGGCTATATGGATGATGTGCCGGTAGATAAAATAAAGGCTTTCGAGTCTGGACTGATCGAATACACCGAAAGAAATGCTAAAGTTTTCTACAAAGAGGTTTTGGAATCCAAAATGTGGACTGAAAAAGGCGAAGAGCAATTAAAGAAAGCGATTGCGGATTTTAAAAGTAGTTTTACTTCTAAAAGCTAGAACCTAGAAGCTATAACCTAATTAACATGGCAGGTACAAAAGAAATTAAAAGAAGAATAAAGAGTGTGAAGAACACGAAGAAGATCACCAAGGCTATGGAGCTGGTGGCAGCCAGCAAGATGAAGCGCGCGGTGGCTTCCACTTTGGCTTCTCGACTCTATGCCGAATATTCTTGGGATATTTTGGCTTCTATTGCAAAAAATGTTGAGGATTTAGACCACCCACTTTTTAATGAAAGAGAAAAGAAAGATATAAAGGGGAAAGTTCTGTTTGTCTTGATCACTTCTAATCGCGGTCTCTGTGGCGCTTACAACGCGCAAGTCATCAAGAAAGCTATTTCTTTATTAAAAAACAAAAACGTTACTATTGATGTCGTTTCAATCGGTAAAAAAGGCGATGTGGCGATGCACCGAGTGGGTGTGAACGTCGTCGCTTCTTTTTCCGACTTAAGCGATAAAATTTCTTTGTCTGAAATAATACCTATTTCAAAATTTGCCATAGATGAATACGGCGCTCTAAAATATGATAAAGTTTTAGTAGCCTATACTGATTTCATCTCTGCTATTGCCCAGAAGGCAAACATCAAGCAGATTTTACCGGTCAGCAGGACAGATCTAAAAGAATTAATTCAATCGTTAGAACATATTGAAAATCACGAAGGGGTTGATTTAAATAATAAGAATAAAAAAATAGATTATTTGTTTGAAGGGGATAAGGTGAAGTTGATCGGGGCGCTCGCGGAGAAGTTAACGAGGATGCAAATATATCAGATGATCCTCGAGTCCAATGCTTCCGAACAATCGAGTAGAATGATAGCCATGAAGAATGCCTCCGACGCTTCGGGGGAGATGATCGATGACCTTACGCTGATGTTCAACAAAGCCAGACAAGCAAACATTACCAGAGAAATATCAGAGATAAGTGCGGGGATGGCGAGTGTAAGTTGAGGAGCTTTGGCGACGAAATACTGAGGTCAGTAGACCGAATGTGCTGAAAATGTTATAAAGAATTTATTAATTAAAAATAGCGCCGCGCTTTAATTGACGATTGCACGGCATGATTTCGCAAAATCATATGAAAACAACAGGTACAATAAAAAAGATAATCGGTCCGGTCGTAGATGTGGATTTCGGGGAGAATCTGCCAGAGATTTACAACGCACTTGAGGTGATGAACGGAACCAAGAAATTAATTCTTGAGACCGAGCAACATTTGGGTGGTGGAGTCGTCAGAGCAGTTGCGATGGATACGACTGACGGCCTTTCTCGCGGAATGGAAGTGGTGAATACCGGAGCACCTATCTCTGTACCTGTGGGCGCTAATACTCTCGGACGCATCTTCAATGTACTTGGTGAGGCGATAGATGACGGTAAGGCTGTGCCTGCTGATAAAAAGTTACCTATTCACCGCAAGGCTCCAGAATACGTCTCACAAGCGACCAAAGTTGAAATTCTTGAAACTGGTATTAAAGTTATCGATCTCATTTGTCCAGTGTTGAAAGGAGGCAAGGTGGGTCTCTTCGGAGGTGCTGGCGTCGGTAAGACTGTCGTCATCCAAGAGTTGATCCACAACATTGCATCGAACCACGGAGGGTATTCTGTCTTTGCCGGCGTCGGAGAGAGAACTCGTGAAGGTAATGACCTCTACCACGAAATGAAGGAGTCTGGAGTGCTTCCAAAAGTTGCCATGGTCTTCGGACAAATGAATGAACCGCCGGGTGCTCGTATGCGCGTGGCTCTCTCTGGACTCACGATGGCTGAATATTTCCGCGATCAAGAAGGCAAAGATGTGCTTTTCTTCATCGACAACATTTTCCGCTTCACTCAAGCGGGCTCCGAAGTTTCTGCGCTCCTCGGACGTATTCCTTCTGCTGTTGGTTACCAGCCGACACTCAGTACAGAAATGGGCGCTATGCAAGAAAGAATCACTTCGACTGACAAAGGTTCTGTGACTTCTGTACAAGCCGTCTACGTGCCAGCAGACGACTTGACCGACCCAGCTCCAGCAAACACCTTTGCGCACTTGGACTCGACTGTCGTGCTAAACCGTTCACTTTCTGAAATCGGTATTTATCCTGCCGTTGACCCTCTAGACTCTTCTTCAACTATCCTCGATCCAAACATCGTCGGAGCTGAACACTACAATGTGTCTCGTGAAGTGCAACGAGTTCTTCAGCGTTATAAAGACTTGCAAGACATTATTGCCATCCTCGGCATGGAAGAGCTTTCTGAAGCTGACAAAGAGCTCGTATCTCGCGCTCGTAAAATTCAGAAATTCCTTTCACAGCCATTCTTCGTAGCAGAACAATTTACCGGCTCAAAAGGACAATATGTGCCACTAGTAGAAACGATTCGTTCATTCAAAGAAATCTTGGAAGGTAAACATGATGGTAAGGCAGAGAATGAGTTTTATATGCGAGGTGCTATGTAGCATCGAAGTCCTGATGAACGTAGCGAAGAATGGGAAAGGGGTGTTGTAGTTCGCGATCTTTGAAAAGATAAATAGCTTCTCAATAAAAGCAATCTGTCTGGCAAAGCTTTGCCAGCGAACTGCTCGTCGCAGAAGAAATATAATAAATGGAATACCATTTTTATTTTCTAAGCTCCTGCGCAAGGCTTTTCTTAAGAACTATTTATCTTTTCAAAGCAAAAACATATGTCAAAACAATTAAAATTAAAAATAGTCACCCCAGAACGTCTCATCTTGGAAGAGATGGTGGATAAGGTTACATTACCCACAACAGAAGGTGAGATAACTGTCTTGCCTGAACATGTGCCCCTTATTTCAGGTCTGGCTTCTGGAGATGTAGTGGCGATAGTAAACAATGAGCCTGTGCCTATGGCAGTCGTTGGTGGGTTCGTGGAAGTTAAAAAGGGTGAGAATGGGATGACAGAAGTGGCTGTCTTGGCTGACTTTGCTGAGCATGTGGCAGAACTTTCTGATACCGCTATAGAAAAGGCAAAGGCTCGTTCAGAGGAATTAAAGAAGCAAATGGAAAATAAAGACCATGTGGACTTTGAACACTTTGAAGCTGAACTCGAACGATCACTTACTCGAGTCAAAATTGCCGACAAGTGGAGGACAAAGAAGTATAGGAAGTAAGAACAGAAAGTTTCCTTGAAAGATTTTTAAAAAACGTGTGGGTTCCCTGTCCTTATGACTCCGAGGGCGCAGTTTTAAGAAAATCGTTTTAACAAATTTTAATAAATTATGTCAAAATTTTACGTTGTAGCTACGCCGATAGGGAATATGGGAGACATTACACTCCGAGCTTTGGAGACATTGAAAAATGTTGATTTGATACTGTGTGAAGACACACGAGAAACGAAAAAGATTTTAGATAAATATGGCATAAGTAAAGAAACAATGAGTTACCCATCCGACGATATCGTCGGGAAAGATTCTAGACAGAGTAATAAATTTGCTAAGATTTTCGAATTATTATCTGAGGGGAAAAATTTAGCCTTAGTCTCTGACGCTGGCACGCCTACGATATCTGACCCAGGGGCGATGCTTGTATCTAAAATAAAAGAGAAGTTCAACGCAGAAGAAGTGCAAGTTGTGCCCATCCCTGGGCCTTCAGCCGTTATTGCTGCTCTTTCGGCTTCAGGACTTCCGACTCATGAATTTACATTTTTAGGATTTCTGCCACATAAGAAGGGTAGGGAGACTTTGTTTAAAGAAATAGCGGGGGCAGAGCGAACTTTTGTATTTTACGAATCTCCGCACAGAATTTTAAAAACACTTGAATCACTTATCAAATTTTGTCCAGATAAAAAAGTTTGTATTGCTCGAGAGCTGACAAAAATATATGAAGAATTTAAAACTGGAACACCCGCTGAAGTTTTGGAATATCTGACTAAGAATCCTGTAAAACAGAAGGGTGAGTTTACTGTGATAGTTTCCTAAAAAAGAAATCGCCTTGGGGGAGATTTCTCTCCACCCAAGGCGGATGTTTCACTTTGACCACGGACTAGGTCCGGAGCGTGGGATGACCTGGGTCAAATCGGCTAACCCTTTCGGATCAATCCTCAATGCTTTTTCTCTGGCCTCGACGTGGCTACACGCCTCAAACCTGTTGATGACTGACTGATTTTGTTCCCCCAATCCCTCTTCTTCTTTTTGAACTAAGATGTAACGCATAGTTTTGTTTTGTTTGAACTTTCTATTTCATTTCAAACTCTAAACTATATTTCTGATATGTCAAATTATATTGTATTTTAGACAAGTAGTCATGATTATATAAATTTTATAAAAAAGTAGGGGCGGCTCGATGAGTCGCCCCCTGTGCATCCCTCTTGAGATGTGCTAATCAAACGTCTCAGGGTCGGGAGGTATTAAGTCCCTTACATTCACTACCCCTGGGAACAGTTTTCCGCCTGGACCGAACTTTTCTTCAGCTTGCTGTTGAGCCAGGGCTCTGTCAGCAGGACCGTCGAATTGGTATGACGGTGTTTTTTCCGTTACCAATCCACCAAGACTTAGGACATAGGTGAGTATCATGGTGCTTGTTTCCTTTCATTAAAATTATAAACCACATCCAAAAAATTTACAACAAACTATTTCAATTTATGTTTCAAGCAAGTAACTATAGACCAATCAAAGCCTCCTTTTCCTGCCAGGTATTTCATCTTATCAAGTGCCCAAATAGAGTCGTCTAGTTCTTCATTGCATGCTTGATATAATTTTTTGGCTTCACTCGCGAGCTTGTTGTAGGCGTATCTGCCAGTATAAAAATCTTTCGGCATTTTTTCGAAGCCGTTCATCTTGTAATAGCAGTTCACTATTTCATGAACTGGGTTTACCGCTTGTTTATGCTTTTGCAGGTTCGCCAAGTAGCCCTTGAATGGGTTCACTATTTCTTTGTTCGGGTCATCTTTCACCTTTTCTTCGTCTATTTCGTTCATGCTTTTATTTTAGCATGAATATGATATATTAAGCCTTATGGGTATTTTTACGAAAAAATTAGGCATAGATTTGGGAACGGCGAATACTCTGGTATTTTTACCTGGAAAGGGAATTATTTTAAACGAACCCTCTGTCGTAGCAGTCTCTGAACAAGACAATAAAATTCTGGCTATTGGTTTTGAAGCAAAGGATATGATCGGTAAGACTCCAGAATCCATCATTACATATTGTCCAATGAAAGATGGAGTGATTGCAGACTATCGTGTCACAGAAGCCATGCTTCGATATTTCATAAACAAGGCGATGGGAAAATTTAATTTCTTCAAGCCGGACGTGATGGTCTCTGTGCCAGCTGGCGTCACAAGTACAGAGAGGCGAGCAGTCATCGAAGCAGCTATAAAAGCAGGTGCAAAAAATGCGTACGTGGTTAAAGAGCCCATCTTGGCTGCGATAGGTGCTGGGATTCCGATTTACGAACCTCGAGGTCACATGGTGGTAGACATCGGCGGAGGTACAACGGACGTGGCAGTTATTTCTCTCGGTGGAATCGTGTCTTCGACATCCGTTAAATGCGCCGGAAATAAAATAGATCAAGCAATTGCAGACTATATCAAGAAAACTTTCAACTTGGCGATAGGTGATAGGACAGCCGAAGAAGTAAAAATAAAAATTGGCGCTGCGGTACTACTCGAAGAAGAGCTGACGGTGACGATCAAGGGCCGGGATTATATTCAAGGACTACCTCGTTCTGCAAAAGTGGGTACAAATGAAATAGTGAAAGCCATCGATGGAGAACTTAAGCATATAATTAAGGCAATCAAGGATGTCTTGCAAGAAACTCCGCCAGAGCTTGCGTCCGACATCATAGACCAAGGAATTATCATGACTGGAGGTTCTTCTCAGCTTCGTAATCTGACTGATTTGGTGTATCGCAAGACTGGTGTAAAGGCGACTTTGGCTGAGGATCCACTTTTTTGTGTCGTAAAAGGCACAGGCATAGCGCTCGAGCATTTGGATGTGTACAAAAAGACGGTTTTAAGCAAGAAATAAATGAACATTGCGAAACATCTCAATAAAGATAACCTACATCACGCTTATTTAATAGAGGGTAAGCGAGAAGAAGTTCTGCCCGAAATATTCAAATTTCTAAAAAGTTTAGGGATAGAGACCAATAGCAATTCTGATTTTACGCAAATAGCCCTAGATTCTTTCAAGATAGAAGATGCGCGCAATTTAAAATCTTTCGGGAGTGAAAAAGGTTTTTCTCAGGAGAAGAATGCTAAGAAAATATTTTTAATTTCTGCGAACAATTTTTTATTAGAAGCTCAGCACAGTCTACTCAAAATGTTCGAAGAGCCAATACACAACACGCACTTTTTCCTTGTAGTTCCAGATGTGAGCTCTTTGCTTAAAACCTTAGTTTCTAGATTTTATTTTGTTTCTACGAGTTCAGATTTATCTCTTGAAGTAAAAGATGCTGAGCTATTTATAGCCATGCCATTACAGAAAAGAATTGATTATATAAAGAATTTACTTATTGAGCCAGAGGAGGAGGACGAAGATGGTAACGAAATAATTGTCTTAGATTCGACTCGCGCAAAAGCTCTGAAATTTTTAAATGCACTTGAGAGTGTGATGCACAGCAAGATACTGAAGAATTCCTCCGGCTTGACCCTTCCCGGAGTACCGGGTGGGACCCACACCTTTCAGAATTCTTCAGTCTCTTGCTTTAGCCATATTTTCAAAGTTCGTGAATTTCTCCGCCAGCCAGGAAGTTCAGCCAAAAGTTTAATGGAATCCGTTGCTCTAATTGTTCCAGAAAAATAATTTTACTGACGAGCTGTTAATTTTTAACTATGATACAATAAATATATGCAATACAATTTTACAGTTTTTAAAACAGAATTAAAGAAGGTGGGGGATTTCTTGGGTAAGGAATACAGTCAATTAAACATTGGGCGTGCTTCGCCTATGGTTTTAGATGGAGTGTTTGTTGAATCATACGGCTCACGTGTTCCGCTTAAGAATATAGCTTCTGTTTCTATCGAAGATCCAAAGACCCTGCGTGTGGCACCTTGGGACAAAGGGCAGATCAAAGACATAGAGAAAGCTATAAATGTTGCAAACTTAGGATTATCATTGGCGACTGACGATGCGGGTATTCGAGTTATCTTTCCGCAACTAACGACAGAGTCTAGACAGTCCCTCGTCAAAGTTCTAAAAGAAAAACTAGAAGAGCAAAAGGTGGCAGTCCGTCGCGAGCGTGAGCGAGTGTGGGAAGATGTACAGAATAAAGAAAAAGAAGGGAAAATGACAGAAGATGAGAGATTCAAAGCAAAGGAGGAATTGCAAAAGTTTACTGATGAAGCAAATAGGGGTTTGGAAGCTACTTTTGATAAAAAACAGAAAGAGATAATGGGGTAGAGTCGCATGAATATAATAATTTTCCTAATAATTCTTTTAGTTTTGGTAGTCGTCCATGAGTTTGGACATTTTTATAGCGCCAAAAAGTTTGGTATTCGAGTAGATGAATTTGGCTTCGGCTTTCCACCAAAGTTGTTTGGCTATAAAAAGGGGGAGACAGAATATACTTTTAATCTTTTACCGCTTGGAGGATTTGTAAAAATCTTTGGAGAGAATCCGGATGATGAGAATACAAATGGTCCAGATAAAGATAGGAGTTTCGTCCATAAAGCAAAATGGAAACAAGCCATTGTGCTTTTTGCGGGTGTATTTGCCAATTTCTTACTAGCATGGGTTTTGTTTTCTATTGGTTTCATGTCTGGTCTACCCACATCTGTCGGCAGTGAGCCGTTAGGCTATAAACTTTCAAATGTAAATTTGGTTGTTGTCTCAGTGTTGCCCAAGTCTCCAGCTGAAATGGCAGGGCTTAAGTCTGGTGATAAAATATTATCTCTTACAAGCGGCGATGATTTGATTTTTGGTCCAAGTCCAGAGATTTTGAAATCTTTTATACTCTCTCATGGCACCAAAGAAATTGATATTACATATAGACGTGCTAAGGAATTCAATTCAACTAGCATTATTCCAACTGTAAATAAAGAAGGTGGCGAACCGAAAATAGGCATATCTATGGACATGATCGGTACAGCCAAATTGCCATTTTTTATAGCATTAAAAGAGGGAATGGCTCTAACGTGGTTTGTGACTAAAGGCACGGCTGTGGGGCTTTATACGCTTATAGCTGAAGGATTACAGGGGAAGGGTAGCTTCGCATCAGTTACTGGTCCTGTCGGCATGGTGGGTATTGTGGGGGATGCTTACCAATTCGGCTTTGCTTACCTTCTTTCCTTCACCGCTCTCATCTCTGTGAATCTTGCGATTATCAATTTGCTTCCATTCCCAGCGCTTGATGGTGGCAGACTTTTCTTCTTACTTATAGAAAAAATAAAAGGTTCTCGTATTAATCCAAAAATTGCCAACAATGCAAATATGGTTGGTTTTGCTATTTTGATAATTCTTATGCTTATCGTTACTTATCATGATGTTGTGAAGCTTTTCTAAGCTATGACGCATATTAAATTAATTCACGAAATTCGGGCGGTAAAAAGCAAAAAAGAACTTGCGAACATCATCAAAGCACAGAGAATAAGCGAAGGGGTGCTTTTGGATGTTTTAAATACTTTAAAAACTAATATTACAGAAATTGAAGTTGCTAATTTTATTAAAAAATCTTTTATAAAATATGGTGCGCCAATTTTATCTTTTCCTCCGATCGTCGCTTTTGGTAAAAATACTGCAAATATCCATCACGAACCGGGTAAAAGTAAATTAAAAGTGGGGGACAACATCATGTTCGACTTTGGGGGCACTGTGAATCACTATTGTTCAGATATGACTCGGACATATTTCTGGGGTAATCCAAGCAAGAAACAAAAAAAAGTTTACAGTGATGTGTTGCATGCCATGGAGCTTGCCCTGACGAAGATCGGAAGGGGTGAAAAGAGGGCAAAAGTTATAGATGCTTCTGCTCGACAATTTTTAAATAAAAAATATGATAAGAAAAAACTTGCCCTGAGTGAAGTCGAAGGGTTTCCTCATGGCCTCGGGCATGGCGTGGGCACTGTCATACATGAGTGGCCGAACTTCAAGCCAAAGAGCGAAGACACACTACCTGTCGGATGTGTGATGACCATCGAGCCGGGGATATACCTAAAAGGCAAGGGCGGTGTCCGAATAGAGGATATGGTTCTAATAACTAAAAATGGGTATAAAAATTTAACAGATGTCCCTAAAAACTTAAATAGTATAATTTTGCAAGAAAATTAAATATAAACATCTTTTAATTGACTTATTTATTTATATCCTATATTATATAGGTGTTTTAGAAATATTTTCTTGCAAAGATGTTAGATAAAAATAAAAAAATAAGTGTAGCAATACTTTGTGGGGGGCCATCTTTGGAGAGAGGTATCTCTTTGAATTCGGCTCGTAGTGCTATGGATCATCTAGGAAGTTTGGGTGTCGATATTATCCCAATATATTTCAACGAAAAAAAGAAACCTTTCCGTATATCCACTGGTCAGCTCTATTCAAATACTCCTAGTGATTTTGATTTTAAATTAAAAGCTTCAGGTAAAGAACTCACAAAATCAAATCTTATCCGTATTTTAAAAAATGTCAGTATTGTTTTTCCATGTATTCATGGCACATTTGGTGAAGATGGTGAAATACAAAGTTTTTTAGAAAAGAATAAAATACCATTTATTAGTTCAGGGTCAAAATCTTGTAAAATGGCTTTCGATAAGCATAAAGCTAATGAATACATTAGAAGCCTTGGTTTTTATGCCCCAAACTCTATTGTAATAAAAATTAATGATAATAAAAAAAATATAAAAGAGAAGATATCTAAATTTTGGAAAGAGGAGAACATAACTCGTGCGATAGTAAAGCCGGCTTCTGGTGGATCTAGTATCGGCGTTTTTTCTGTTGAAAGTACAGAAGATGCGATAAAAAGTGTAGAGAGCTTGTTTAGTAAGAGGATGGACACACGAATAGTGGTGGAGCGTTTTGCAGAGGGTAAAGAGTTTACGGTTATTATTTTGCAAAATAAATTAAACATGCCGGTCGCTATAATACCAACGGAGATTGATGTCGAATATGGCAAGAATCAATTTTTTGATTTTAGAAAAAAATATCTGCCGACCCGACAAGTGTCTTATCATTGTCCACCCAGATTTACAAATGAAACAATTGAAAAAATACAAATACAAGCAGAACAGCTGTTTTCAATATTTGGGATGAGAGACCTTGCTCGCTTTGATGGATTTCTAATGCCAGACGGGAATATTTGGTTTTCAGATTTTAATCCTATTTCTGGAATGGAACAAAATAGCTTTTTGTTCCAGCAGTCTTCAAGAATAGGATTTTCTCATCAAGACTTCTTTCGTTATGTCACAAATAACGCTTTTGCACGACGTGGTATCAATATATATATCGAAAATATTTCGACTACAGAAAAATGTAAACCACTTGCAGTGCTTTTTGGTGGAGATACGGCTGAAAAACAGACCTCTCTAATGAGTGGTACAAATGTGTGGCTGAAATTAAGGGGTTCAGAGTTGTATAAGCCTTATCCATATTTACTTGGAAAGGGTAATGATGTTTGGGAATTACCTTATTCTTATATTTTAAATCACACAGTAGAAGAAATAATCGAGAACGCGAAAAATGGAGCACAAGATGCTTCTCGATTCTCATTTTTGGTTGAAAAAGTTAGATTGAAACTTGGTTTAAGGGTTGGGGATACCACTGAAGAATTTTTTATACCACGAAAAATTTATTTAGATGATCTAATTAAAAAATATCCCTTTATGTTTCTTGGTTTACATGGAGGTATTGGCGAAGATGGTACTCTGCAAAAAATTCTAGCTGATAAAAAAATAAAATATAACGGATCAGATAGTAAAACCTCAAATTTGTGTATGGATAAATGGGAGACTAACGAGATGATAAAAAATGCGGGGATAAAAGGTATTAGCGTGGCTCCTCATGTTTTGTTGGAGGTAAAAGATTTTCCAAAAAGCTCTGGAGAGATTGAGAGATATTGGGATATGCTTTCTTTAAAATTAAACACGAAAACAATCATTGCCAAGCCAAGGAATGATGGTTGTTCTGCGGGAGTAATCAGACTTTTTAATCAAAAAGATTTAGCCACCTATATTTCTCTAGTCAAAGATAGGGTGTTGCTTGCCAAATCGAATACATTTACAAATCAATTAAATGATATACATATGCCAGAAGTTCTCTCGGATATTGTTTTCGAGTCATTTATTAAGACTGATAAATTAAAGACTTCAGGTGGAAAAATTACATATACTCGTAAAAGTGGTTACGTAGAGATGACAGTTGGTGTTTTAGATATTAAAGAAAATGGCAAGTCAAAAATAAAAGCTTTATCACCATCTATAACAGTGGCTGAGCAGTCGATCTTGAGTGTAGAGGAAAAATTCCAAGGGGGAACTGGGGTAAATATAACTCCGCCACCAAAAGAAATAATTTCTGCGAAGAATTTAGAAAAAGTAAAAGGGTTAATAGAGAAAGTTGCTGAACTTGTCGGCATACGAGGATATTCTAGAATTGATATTTTCGTTGAAGTAAATACTGGCAATATTATTGTTATAGAAATAAATACTTTACCAGGGTTGACACCATCAACTGTAATATATCATCAGGCATTAGCAGAGAACCCATCAATCTTCCCCACACAATTATTAGAAAAAATAATTCAAAATGGTGGATACTAAAAAAGTAAAAAATAATAATCAAACAAACAAGAGGCCGATCGGAGTCTTTGACTCTGGGGTGGGCGGACTTTCTGTGTTGAAAGAATTACACAAAATGTTACCAAATGAAGACTTTGTTTTCTTGGCTGATCAGAAATATGTGCCATATGGTGAGAAAACCAAACAAGAGCTTATTAAACTTGTTTACAAAATAACAGATTATTTTATTAAAAATCATGATATAAAAATGATGGTTGTGGCTTGTAATACTGCCACTTGTAACGCTATCGCAGAACTAAGAAGTAAATATTTATTTCCAATTGTGGGAACCGTGCCGGCTGTAAAATTAGCATCCAAGAAAACAAGATCTGGAACTGTGGCAGTCATCTGCACCCCCTCAACTTCAAAAAGTGTGGTTCTGAAGACACTCATCAGAGAATACTGCGCGGACGTGGAAGTCTTAAACATTGGTTGTAAAAATCTTGAGAATGCTGTAGAGACGGGTGAATTAGAAGGCCTAGAAGTTAACAAACTACTTAAAAAGTATCTCAAGGGAGTTGTAAATTCAAATACAGATCACCTGGTGTTGGGTTGCACTCACTATCCATTCCTTAAAGAAACCATTCAAAAGATCGTTGGTCCCAATGTGAAGCTTTTAGATGGGGGAAAAGCTATCGCCAGACGTAGTAAATCGCTTATAAAAAGTAATTTTTTAGTAAATAAACAGAGAAAAGTAGGAGAAACTTTATATTTTACTACTTCAGATCATTCGAAATTTTCAAAGGTTGCCACATTGCTAATGAAAACTATCATTAAGGCTAAAAAGATAAAGTTGTAATGCTGGTGTGTGGGTTATCCACAGTTGGGATAATTTCATTCACAAAAATAATGTTATTATTATCCTAATATGAATTTAGGATTTCATTAGAAATTTATTATTAACTTAAATTAAAAAGCAATAAAAAAATGAAATCAAAAACCCTTCAAAACATAAAATCAATCCTCTTCGCTCTAGCCATAGTACTAGGTACTAGCTATGTATCTGCAGCATGGACTGCGCCCACACTTCCTCCACCAGGAGGCAATGTTTCTGCTCCCTTAAATGTGGGAGGTA
>CALRAE010000006.1 GCA_943350445.1 Candidatus Nomurabacteria bacterium
TAGTGGTATAATTGTAGCAATGTCAATTCAAATTCCAAGCGCTTTTGAAAAAATATTCTCCGATCATCCACATAGAAGGGCTCGAGTCACTCTTTTGGTTGTTTTTGTGCTTCTCATTGTTGTAGGGGCTCTAGCTTTTTTTCAGAACCGTAATATACCTACAAAGCTTGTAGATCCTCTACAGAAAGAGAAGGCTGAGGCTCTAGTAGAATTACAACAAAGATTATTGACTTCTCCTCCAATATCGCAAGCTGAAAGAGATAAAGCCCTAGCAGATTTACAACAAAGATTAAAATCACAAAACAAACAATAAAACAAACAATAATAAAATGTCCTCAAAAACAATCCAAAACTTTAAAATCATGAAAATTTCTTTATTAAAAATAATATTCACATTAGCTTTCTTCCTTTCACCCTTCGTCGCCTTCGCTGGGAGTCAGCACAATATGTCCGGTTATGCTTGGTCAGAAAATATAGGCTGGATTAGTTTCAATTGTACAAATGAAAGCAATCAGAATGCATGTGCGACTTCCGATTATGGAGTAAATAAAAATGTAAACGGCACACTCACAGGCCGTGCTTGGTCAGAAAATATAGGCTGGATACAGTTTGGAAATTTGACAGGTGTCCCAATGGTTTTAAGGTCAGATGGAGGAGGTACTGTGGCTCAAGATGCCAGGTTGGATGTAAATAATTTGACAGGCTGGGCGAGAGCGTGCGCGGGAATGAATGATTTGACAGCCCCACCAGAAAATCAGAGTGCTCCTAATAATACTTGCGCTGGTCGTTCTCGCACTGACGGCTGGGACGGTTGGATTTCTTTGTCTGGTTCAAACTATGGCGTGACAAAGTCAGGTAATAATTTAACGGGATATGCATGGGGTTCGGATGTGGTGGGTTGGATAAATTTTAATGCTACTACGTCAGGAGGAGTAGTCATCGGTGGTAATACAATGTCCTACACCCTGAATGCTCCTAATTCATGTATTATCCCCGCAGGAGATAGTAAATGTGCTGTAACTCTTTCTTGGAGTGTAACTAACCCTGAACTTGTTGGCGGGTCTACTGTGACCAGTAATACTAACAATCTTGGAGTTGTTTCAGTTAACCAACCTATTGGAACAGGAGATTTAGGTAATATCTCTGTTGATATTCCATACATTATGGTTGGAGGCATACTCCAAGGTAGCCAAGGTAGAACATTTACTCTTAAAAATAATTCTAAAAATCTTACTTCCACCACTGTTACCCCAAGTTGTGCCCCTAATGCTGGCTGGAATAATACTATAAATAAATGTGTAACAGGACTTGTTAATGGATATTACAGTGGATGGGGTGCTTGTAGTGTAACAGGAGCTTGTGGCCAAACAGGATTTCAAACTGGCATTTGTATTCCACCCCAAAATGGTGGATCAGCTTGCCCTCTTACGCCTCCAACACAGCCATGTAGTACTCAATCTTGTACTTCAGCTACTCCTGTTTGTGGTAATGGTATCTTTGAACCACCTTCCGAGCAGTGTGATGCTGGTACTGGTAGTGCTTCATGTACTACTCAATGCAAGAAAAAACCAATCATTATAGAAGGATAAGTAAGGATACTTCTTGATATGATAACAATTATCAAAAAATTCCCCAGATGGGGAATTTTTTGATATACTATTAGTGTATGCAAATAGATGAAGAGCAACTAAAGAAATTTATTTCCGAGTCTGGTCTTGTTTCTAAGACTGATTTTAATTCTGTAATCAAGTTAGCAGAGATTAAAAAACAAAAATTTGGCGATGCCTTACTTTCTGAAGGTAAAATATTAGAAACTGATCTAAAAAGGATGGAGGCTTTTGTGTTGGGGATACCTTTCATATCTCTAGTTAAAGAAAAGATTGATCTCTCTGTGCTCTCTCTCATTCCTGAGCCCATAGCTCGCAATGATAATATTGTAGCCTATAAAAAGACTGAAAAGGGATTGGAGGTAGCGATGTTGGACGTCGATGATTTGCCCGTCATCGATTTTATAAAGAAACGTTCTGGACTCAAGATATTGCCCAGGCTTACGGACACCATTTCCATCAAGGCTGTGCTAATGCAGTATCGAAAAAGTCTTCAGGCTGAATTTTCAAATATAATATCAAAAGATTCTGCGATACTCACTAGTAATTCCACTTCTAATACAGAAGAAAAGTCAGAATTAGAATTAAAGCAAATGGCGGAAGATTTACCTGTGGTGAAAATAGTCGATTCGTTGATTACTCATGCGATTCTGCAAAACGCATCAGACATACACATCGAACCAGGAGAGAAGGATCTGACTGTTCGTTATAGAATAGATGGGATATTGCACGATGCGATGACCTTAGATAAAAATGCTGGCGCGGGTATAACTGCACGTATAAAGGTGCTTTCTAACTTAAAATTGGATGAAAAGAGGTTGCCACAAGACGGCAGATTTAAAAAAGAACAAGATGGAGAAAAGATTTCTTTTCGTGTTTCTACTTTACCCACCTTTTTTGGAGAAAAGACGGTGATGAGAATTTTAAAAGAAAATACTCACGGATTTTCTTTGGAGTCTTTGGGTTTTCATGGTGAAGGTTTAGAAAGGATTCATACTTCACTAACACAAAAGACGGGGATGGTGCTCGCGACAGGTCCTACTGGAAGTGGAAAGACCACAACTCTCTACACCATGCTCGATATCTTAAACAGGCCTGAGGTTAATATTTCTACCGTTGAGGATCCGATAGAGTATCAGATGCCGAGAGTTAACCAGACACAAGTGAAGCCCGAGATCGGCCTTACTTTTGCAAATGGCCTACGTTCACTTTTACGTCAGGACCCAGACATAATAATGGTGGGTGAGATACGTGATGGGGAGACGGCAGGCCTTGCTGTGAATGCCTCACTTACTGGGCATTTGGTGCTTTCTACGATACATACCAACTCTGCTGCCGGTGCGGTACCTAGGTTGATAGATATGGGAGTTGAGCCCTTTTTGATAACTGCAACTGTAAAAACGATTATTGCGCAAAGGTTGGTGCGCAGACTTACTTCCACCAAAGAAAAATATTTCTTATCACCAGAAGAAATAAAGAATTTGGCTCGAGTTGTTGATCTGGATCGTATGCTAGCTTTTTTAAAAGCTGAAAAACTTGTGGGTGCAAATGATACTTGGGAAAAAATTCCTTTCTATAAACCAGTTAAGAGTAATGATTCAGAAGATGGATATTCGAATCGTGTCGGTATGCATGAAGTTTTGAAAGTTACACCCACCATAAAAGATATGATAATTTCTGGTAAATCCCAAGATGACATAGAAGCACAGGCCAAGAAAGAGGGGATGATGACAATGTTGGAGGATGGGGTGTATCAAGCTGTTTTAGGTGTGACCACCTTAGAAGAAGTGTTCCGTGTGGTTTCCGAATAAACTATGCTTTTTTCATACAAGGCAAAATCAAAAGAAGGTGAAATAGTTGAGGGTGTGCTTTTCGGCTCAGATCGTTTTTCGGTTGCCCATGATTTGCGGAGTAACGGAAGTACCCCTTTATTGATTAGAGAAAAAAGTGATAGTTTTTTAGATAAAATGTCTGGGTTGACCAATATTTTTTCGAGGGTTAGTGTGAATGAACAGATTATTTTTACTAAAAATTTAAGTGGTATGTTAAAAGCTGGACTCTCTCTTTATCGAGCGTTGTCTGTTTTAAAGAAGCAGACAAAAAATAAAACCTTAAGTAATATCCTGGTGTCTTTAAGTGATGAAATAAATTCTGGGGGGGCGCTTTCTTCGGGTCTATTAAAATTTCCCAATATTTTTTCGAAACTTTTTATTTCAATGATAAAGGCAGGAGAGGAATCGGGTAATTTAACCGGGGCACTTTCTGATATTGGAATAAACCTAGAGAAATCTCATTCTTTAACTAAAAAAATACGTAGCGCCCTCATTTATCCAGGGGTGATATTGTCTGCGATGATTGTCATAAGTGTTCTGATGTTTGCTTTTGTGGTGCCTACATTAGCTAGCACCTTTAAAGAGCTCGGGGTTGTACTGCCCACATCTACCCGCATTATTATTTTTCTTGGTAATTTTTTCTCACATAATTTAATACTTACTTTTATTATTATAATAAGTATTGGAGTGAGTATTTTCTTTCTTTTCCGTAGCAAATTTATGGCTGAATACATTGACTATATTATTATTCGGATTCCAGTTATTGGTAATTTGGCAAAAGAACTAAATACTGCTCGTACTGCTCGCACCATATCTTCATTACTACTGGCAGGGGTTTCCATTACTCGTGCAGTAGAAATAACTGAAGACATTGTTCAAAATGTTTATTACAAAAAGGTTTTAAATGATGCAAAGATTGCAGTCGAAAAAGGTTCTCCCTTTTCAGAAGTGTTTAAGAGGAACAATAATCTTTATCCCATCATGATGTCAGAGATGATACAAGTGGGGGAAGAGACGGGCAAGCTATCAGACATGTTGCTTGAAATTGCCTTGTTTTATGAAGCAGAAATTGAAAATAAAACCAAAAATCTATCCACTATTATTGAGCCTGTGCTGATGATCGTCATTGGGTCGGGGGTCGGATTCTTTGCTATATCCATGATTTCGCCACTTTATTCGATTATAGGAAGTATAAGTTAAATCAATGGCAAATTTATATAAAAAAGGTATGTCTTTAGTGGAATTATTGATTGTCTTCGCTGTGATGAGTATTATTTTTCTAATAGTTATGCCTCAATTTTCTAAGATTAGAGAAAGTGCAGTATTGAAAACTACAGTTGGTGACACTATGTCTGCTATTAATAAAGCAAAGAATAACACCCTTTCTTCTCTTAACTCATCTGAATATGGGGTGCATTTTCAATCTGATAGAGTTATAATTTTTAAAGGCAAAATATTTTCTGTCGGAGCCCTCGGCAATGAGACAATAAATATAAACACACCTGCCACTATTTCCAATGTTACTTTGGGTGGGGTGAGTGGAACATCTGGGGATGTGTATTTTAATCGTATTCTCGGTGTGCCGAGCACTACGGGTTCAATAACTATTTCAACGTCATCTTTTTCAAAAATTATTACTATATATCCGACCGGAGGGGTGAGTTCAAATTAAACCAAAATGAAATCTTCAAAAAATTCTGGTTTTATGGTGGTAGAGATATTAATAGCAGTATCTATTATTACCGTCTCTGTTTTGGCAACGATGTTCGTTGCTCAAAAATCGATTCACGTCTCTCGTCAAGCTTTTCATTCAGCACAAGCAGCGTTCTTGCTTGAAGAGGGTGCAGAGGCAGTGCGTATTGTGCGGGATAATGCTTGGAGTAATGTTTCAGGTCTTGTTAATGGGACGACTTATTATCCTACTTTTTCTGCTGGGACGTGGACATTGTCTACCACCACCTCGAATATAGTGGGTATTTTTAATCGAAGTGTGACTGTGGATGGTGTAAATCGTGATAATACTACGAAAGACATCGTTAGTTCAGGAGGAGTATCTGACACCGGTACAAGATTGGTTACAGTGACAGTCTCTTGGCAAGAAGGTAGTACGACTGTATCAAAGAGTTTGCAGTTTTATATTATGGATATTTTTTCATAAATTAAACAAAAAATCAGATGAAAATAAAAAACACAAAAGAAGGTGGTTATACAATAATAGAATTACTTTTTTATATCTCTCTATTTATAGTTTCATCTATACTAGTAATTAATTCTATGGTGGTGATGTCTCGATCTTTTCGAGAGACCGCCTTACAAGTCGAGCTTTTACAAGGCGGGTCTATTATGGAACGTATGTCTAGAGAAATTAGGCAATCTTTAGCTATAAATACTATAACTGCTAGTAGTCTAAAGCTTAATACGAAAGATGGTTCTGGTGTTAGTAAAACAGTTGAATTTGTTCTTTCGGGGTCAAATGTGCGCTTACTAGATAATAATGTTTTTATCGGAAATTTAAATACACCGAATATGGTTGTTACTACGCTTTCTTTCACCCAGATTAATTCTACCGTTTCTAAAGCTATAAAAATAGATCTTTCAGTACGGTCTGGAAATGATAATTTGAACCGCATTTTTAATTTTTACGACACGATCGTTTTGCGTGGGAGTTACTGAAGTTAAAAGTCGTGCTTTAATCGACGATTGCGCGACATGATTTCGTAAAATCAAATGAAAAAAATATCAAAAAGAAAAATTAATAATCAGTCTGGAGCAGCGATGCTGGTCTCCGTTGTTTTTTTCCTTTTTATAAGCTTGGCTATAATTGCTGGTTTAGTCGGACCAACAGTGCGTGAATTTAAAAATGCCAACTCTAATTTAAATTCAAAAAAATCATATTTTCTTGCTGAGTCTGGTGGTGAGGACGCGTTTTATAGGATTAAAAATAATATGGCTATAGGAAGTAGTGAAATCATTACCTTGGGTTCTAATTCATCTACAACTACTATAACCTCACCTTCAAGTAGTAGCAGGCAGATTGTTTCTCTTGGGGATTTGGGAGGCTTGCAACGTAAGACCAAGTTATCACTTCAAGTGGGTGCAGGTACCTCTTTTAATTATGGTGTGCAAGTAGGTAATGGTGGATTAATTCTTCAGAATAGTTCGTCGGTTGTGGGTAATGTATATTCAAATGGTCCAGTTGTTGGAACCGCTAGAATTTCTTCAAATCCAAATAATCCCCAATTTATTTCTTCAGTTAATATTGGTCCGACTGCTTACCGAGCTGTATTGGGAGGCTCGTATGTGTATGTGGTCAATGAGAGTACAGTGCAAACAGTCAATATCTCAAATCCCGCATCACCATCTGTGGTTTCAACAGTGACTAACGGCGGTCAGCAAAAAGATATTACGCTAGGGAACGAATATATTTTTGTTACGGCGACCAACGATAATGTGGTGAGAGCTTTTAGTCTGAGTAATCCAGGCACACCGTCGTATGTAGGTAGTGTCGCGGTCACTGGAGCAAATCAGATCAAGGCCTACGGCTCGTATGTGTATGTGCTTTCGAATGTAGGTAGCCACACCCTAAAGACTATCAATGTTAGCAATCCTAGTGCGATGGCTGTGGTTTCTTCGGTAAATACTAGTAGTACTTTTCCTGTGGGGATGGCTATACAGGGGACATACCTCTATGTTATTAGTCAGGGAGGTCCATCAAAATTAGAAATATATAGCATAGCCAATCCCGCCAGTCCGACATTGGTGAGTGCTACCACAATAGGCGTAAATCCTATAACGATTGCTGTAGCGGGTTCGTATGCGTATATCGATGTGTATGCGTGCGGATGTATTCAAGTATTTAATATTTCAAATCCTACCGCGCCAGTTATTGTAGATAATACATCTGTGAATTCTTTGAATAATGGGTATAGTTTGTATGTTGCTGGCAGTTATTTGTATGCTGCGGTTAATTACGGTACCAATCACCAGTTTCAAATTTGGGATATCTCAAACCCAACGGCGATGGTAAATATACAAACAATAAATATCTCAGGAGGAGCACCGGTATTTGTCATGGGCGGTCAGGCGGGATATATCTACTTATTGACTCAAAACAATAATGCGAACAGTCCGCTCCGGATTTATCAGGTAACTGCTTCTAGGGGCAACACAGTCACTGGTGATGTGGTGTCGGCTGGTGCCACAGGATCAATTAATCAAATTCATGCTACTAATTCTCTCTATGCACGCACCATCTCTAATTCACTTGCCGACAAGGATGCATATTATAAAAACATATCAAATACAGCCATATTGGGTCTTTCATATCCAAATAGCTCTGATCAACCTACTATTAGTATGCCTATTTCAGATGATAAAATCACTCAGTGGGAGACAGATGCTGTTGCAGGGGGAATTATTAATTTTCCTTGTCCATACATTATATCTAGGTCATCATCAGTCACTCTAGGACCAGTTAAAATCGATTGTGACCTTGAATTACGTAATAGTTCATCATTAACCCTTGCTGGGAATGTGTGGGTAAATGGTAGTGTAACTCTTAGAAACAGTGGTACTATTCAAGTGGATTCTAGTATTTCAGGGAAGACTGTTGGGCTTATTGCAGATGATCCCACTAATCGTACTACAAGTAGTAAAATTAATATTTCTAATAGCACCAGCTTTGTTGGTTCTGGAACAAATTCATATGTTATGCTCATTTCGCAAAATAATAGTGCAGAGATGGGTGGGAGCGAGGTGGCAATAGATTCCTCAAATAGTATGACTGGGAAAGTACTTTTGTATGCACCACATGGCGAGATTAGTATAAGCAATAGCGCTAGTATCAAGGAAGTGACTGGTTGGAAAATATTACTTCAAAATACTGCTCAAGTGATTTATGAGACTGGACTCGCAAACCTTCTATTTACTTCAGGTCCAGCTGGTGGGTATGTTTTTGATGGATGGAGTGAATCAGAGTAATTTTTTGGTTTTTAGGCTTTTTGAGTGGTATAATGCCGAAGTGGCAAAAGTAAAAAGAATCATTGTGGCAAATTGGAAAATGAACCCTTCTTCTGTTAAAGAAGCCGGAAAGCTTTTTTCTGATGTAGTGAAAGCTATACCTTCTTTAAAAAATACAGAAGTTGTTATTTGTCCACCCTTTTTGTATTTAGAGCAACTAAGGAAAATTTCTAGAAAGATTATCTTGGGAGCACAGGATGTTTCTTCCGAGGAGTGTGGTGCTTTTACAGGAGATGTATCAGCGGAAATGCTTTTCAATATGGGTGCCAAATATGTAATCACTGGGCATTCTGAGAGGAGGGCGAGGGGGGAGGGTAATAGTGATGTTAATAAAAAGATAAAGTCTGCTCTTTCTGTTGGGCTGGTCCCGATTTTGTGTGTGGGGGAGAGTGCGCGTGATGAGAGTCATGGTTATTTTAATCTGGTAAAAACACAACTAGAAGAATGTCTTAATGGAATACAAAAAGCTTCAATTTCTAATATAATCATTGCTTACGAACCGGTCTGGGCTATTTCTAGCACTGTGAACCGTCAGGATGCTATACCTGCTGATTGTAGAGAGATGGTTATATTCATTCGTAAAATTATCTCTGATAAGATCGGCGTACAGACAAAAATGCCTAAAATTCTTTATGGCGGATCTGTAAATGATAAGGATGTTGAAGGTTTTCTAAAAGATGGTGGAGTTGACGGAGTATTGGTGGGTCGTGCTAGCCTCGATGCAGAAAAATTTTCTAATATTATAAAAGTATGCGAAGCATTAAACAAATAAAAGATCTTAAGGGGAAGATTGTTATTGTGCGAGTAGATTTTAATGTGCCGATTAAAAATGGTGAAGTCGAAGACGATTTTAGAATTAGAGCTGCGTTACCTACCATTAATTTTTTACTTGAGGGAGGCGCTAAATTAATTTTAGTTACACATCTTGGTAAAGATGGTACAGAAAGCCTTGATCCGGTAATTAAATATTTTTTTGCTATTTCTAAAATAGCTAAGGATAAAGTTACTTTTTTTGAAAATATTAGAAAATTTCCAGGTGAAATCAATAATGATCAAGCGTTTACGAAAGAGCTTTCTCTGAAAGGTGATATTTATGTTAATGATGCCTTCTCAGTTTCCCATAGAGAGCATGCCTCTGTTGTTTTGTTGCCTAAATTCTTGCCGTCTTATGCCGGATTTCAGCTTTCTCGCGAGGTAGAGAATCTGTCTCGCACTTTTCAGAGTCCAGCACATCCGTTTCTTTTTATTTTGGGTGGGGCAAAATTTTCTACTAAAATGCCTTTGATTCAGAAATATTTAGAATTAGCAGATTATGTTTTTATCGGCGGAGCCTTAGCTAATGATTTCTTGAAAGCGCGGGGTTATGAGGTGGGTAAATCTCTTGTAGACGATACTAATTATGGAATCGAAAAGATATTAAATAATAAAAAGCTTATTCTGCCTGTAGATGTATTAGTGAAATCAGGAGATAAATTGGTAAACAAGAATGTTTCTAATGTAGGTAAAGATGAAATTATTTTAGATATTGGATCTAAATCAATCGAAAACCTAGGAGAAATCATAAAAAAATCCAAACTAATTCTTTGGAATGGTCCACTTGGTAAATACGAAGATGGAGGAGATCAATCTACTAGAAAAATATTAAAATTGGTTGCGGATTCGAACACTGAAAGCATTATAGGTGGAGGAGATACAGTCGAACTTATTTCTGAAGAAAAAATGGAAGATAAGTTTTCCTTTGTCTCTACTGGTGGAGGTGCAACCTTAGATTTTCTAGCCAACGGCTCACTGCCCGGCATTAAAGCTCTCGAGTGATTTTTCTAGCTGTTTCGGCTAACTTCCCATCATCTGCTCTCTCATAATCATGAGATGAGATGTAGCCCTCGTACTTATCAAAGTACTTTTTTATACTAGAAGAGAGTGGTTTCCATTCTTTGTCTTCTGTTCCGTGCATGGGGAAAAGTTTTGCGTGTATATGGTCTACCCCAAAACCCTCAAAAATCATTCCTGTCCTCCCCACATCTTCTAGTCCAGCATCTAAAAGTTTTGCAACCTTTTTTGATGCGAGAACTAATTTTTCTAAAACATCGTCTGGCAGACTAAAAGCATAACTCGGATAATGTTGCTTGGTTATCACAACGCTGAATCCTTCAGTGTTGGGGAATATAGATAAAAATGCCAAATGTTCCTTGTCTTCCCATATTTTGTGACATGGAGCTTCTCCTTTTACTATTTTACAAAAAATACAATCTTTTTTTTTCATAAAAAGTTCAATAAAATAAAAATTTTCTCAGGTCCTCAGTTCTCCGGGTCCCTCCCCCAGCCAGACCATTCAAAAACTTTATTTTATTAAACTTTTTATATTATATGCTAAAATTCAACTTATGCAAAAGTATGGTGAACTACTGCGGACACTTCTAGAGAAGAGGGGTATTATCGATGAAGCTCAGGCTGAAATTTTCTTAAATCCAAATTATGAACGAGATTTCCACGATCCTTTTTTGATGCGGGATATGGAAAAAGCGTGTGTTCGTCTTTATGAAGCTGTAGAAAATAAAGAAAAGGTAGTTATCTATGCTGATTATGACTGCGATGGGATACCGGGGGCAGTTATATTCAACGACTTACTTAAATTAATAAACTACAAGAACTACGAAATTTATATACCACAGAGGAATTCAGAGGGATATGGGTTGAACCTAGAAGCCATTAAAAAATTCGCCAGTGCAGGGGTGAAACTTTTGATAACCATAGACCTCGGTATCACTGCTGTAGTAGAAGTTGCTCAGGCAAAAGTGGATGGTATAGATGTGATAGTTACTGACCACCATATCCCTCCAGAAATCTTGCCTAGGGCTTATGCCATTTTAAATCCAAAAGTGGGCCAAGTTTCAAAGGACGGTACGTGGCATGATTCCGCAGAATCATATCCAGAAAAAATGTTGTGTGGAGCTGGAGTTGCATTTAAATTTGTACAAGGATTTTTGAAGAAATACGGTGAATATTTCAAGGTTAGAGATGGGGCAGAAAAATGGATGCTCGACATGGCTGGACTAGCGACGCTTTCAGATATGGTTCCACTCACAGGGGAGAATAGGGCGATAGCATATTTTGGCATGAAGGTATTTAGAAAATCTCCGCGTCCTGGTTTACAAAAGCTCCTCGCAAAGATGAATATTGACCAGCGATATATTTCTGAAGATGATATTGGCTTTATGGTGACACCCAGATTAAATGCTGCTTCTCGTATGGATGACCCAATGCGGGCTTTTGAGCTTCTCGCTACTGAGGATGTCGTGGAGGGTGGGAGGCTCGCAGATCATCTTTCTAAAATTAATGATGAGAGGAAAAGCATCGTCACGGGTATTATGCGAGATGTGAATAAAAATTTCGAGAAGCGGGAGGTGACCAATGTGATTGTGATAGGCAATCCGACTTGGCGTGTGGGGGTGCTTGGTCTTGTGGCTGGAAAAATTTCTGATCAGTATAAAAAGCCCGTTTTCGTCTGGGGTAAGGATGAAAATGATTGCATCAAGGGTTCTTGTCGCAGTGATGGCTCAGTTTCAGTGGTGGAACTTATGACAGCAACCAGAGAATCTTTCATTGATTTCGGCGGGCACGAGCTCGCGGGTGGGTTTACGGTCCACGAAGAGAAAATTCATTTCTTAGAAGAAGCATTGTCTACAACTTTTGGTAAAATAAAAAGACTCCCTTCGGCTGGCTCAGGGCCGGCAAAACACGACATGAAGTCTATTCTGGATGTAGTAAGTATGAAAAATTGGCGTGAAGTAGAAAAGCTTGGACCTTTTGGTTTTAGTAACCCGAAGCCGGTGTTCCTCTTTGAGGGGGCAAAAATAGAAAAAATAAAGAAATTTGGTAAAAATGGCTCTGGGGAACACTTAGAAATAGTTTTTTCTGATTCAAGCAGGGCGCAACCTAAGGCCGTATCTTTTTTCTCTAGTGTTGATTCTTTTAATAAACCTTTATCTGAAGGTCTCCCTGTAAATTTGCTTGCCACTTTTGACCTCTCTCGTTTCCGTGGTAGGGAAGAGCTCAGATTGCGGGTAGAAGATATTTTTTAAGACTAATGATAGAATAAAGCCCATGTCAGACCAGAAAATAATTATTTATACAGATGGAGCAGCGAAGGGGAATCCGGGCAAGGCTGGCTGGGGGGCTGTCTTCTTGATGGGGGACAAGGTTTTTGAGATTGGTGGAGGTGTGGAACATGCTACGAATAATCAAATGGAGCTTACAGCACCTATAGAAGCTTTAAAATATATTAAAAAAAACAACCTCTCCCAACCCTCTCCTGGCCAGGAGAGGGTGAAGGGTGAGGTGGAAATTGTTTCTGATTCTAAGTATGTAATCCTTGGTATAACAGAGTGGATTTTCAACTGGCAGAAAAATAATTGGAGAAATGCTGCCAAGAAGCCTGTCGTTAATCGCGAACTTTGGGAAGAACTGTACGCCCTTACTCAGGAGCTCAAACCCAAGTGGACCTATGTCAAAGGGCACAATGAAGACAAATACAATGACCGTGCAGACCTCATCGCTACCAGTTTTGCAGAAGGCGAGCCAGTGGAGCTTAAGAATTAAATAATTCTGATATAATTTATCAATGCGGGATAGAATTTTCTATTCAATTTGCTTTGGATTTATCTTTGGAGTATTTTTACGTTCTTTTGTTTTTGTGGATTCATTTAGAATGATACTTCTTGCCTTAATTTCTGTTTCGCTGTTTTTATTCTTTAACTTTGTCTCTAAAAATAAGTGGGGGATTATTTTGTCAGTTTTTGCCTTAACATGTTGTGTTGGGGTTTTCAGATTTCACACTGTTGATGTTCCTTTAACTCAGATATTTGAATCAAAAGTAGGACAGGCGGTCTCCTTTGTTGGAGAAATTATTGATGAGCCGACTTTAAGCGAGAATAATCAACGATTAGCTGTCGAAGTACAAAAAAATAAAATAAAAACTAAAATTTTAATCTCGACTGCTTTTGATCAGGATTATAAATACGGGGACGAGATAAATTTCATTGGGGAATTAGAAAAGCCAGAGAATTTTATTACAGATCAGGGTAAAGTGTTTGATTATATAAATTATTTACGCAAAGATGGCGTTCTGTACGTCATGAGTTATCCGGAGATTGAGATTGTTTCTCGTGGAAATGGGAACTCCCTAAAGAGTTTTCTGTTTTCTATCAAAGAAAAATTCTTAGAGAAAATAAATCTTGCGGTGCAGAATCCTGAGTCGTTACTTTTGGGTGGCCTTATATTAGGAGAGAAGGCATCTTTTAGTCAAGAACTTCGGCAACAATTTATCGACACTGGTACGATACATATAGTTGCTTTGTCTGGATACAATGTGACCATCGTGGCCGAATGGTTCATGAAATTATTTGCGTTTTTACCCATGAATCTAGGTATAGGAATGGGTATTTTCGCTATTTTGCTTTTTATTTTAATGACTGGCGCGAGCTCTACTGCTATACGGGCAGGTATCATGGCGACTTTAGTGCTCGTTGCTCGGGCGACGGGTAGGAATTATGATGTAGCGCGAGCGCTTATACTTGCTGGTGTATTTATGATTTTATTAAATCCTTTTGTGCTTGTGTTTGATGTGTCTTTCCAGCTTTCTTTTATTGCTACCGTGGCAGTTATATTCATCACTCCACGAATTGAGAAATATTTCATGTGGGTGTCTGAGCGTTTCGGTTTTCGAGATATCGTATCCGTAACCTGCGCTGCATATTTATTTGTCCTACCTTTTATACTCTATAAAATGGGCAATCTTTCTCTTGTTGCGATACCAGCCAACATCCTCATTTTACCGCTTATTCCTTTTACGATGGTGCTTGGATTTATAACGGGCTTTGTCGGACTTATCTCACACATCCTCGCTGTGCCGTTTGGATTTATTTCATATTTATTTCTTCACTACGAGCTCGGAGTCATAAATTTCTTCGCAAATCTACCCTTCGCGGCTTTTTCTTTCCCAGATTTTCCTCTAATTCTGACAATTCTCAGCTATATTTATTTTATTTATAGACTTTTTGGGAGGAATATAAAAAGTTTTATTGAACTTTCTTGAAGTTTTCTTCAATTACTTCCCAGTTGAGGTTCTCAAAAAATGCTTCGACGTATTTTTTCTTTTCAGACGTCGGGTAATCATAGACGAAAGCGTGTTCCCACATATCAATGCCCAGGATCCATTCTACTCCATTTAATTGACCCAAATGTTGTTCGTCGATCCAGATGTGCACAAATTGTTCTGTCTTTTTATCATAACCAAGCACTGCCCAGCCGATGCCTCGAGTCATAGTGATAGTTTTGAATCCACCAAGCCAAGCTTCAAAAGAAGGTGACTGTTTTTCGATAGCAGCTTTTAGTTTTGAATCTTGGGGTAATAATCTCGCTCCGCCTTCTAAAGATTTGAAATAATATTCATGATTTCGCATGCCATTAAACTCAAAGCTAAATCTTCTTTGTAGTTCTCCCATCACATAAGCATTTTTTTCCGTGTCAGATGCCATTTCTCCTATTTTTTCTATGATTAAATTAGTATTTTTGACATACCCCGCATAGAGTTTTAGGTGTTCCTCGATGTTTTTCACCGAGATTCCTTTTAAAGCTCCGATATTAAATTTTAGTTCTTCAAATTTTTTCATGGAAATTTGCCGTACATAGCTTTTAGAATGGTCTGGCCGGGGGAGGGACCCGGAGAACCGAGGACCTTATAAAAGCTATGTACGGCTATATTTACTATTATGCTAACATTATAACATGTTTCAAAAGTCTAAAGTATACGGGCTTCTCTCTTTTACTTTCTTGCTTCTGGTCGCTGTCACATATCTTTTCTATCTAGATTTTCAAAATTCTAATCGAGGCCTTACGTTTGCCATGCTGGACGTCGGGCAAGGAGATGCGCTTTTTATAGAGTCACCGACGGGCACGCAGTTATTAGTAGATAGTGGACCACCGAGGAAGATATTGAGTCAGCTCGCTCGTGTGATGTCTCCATTTGATAGGCATATAGATGCGATTTTAATTACGAACCCTGATGCGGATCATGTCGGCGGATTTGAGGACGTTTTAAAAGTTTACCAAATAGATAGGGTTTTTGAACCGGGGACTTTCAATGATTCTAAAACGTATCAAAATTTCGAATCAGAAATAAAAAACAAAAATATTCCTAATATTTTGGCGAAAAAGGGGATGAGGCTTGATATTGGAGGAGGAGTAGTGATTGATATTTTATTTCCAGATAGAGATGTTTCTTTGTGGTCATCAAATGATGGGTCCATTATCGCAAAACTTTCTTATGGTAAGACCTCTGTGATGCTCACAGGGGATTCTACTTCTTTAACGGAGAAAATAGTTCTTGGGGGAAATTCTGCGAGCGTGCTAGAGAGTACTATTTTAAAAATTGGCCATCATGGGTCTAGAACTTCGACTTCTTATGACTTTGCAAAAGCAGTTACCCCTACTTACGCGCTTATTTCTAATGGTAAAGACAATAAATATGGTCATCCGCATAAAGATGTATTGAATACTCTAGCTCAATTTGGTGTGAAAGTATTACGCACAGATTTGCTTGGGACAATCATCTTTTCTTGTGATAAGATGGGTGCATGCGAGACAAACAAGTAGAGAAACTAATTAAAAGTGAGGAAAAAAGACAAAGAGAAGGATTGGAACTGATTCCTTCAGAGAACTATGTTTCTGAAGATGTGTTGAAAGCTAACGGCTCAGTGTTTACGAATAAATACTCAGAGGGCTATCCAGGAAGAAGATATTATGGTGGGCAGGAATTTACTGATGGTATTGAGCGTCTGGCTATTGAACGTATATGTAAATTATTTAATTGTAAATTTGCCAATGTTCAACCACACTCTGGCGCTCCGGCAAACTTGGCTGTATATGCAGCGTTATTGAACCCAGGGGACACAGTGCTAGGAATGGATCTCTCACACGGGGGACACCTTACTCATGGGCATCCAATGACTCTACCAGCCAAGATCTATAAATTTGTGACGTACAAAATGAAAAATCCAGACACTGGTGAGATAGATTATGAAGACATGCGCAGGGTCGCGCTTGAAACAAAGCCGAAGTTAATCATTGCTGGTTTTTCTGCCTATCCTCGAACGCTTGATTATAAAAAATTCGTAGAAATTGCTAAAGAGGTGGGTGCTATCACCATGGCAGACATGGCGCACATTGCTGGACTTATTGCAGCTGGAGTGCTTCGCAATCCTTTCGATGATGGTTTCGATATAATTACTTCCACTACACACAAAACTCTTCGTGGTCCACGCGGGGGAATAATCCTAACTCGTGAAAGTGAAGAAATCGCAAAGAAAATAGACAAATCAATTTTTCCAGGTATTCAAGGTGGTCCACATATGCACACCATCGCTGCCAAGGCTGTAGCTTTCGGCGAAGCAATGACTCCGAAATATAAAAAATATGCAGCGCAAGTTCTAAAGAACGCGAAGGCGATGGCAGAAGTTTTAAAGCGAAATAATATTCGTATGATTGGTGGGGGGACAGATAATCATTTGATATTGGCTGATGTCTTCGGTTCTTTAGGTGTTACAGGTAAAGAAGCACAGACGGTACTTGACGAAGTGGGGATGACTCTCAATATGAACTCTATTGCGGGGGACACGAGGAAGCCTCTTGATCCATCTGGTATTAGATTTGGTACACCAGCTATTACTACCCGTGGATTTAAAGAGAAAGAGTGCAAGCAAGTTGCTGAGCTTATGATAAAAGTTCTCAAGAATACAGACGATCACAAAGTAAAAGAAGCAGTTCACAAAGAAATCAAAGCATTAGCAAAAAGATTTCCGATACCTAAGAAGTTTGTATAAATTTATATGAAAAAAGTAATTGTCATTACAGGAGGGAATAGTGGACTCGGTAAAGCCACAGCAGAAATTCTTTCGAAGCATAACACTGTTGTAATTTTGGGAAGAAATACTAAATAAGTAGAGCAGGCTGCTGAGGAGCTTAAATGTGATGGCATTGTTTGCGATGTTACTAATGAGAAACAAATTCAAAGTGCGATTTCTCACGTCATAAAAAAACATGAAAAGATTGATTGTTTTATAAATTGTGCGGGAGTCTGGATAAAGGGTCCGATAGAGCAAAATACTGTGGAAGAAATCAGAAATGTAATTTTAGTAAATACTCTTGGGACAATGTTGACCGTAAATGCCTTGGTTCCACAGCTGAAAAAGCAAAAATATGGGAGGATTATAAATGTAAGTTCGCAAGCGGGACTTCATGTAAAATCTGAGCGCTCTGTCTATAATGCTTCAAAATGGGCTGTAACAGGTTTTACAAAATGTCTTCAATTAGAACTTGCTCCATTTAATATTAGTGTTTTAGGATTTTATCCAGGATTTTTCCACACGAATATTTTTCAAAAAGCTGGGGATAATAAAACAGACTTTAGTACGGCAATGCCTGTTGAAAAAACAGCTAAGGCACTTGCATATTTAGTCGATACAGATTCAGACTTAGTTGTGAAAGGTTTAGAAATACAATCCATAAATCAGTATTAATTACTTTAGTTAACTAAAGTAGCTTGAAATTATAAAATATATGGAATTGCAAGTTGGAGTAATAATTTTCAATTTCAGTCTTTTTCTGCTATATTTTCTAAATGGTAAAGAAGGGAAAACTTATAGTAATAGATGGCACGGATGGGTCTGGTAAGGCTACACAGATAGACCTTTTGATTAAACATTTAAAGAAAGATGGGCATAAGGTGAAAGTGGTTGATTTTCCAGAATACTACTCGAATTTTTTTGGAAAATTTATCGGACACTGTCTCTCCGAACAATATTATAATTTCGTCAAAATTCATCCGAAGATCGCCTCAGTGCTTTTCGCGGCGGACCGCTTTGAGTCAGGAGATAAAATAAAGAAGTGGTTGCAGGCAGGCAACATTGTCGTTGCGAATAGGTACGCGAGCGCAAACCAGATTCATCAAGGCGGGAAAATAACCAATACCAAAAAAAGAGAAAGTTTCCTCACATGGCTCGCTGAGATGGAATATGGTGTTTTTAAAATTCCCACGCCGGATGCTGTTTTTTATTTGAGCGTACCGATCCCGATAGTTATGAAGTTGATCGCTGAAAGGAATAAAAAAAATACTCGTGCATATCTGGGCAAGAAAAAAGATGTGCATGAAAAAGATGTAAAACATATGGAAAATTCTAGAAAGAGTGCTCTTTGGCTTGCCAAAACTCAGAAGGGATGGATAAAGATAGAGTGTGTGAAAAATGGTGAGATGGAAATTCGTGAGAATATTCACGAAGAGATTTACGAAAAGATTAAAAAAATCATTTAATATGATAGTAAAAGTAAAACGTATCGATAAGAGTTTACCCTTGCCACAGTATCAGACTAGTGGGGCAGTAGCTTTTGATTTGTATTCTCGGGTGGATGCAATGATTGCGCCTAAAACCTTGGAACGATTGCCGACAAACGTCATTATTGAAATACCAAAAGGGTATATGCTTGAGATTAAAGACCGTTCCAGCACGCTTAAAAAGAAGGGTTTGTTGGTTACTACGGGTTATATAGACAATGATTATTGCGGGGATACAGATGAAATACTTCTCCAAGTTTATAATTTAAGTGATACTAGTGTTAAAATAGAAAAGGGGGAACGCCTCGGGCAGGGGGCTTTTGTGAAAATAGACCTTGCGGACTGGGAAGAAGTTGAAACTATGGGAGAGAAAAATCGTGGAGGTTTTGGAACCACTGGTAGTAAATCAAATGCAAGATAAAATAAAAAATTTAATAAAAGAAGCGTTGAAAAATCTTGGTATCGAAGATGTTAGTTTTGTTGTAGAGCATCCAGAAGATTTAAAAAATGGAGATTATTCTACTAACGTAGCGATGGCAGGTGCTAAAAAAATAAAGAGTAATCCAAAAGAATTAGCAGAGAAAATAAAAAAAGAGTTAGAAAATAAATTACCAAAAGAAATTGAAAAAATTACGGTTGCGGGTGCAGGTTTCATTAATTTCTATCTCTCTAGAAAG
The DNA here is from genome assembly GCA_943350445.1 of Candidatus Nomurabacteria bacterium. Lineage (GTDB taxonomy): Bacteria > Patescibacteriota > Minisyncoccia > Phycocordibacterales > UBA9973 > UBA9973. The sequence continues at coordinate 19,523 of CALRAE010000006.1, forward strand.
TTTTTTGCGCAGAGTGTTGAGGAAATTTTAAATAAGGGGGAAAAAGTCGGTAAAAATGATGCTTTGGGCGGCAAGAAGATAATGATCGAGTATACAGACCCGAATCCATTCAAGCCATTTCATATCGGGCATCTGATGACGAATGCGATAGGTGAATCAGTGGCGAGAATTTTAGAACACTCTGGTGCAGAGGTTTCCCGTGCGAATTATCAGGGAGATGTTGGCCTGCACGTAGCAAAGGCAATATTTGGTATGCACAAAAAGGGGATGCCACAGGATATGTCTGCTTCCAATTCTGTTTTAGCTCAATACATAGGAGACTCCTATGTATTGGGTAGTGAAGAATATGAAAAGGACGTAGAGGCAAAACCCTCCTCCGCGCAAGGCTTCGGCGGGGCAAGGAAAGAAATTGATTCTTTGAACAAAAAACTTTATGACAAAAGTGATCCACAGGTAAATCAAGTCTATGATTGGGGTTTTAAGATTACGATGAATGCTTTTCAGGATTTATATGAGATGCTCGGCACTGAATTCGATTTCTATTTCTTAGAGAGTCAGATGGCGCCGATCGGGGAGAGGATTGTAAAAGATAATTTAGATAAATTGATTGACGCTCCGGATAGTAAAATGATTTTCGAAAAGTCTGATGGCGCTGTCGTTTTTAAGGCGGAAAAATACAACAAAGAAGGTCAGCCAAAGCTTCACACGAGAGTTTTCATTACATCACAGGGCTTGCCGACGTATGAGACAAAGGAGCTTGGACTTACTGAAGAAAAATTTAAAACAGAACCCAACTTAGACCTTTCTATTATTGTCACGGCCAACGAACAGGTGGACTATATGAGGGTAGTCGCAAAAGCTGTTTCCTTGATCTACCCAGAACATGAGAAGAAAATGAAGCATATTATTCATGGCATGATGCGCTTGACCGGTGGCAAGATGAGCTCTCGAAAGGGTAACGTGGTAACTGGAGAGTCGTTTTTGCGAGATACTATTGCGCTCATAGGGGAAAAAATGAAGGAACGTGAATGGGCGGAGGTGGAAAAAAATAAAGTGGCAGAGGCGGTGGGTGTAGCAGCGATAAAATATTCTATTCTTCGTTCTGCTTCTGGCGGTGACATTGTTTACAACGTAGAAGAATCGGTCTCAACAGAAGGGGATTCTGGTCCTTATTTACAATATTCATACGCGCGCGCTAATTCAGTTTTAGAAAAAGCCCAAAAAGAAAATATCTTGCCTGATCCACACACTTTTTCTGTTGAAATTGCCGAAGTGGAGAAATTATTATACCGATTTCCTGAAATCGTGCTCCGTTCTAGTCATGAATACGAACCGCACTATATTGCCAATTATCTAATTGAAGTTGCTCGCGCTTTTAATAGCTTTTATGGTAATAATTTGATCGTCAGCAAAGCAGACAAAGCTTCTTCATATAAAATAGCTCTGACCTATGCCTTTTCCTCCGTAATGAAAACAGGTTTGCATCTACTCGGTATCGTTGCACCAAAGAAAATGTAGTAGAATGTATTCTACATGACTCAAGATCAGGCTTTAAATATTTTAAAAACTGGTGCCAATGTTTTTCTGACTGGCGAACCGGGAGCGGGCAAGACGCATACAATAAATAATTTTGTGAATTATTTGCGTGTCTCGGATATTGAACCGGCGATTACAGCTTCGACTGGTATTGCGGCGACGCATATCGGTGGGATGACGATTCATTCATGGAGTGGTATCGGTATACGCACAAGACTAGACAAATATGATTTAGATAAAATTGCAAGTAGTGAATACATTAATAAGCGTGTCCTTCGTACACGAGTGCTCATTATAGATGAGATATCGATGCTTTCTACAAATATGCTCGACATGGTGGACTTGGTTTGTCGGGAAATAAAACAAAGCAGTGAGCCGTTTGGTGGGATACAAGTTGTTTTGGTTGGAGATTTTTTTCAGTTGCCTCCGATTGTTAAGAGGGAAGAGCATCTCCAACAAGGCTCGCTTATCCCACAGGTCAGACCTGTGGGGAGTCATGTGGGAGTGGGCAATTTTGCTTATAGTGCGGGAGCTTGGGAGCGAGCTCGACCAATAGTGTGCTATCTGAATGAACAACACCGTCAAGATGACGCAGATTTCCTTTCGGTGTTGGGAGCAATACGCTCTGGTTCTGTAAAAGAGGAACATTTAAATCATATTAATGAGAGGCACATAGATATAGATGATACGCTCCCGAATGTTACAAAACTTTTTTCACACAATGTGGATGTGGATCGGGTAAATAATTCTGAGCTAGCGAAATTAGAAGAGGAAGTAAAATCTTTTTCGATGACTGGAAGTGGTAATGATAAAGTGGTTGAGGTTCTCAAAAAGGGCTGTTTGTCGCCAGAGAATCTTGAGCTTAAAATCGGGGCGGTGGTGATGTGTACCAAAAATAATCAGAAGGAAAGATTTGTGAATGGCACATTGGGTGTGGTGACGGGTTATGAAGAATTTAGCGGATACCCGATTATCAAAACCAGAAATGGTCATAGTATCGTTGTTGCGCCGATGGATTGGAATGTGGAAGAAAATGGTAAAATTAGAGCTCAAATAAGCCAGATTCCACTCCGTCTCGCATGGGCTATCACTGTGCACAAGAGTCAGGGGATGAGTATGGATGCGGCGGTGATGGATTTGTCGCAAGTGTTTGAATTTGGACAGGGTTACGTGGCGCTTTCACGTGTACGTAGACTCTCGGGGCTATATTTGCTAGGTATAAATGAGCACGCGCTCAAAGTGCATCCGGAAATTTTAAAAAAGGATGTTGATTTTAAAAAAAGTTCTGGAGATGCAGTGCAAGTTTTTGAAAAGTTGAATCAAAATGAGATTGAGAAAATGCACAATGACTTTGTGTTGGCGTGTGGGGGGAAGGTGAGGAAACATGCAGAAAAAAAAGAGATAGAGGGCAAAGGGGGCGCGCCGAGTACGGCGCGCCCAAAACCCTTTGCCGAAATACGTGAAAAGCATCCAAATGCCTATCGCTCGTGGGACAAAGGGCAAGACGAAGAATTGAGTAAATTATTTTCCTCTGGTGTTGCCATTCCTGACCTAATGAAAAAATTTGGCAGAAAAAGAGGAGCGATCACGTCTAGACTTGAGAAACTTGGGTTGAAGAAATAGTTCTCCATATATTTTGTAAAAAACAAAACCACCCTCGAATATCGAGAGGTGGCTGTGAATATGATGATGAGTAAGAATCGTTCTTGCGGTTCGGAGTGTTCGACGAGGTTTGGACTCGCTTCTCTCATTTTGGTGCGACACGTAATAGCGTTTACCAAATGAATGCTTTTTTTAAGCTACGAACATTCGTTTTCTAACTAACTACTTTTTGAGTATATCATATAAGACAAATCCACGTGGGCATGTAAACTTTTGTTTTTTATTTGGGAAATATGTTAAAATTGATTTTATGCAGGATAATACGAAAACTGTGCAATTTGGTGAACATATAACGATTGATGGATATGGAGGAGACCCTAAAATTTTGGATAATAAGGCGATAGTTTCTTCGGTATTGTCTGATTTACCTAACAAACTTGGCATGAAGACCCTTTCTGAGCCTATGGTTATTTCTGCGCCTGATAATGAAATAAAAGATCCAGGGGGTTGGAGTGGGTTCGTAATTGTTGCTGAAAGCCATATCGCAATTCACACCTTCCCTAAGCGTCGTTTTGTAAGCGCTGATGTTTACACATGTAGAAATGGGACAGATGTTGAAAAAATTGTTGCTTATTTTATCGAAACTTTTAAACTGTCTGATGTTGAAACTCACTTTATTAAACGTGGCACAAGGTATCCAGTAGAGAATCTGGTATAACAATATTACGTAGAAAAACTGCATTAAAAGAATAATTTTTATAATAAAAACTCATGAATACAAATCTTCCAACATTAGAATTCATTCTTAAAAATTACAAAAATTTCAATTCTCGTGCTACAAAAGATGCCCTTATTGCCTATTGGAGACATATAGAAAAGGGCGGTAAGATGTTTTGGACGGTAGCTGGGGCCATGTCTTCTGCCCAGCTTGGCATCACTCTTGCTCCCGCTATTAGAGAGGGTCTCATCCACGGTATGTCTGTAACGGGTGCGAACTTAGAAGAATCACTTTTCCGTCTCGTGGCACATGATAGTTATAAAAATTTTCCAGACTATAGATACTTTACTAAAGAAGATGATACAAATATTTTAAAAAACAGGATGCGCCGAGTTACAGACACAAGTATTCCTGAAGACGAGGCATTTCGAGCAGTCGAAAGTCTGATTTTACCAGTTTGGGAGAAAGCGACCAAGGAGAAAACGCGAAAGTTCTGGCATGAATATTTTTATGATTTAATTCAAGTCATTGATAAAAAGAAACACGAGGGTAAGGCTGAGGAATGTTGGCTTCTCGCGGCAGCCGAGAACAACATCCCAATGGTGGTACCTGGCTATGAAGATTCTACTTTCGGTAATATCTTTGCTTCACATGTGAAGCTCGGTGATGCAAGTGCAAATATAGCTAAGAGTGGGATAGAATATATGGGTGTATTTTATGGGCAGTATCAAAAACTTTCAGAGGGAAAAGGAGTCGGCTTCTTCCAAATTGGAGGGGGGATAGCTGGGGATTTCCCGATATGCGTAGTGCCATCACTCAAATATGACATGAAGATAAAAACAAAACCCTGGGCATATTTTTGCCAAGTTTCAGATTCTACGACTTCATATGGTTCATATTCTGGTGCAACCCCAAACGAAAAAATAACTTGGGATAAATTGACTAAAGACACCCCAATGTTTATTGTAGAATCTGATGCTACTATCGTTGCTCCTCTTATACTCACCGCACTTCTGGAATGTAAGGCCCACCCAAAAGACGCGAATAAATTAATCGAAAAATACGCAACCTAATTATTTTAGTTTATCTCTGAAATTGTGCGCTATTATCGTATAAGTGAGTTGGGCAGCACCATATTCAGTGAGGACAGAATCTTGGATAGGGGCGACTTCTACAACATCCGCACCCACAAGCTCATGACCATCTATGGCGCGTTTTATAAGTTCTAAGCCATACCACCATTCTATACCCCCTTGAACAGCTGTGCCGGTACCAGGCATATGGCTCGGGTCAAAACCATCTACATCTATCGTGATATATATGTACTTTGTCTTGATAGATTTCAAAATTTCATCTATATCGGGAACCGTATTGCCATTTCCCCATTCAAAAACTTTTATATTATTTTTCGGGTCACTAAAATATTCGTATTCATTTTTATAATAAGTACGAATACCGACTTGGACAAGATTATAACCAAGTTCGTGCGCACGACGCATTACACAAGAATGTGCAAACCTTATTGGTTTTAAGCTGTAGTCTTTATTATCATCACGTAAATCGCAATGTGCATCTATATCGAGGATGGTCACATCTTTTGGATTTACTTTTTTTGTAAGCGTTTGCAAAAGCCCAAGTGATACTGAATGTTCACCGCCAAGCAAAAATACAAATTTACCCTTGTCTAAAATTTTTTCACACTCCGAAGTAATTTTTCTAAGAGCTTTTTCGGGTGGAAGGGAGCTAATATTACCCAAGTTTTTTTGCCCAATTTTTATTTTTCTACAAGGTTCAGTTTTGTAATCACGATCAAAAAGCTCCAGTTTTGAATCAAGCATTTTTATAACTGCTCTAGGTCCATACTTTGCCCCCTTTCTGTTTGAAGTTGTTTTCTCATATCCCGCTAATAAAATAATTACATCAGCCTCGTCTGTTGTTTTTGCGTCAATAATTGAATCTATCATTTTGGAAGTATATCAAATAGCAAGAATAAAAACATCTTGAGTGTTATCATGCATGGTTAACTCGACAAGAACTAGATTGTATTGACTTTTTGTGTTACAATAGTGTTATGGATAAGAAGTCAAAGATCCTGAAACTAATCTTTATTGTTGCCATACTTGTTTCTATCTTTTTCTCACATAAAAGGTCTTTCATTGATCGAAGTTTTGCAATTGTCGAAGAAGAAGCAGAGGAAACTCAATAATTTATGTCTCACTGGTTTCTCATAGCAATAATAGCACCTATACTTTGGAGTATAATAAATCATATAGATAAATTTATTCTTTCTAAGTATCAAGGTGGGCGAGGTGTGGGTGCATTACTTATATTTTCTTCCCTTTCTTCTATTGTTGTTTTGCCTGTTATCGCCATTATTTATCGTTCAAAAATATTTAGTGTTTCTGTTACTGATTCTTTGATGCTGCTTCTGGTCGGGCTTTTAAGTGCAGCGGCTTTTTATTTTTATCTTAAGGCTATAGATAAAGAAGAAGCTTCAATTGTAATACCGATTTTTCAGCTGGATCCCATTTTCGGTTATCTTCTAGGGTACTTTATTTTACAGGAACTTTTGAACGTAAACCAAATCATAGCATCAGTTTTAATTTTGGTAGGTATAATATCTCTTTCTGTAGAAAGCGATATTAATAAACATTTTCATTTTAAAAAAAGAGTTTTGATTTTAGTGGCTATCTCATCTTTTTTGTTTGCATTGAGCGGAGTTTTGTTTAAAAAGCTTGCTTTGGTAGACAGTTTTTGGATTTCAGTCTTCTGGCAGTATACAGGGCTCACTATTTTTGGAATCTTTGTTTTCATTTTTTATAAAAAATTCAGACATGATTTCAAAAACATGTTTACTGGACTCAGTTTTAATTTACTTTCTCTTAATATTCTTAGTGAAATTTTATATATGATTGGTGCTTTAGCGAATAATTTTGCTTTACTTATTGCCCCAGTATCTCTTGTATTTATTGTTAATAGTTATCAACCTATGTTTGTTTTTATTGTTGGAGTCTCTATTACCATGTTTATTCCTAGATTAGTGAAAGAAAATATATCTCGTAAACATTTTTTACATAAACTTTCGTCAATTATTATTATACTAATAGGAAGTTATTTGTTATACTCATCTTCTAGTTAATTTATGGAACAATTTTGCCCTTGGGAATCAGCACAATATTTTGTTTATTCAAGTAATATACCTACGCTTTTTTTCTATTCACATATTCCTGCTATGATAGCTGCCTTACTTGTTGGTTTTTTTGTTTTCCATAAAAGTGGTAAATCTAAAATAGGTACTTCTTTTTTGATAGTTAGTATCCTGTTCTCATTATGGAGTTTCTTTGATCTTATAATATGGGCAACCAACAGACCAGATGTTGTATTATTTTTCTGGTCTTTGCAGATATTATTCGAGCCACTTATTTATTTGATGTGTTTTTATTTGGTTTATCTATTCGTTAAAAACAAAGATTTAACATTCATATGGAAATTCTTTGGAATACTTTTATATTCACCGGTGGTCTTATTCTTATCGACCGAATATAATTTAATAGGAGTAGATGTTAACTATTGTAATGCAATCGAAGGGTTTTTGGCTCAGTATTACACTTATATTGTTGAGTTGATATTCATATTATCTACAATATTTGTGACTATTTATGAATCTAGAAGAATTTCTAATTTATCAAGAAGAAAAGAAATAGCAATCTTTGGTTTAGGGGCTGTACTATTTTTAATAGCTTTTTCTTCTGGCAACATAATAGGGAGTTTTACAGAAAACTGGGTATTAGCACAGGCTGGTCTTTTTGGTATGCCCATATTTGTTGCTTTTTTTGCTTATATGATTGTTCGATTTCACACATTTAATATTAAATTACTTGGGGCTCAAGCACTTGTGTTTACACTTGGGTTTTTAGTTTTAGCTGTCTTATTTATAAGAAAAATCGAAAATGTCCGTATAGTTATTTTGTTTACTTTGGCTTTTATAACTATTTTGGGTTATAAGCTTATTCGTGGTGTTAAAAAAGAGGTACGACAAAAAGAAGAACTCGAGAAGTTGAATATTGATCTTCAAAATCTTATCAAACAAAGAGAGTCCTTGGTTCACCTCGTGACTCACAAGGTCAAGGGTTCTTTTACTCGTTCGAAATATATTTTTGCTGGAATTTTGGATGGTACCTTTGGCGACATAAATGAAGAAGTAAAGAGGAGGGCTGAGCAAGGACTAGAGTCTGATAATACAGGCATAGAAACCGTCGACTTGGTCTTGAATGCTGCCAATCTACAGAAAGGAACTATTAAATATGATATGAACGTAATTGATTTCAAAGATTTAATTTTTAAAACTTTAGCTGAAAAAAAGGTTCAAGCAGAAGCTAAAGGACTTCAGATGAAAATTACTATAGAAGATGGTGCCTATAATGTTCTAGGAGATCCTTTTTGGCTCAAGGATGCTGTTAATAACTTGATTGATAACGCTATCATATATACCAAGGCTGGAGAAGTAAACGTGGCGCTTCATGATGGTGATGGCAAGGTGAAATTATCTGTTAAAGATTCGGGTATGGGCATAACCGAAGAAGATAAAAAGGTGTTATTCACCGAGGGTGGACGAGGCAAGGATTCGGTCCGTGTGAATGTGGACAGTACTGGATATGGCCTTTACACTCTTAAATTGATCATAGAAGCACATAAAGGCAAAGTATGGGCGGAGTCAGAAGGTGAGGGGAAGGGTTCCACTTTCTTTATTGAGTTGGATGCATATACAGAAAAGAAGCTTTCATAAAAAATGATTGTATAGTATTGTTATTCTTGATGGAGGATAATCAAAACACACAGACTAAGCCAAAATCAGACGCAGCGCTTCGCGAAGAAGCTATTTTAGAGTTTTGGAAAGAAAATAATATCTTTTCGAAGACTTTGAGTGCGACAGAGGGTAAAAAGGAGTATGTTTTTTACGAAGGTCCACCTACAGCGAATGGCAAACCAGGGATTCATCATTTAGAAGCACGTGCATTTAAGGATGCTATACCGAGGTATAAGACAATGTGTGGATTTCATGTCCGTCGAAAGGGTGGGTGGGACACTCATGGATTACCCGTAGAGCTTCAGGTGGAGAAGAAGCTGGGACTTAACTCTAAGAAGGCAATAGAAGAATACGGTATCGCAAAATTTAATAAAGAATGCAAAGAAAACGTGTGGGAGTATTTAGATGTGTGGAATAAATTCACAAAGCGTATCGGTTTTTGGGTGGATCAAGAAAATCCTTATGTGACGTATCACAACAATTACATTGAATCTGTTTGGAATGTTGTTAAAAAAGTAAATGAACAGAAATTACTCTATAAAGATTATAAAGTCGTCCCATGGTGTCCACGCTGTGGAACTGTGCTGTCTTCACATGAGCTTGCGCAGGGGTATGAGGATGTAAAAGATCTTTCAGTTTATGTGAAGTTTAAGATTATAGGTTTCACAAAGGCGTATTTTTTAGCGTGGACCACGACTCCATGGACATTACCTGGGAATGTTGCTCTTGCTGTTGGTAAAGATATTGATTATGTGGAGATTAAGGTTGGTGAGGAGATTCTTGTGCTTGCAAAAGAACACCTCTCCGTTATTGCTGAACCATATGAAATTATTGCAGACCATAAGGGTAAAGACATGGTTGGTATGCAATATGAATCCCTTTTCCCATTTCTAACTAAAACTATTTCTGAAAATGAGAAATCAAAATTGGATAAAGCTTTCAAGGTATATGTAGCGGATTTTGTAAACACAGGAGATGGTACTGGTATCGTACATACGGCTGTAATGTACGGACAAGATGACTTTGTGCTTGGGACCAAAGTCGGCTTGCCCAAGCACCATCTTGTGAATCTTGAAGGCAAATTTATAAAAGGTACAGGATTCTTAGAGGGCCGATTTGTAAAAGAGACAGATACAAACGGTAAGCCTACTCTAGCAGTAGATATTGTAGATGATCTAAAGAAAAGAAATTTATTCTTCAAACAAGAAAACTATAAGCATTCATATCCACATTGTTGGCGTTGCCATACTGCGCTTATATATTATGCACGAGATTCATGGTATATACGTATGTCTGACCCAAAGATTAAAAAACAACTGATCAGTGAAAATAAAAAAATAAATTGGGAGCCAAAATATATACGTGATGGCCGTTTCGGTGAGTGGCTAAGAGAGATAAAGGATTGGGCGATTTCTCGTGAGAGGTATTGGGGTACACCACTACCAGTATGGAATTGTGATTCTTGTAAAAAGGTAGATGTTGTGGGAAGTATTGAAGATCTAAAAGATAAAACAAAAAAATCTGGTAATAAATACTTTGTGATGAGACATGGTGAATCTGAAAGTAATATAAAGAATAATATGCATGGAGTTGTGTCTTCTCGAGCCGAAACTGTGGATCATTTAACTTTAAAAGGTCAGGCCCAAGTAGGTAAGACAGCAAAATACTTGAAGGGTAAAAAGTTTGATTTGATCTTTGTTTCACCATTTATGCGCACTCGAGAGACGTTAGATATCCTAAAAAAGAATCTAGGTTTTAAAGATGAGCAAATCATCTTTGATGAGAGGTTGGTAGAATTAAATGCTGGCGATTTTGAGGGAAAGCCTTGGGATGAGTATAGAGGCATGTTCAAAAATGAGAAAGACAGGTTTATGAGCCCTATTCATGGAGGGGAATCATTACTTGATGTGAAAAAAAGGATGGGGGATTTTATATATGAGCTAGAAGAAAAATATCAAGATAAAAAGATACTTATAATCTCACATGGTTCTCCACTTTGGATGTTCTTTTGCGTGCTAAATGGATTTAATGTTGATGAATCAATTGCTATGACTGGTGGAGTATTTAGACATGCTGAACAAGTGGAAAGAGATGCAGATGGTAAATTTAAACTTTTGGCCAATGCTGAGGTTAGAGATTTGGATTTTCTGTATATTCCCCATAACGAAAATTATGAATTAGATTTGCACAAGCCTTATATTGATAAGATAAAGCTTGTCTGCAAATGTGGTTTTCTTCTAGAACGAACCAAGGAGGTTATGGATGTATGGTTTGATTCTGGTGCTATGCCATTCGCTCAGGACCACTATCCTTTTGAGAATAAAAAATTGGTGGATAAAAAAGGCTATCCGGCGGACTTTATTTCAGAGGCTATCGATCAGACTCGTGGATGGTTCTATACTCTTCACGCTGTGGGAGTGCTTATGGGCCGAGGCAGAGCATACAAAAATGTTATTTGTCTTGGACACTTACTCGATGCTTCTGGTAAAAAGATGTCGAAGTCTCTAGGGAACGTTGTTGACCCTTGGGTTATGATGGAGAAATATGGGGTGGACACACTGCGTCTATGGATGTATTCAGTCAATCAACCTGGTGAATCGAAGAATTTTGACGAAAAAACAGTGATGCTTCTTCATCAGCAAGTATTCGGATTGCTCTATAATGTTCTTGCTTTTTATGAACTCTATAGAGACAAAAATTTAGAGACAGACAATCGTCCTAAATTAAAAAACATCTTGGATCAATGGATTTTAGCTAAACTAGACGAACTAATAAAATTATCTACAGAGAATCTTGATAATTATAAATTACTTGAACCTACGAGGGCTATGCGTGATTTTATTGGAGACCTCTCTACTTGGTATTTGCGTCGTTCTCGTGAACGAATCAAAGAAGGGGATAAAGAGGCTAAGCAGACCTTGTATTTTGTTTTGAAAACAGTGGCGAAAATCATGGCACCCTTGGCACCATTTACAACAGAGGATTTGTGGTTAAAATTGAGAAATAAAAAGGACTTTGAAAGTGTGCATTTGGCAGAATGGCCACAGGCAGGAAGGGTAAATGATAAAGTTATTGAGAAGATGAAAATGACTCGTGAGATTGTTTCTTTGGGTCTAAAAGAAAGACAGAAAGCTGGTTTACCCGTTCGACAGCCACTCTCTAAACTAGAAGTTAAAAAATTTGATCTAGAAAATGAGTACATCGAATTGATTAAAGATGAATTGAATGTAAAAGAGGTAAGACAAGATAAAAATCTTGAAGGGGATATGCAACTTGATAAAGTTATTACCCCAGAATTGAAAGCGGAAGGAGACTATCGCGAACTTTCACGTGCTATTCAGGATATGAGAAAAGAAAAAGGCCTCACGCCGAGCGATGTGATTTCTCTTGTTTTTGAAACGAGCCAAAAAGGCAAAGAGTTGTTAGAAAAATTTGCTTCTGATATGAAAAAAACCGTTCTAGTATCAAAAATAGAATTTAAAGAAAACGATGGGCAAGAGGTAAAAGTGGGGGATTTAGTTTTCAAAGTAAAAATTAATAAATAATATGGTAAGAAAAATTTCTGAGATATATGCTGAGTATAAAATCATGCCAAACTTGCAGATGCATATGTATCGTGTGGCTGCCGTGGCTTCCTTAATTTATGATAATTTCAATGAACCTCTTAATAAAGAAGAAATAATAACTGCTTGTCTACTCCATGATATGGGAAATATTATTAAGTCTGACCTCAGTTTTCTACCTGAACTTTTAAAACCAGAAGGTTTAGAATATTGGCAAAAAGTGAAAGATGGGTTTATCGAAAAATATGGTAATGATGACCACGAAGCTCATGTAAAAATACTAAAAGAGCTTGGGCTGTCTACTGAAATTATTGGGCTGGTAGACCAAGTTCGATTCTCTCTTTTGTGTGCACAGCGAGACAAGGCTGATATAAATATAAAAATAACCCATTATGCTGATGGGAGAGTGGACCCATACGGTATTGTGTCTTATGAAGAACGAATGGAAGAAGCCAAGTCGCGATATAAAGATAGAGATAATTTATTTCCTCTTAAAAATCGAGAGAAACTAATAGAGTGTGGTAAAGATATGGAAAGACAAATTTTTGCAAAATGTAAAATAAGACCAGAAGATATAAACAATGAAACAGTGGCTCCAATCATTTCAAGCTTGAGAAATTTTGTGATAAAATGAAGGAATGAAAAAAGTTCTCATTTTTCATGGATTCCAAGGGAAACCAAATGGTGGATGGAGGCCTTGGTTAATGCGCGAATTAGATAAAAAAGATGTATACGCATGCGCATTACCTATGCCTACTCCAGACAGATCGCAAAAAGATGAATGGATTAAAACTATTCGAGAAGCTGTTGGAATTCCAACAGAAGAAATATTTCTAGTTGGTCATTCTTTAGGGGTACCTGCAATTTTACGTTATCTGGAAACTTTGGATAAAAATGAAAAAATTGGTGGTGCTGTTCTTGTTTCTGGACCCTCCACTATTCTTAATGGAGAAAATAAAGAATCAAAGCTTAGAAAAATAGACAATTTTTTAGATACTCCATTTAACTTTGATTATATAAAACAAAAATCGAACAATTTTACTGTTATTCATGGAGATAACGATAAAAAGGTTCCATTTAAACATGCGGAAATAATTTCGAAAAATCTTTCTTGTAATTTAGCTACTATTCCGAAAGGGGGACACCTGGGTGGTAGTGATAAATTTTACGAATTACCTCAACTTTTAGAATCTTTACAAAAAATGTTTTAATTTTAAAAAAATATGAAAATTAAGAAAATTGGACACTGCTGTTTAGTTTTAAATATCAATGGTGTGAAAATTATGACTGACCCGGGGTCCTTTTCTACTGAACAAAAGAGCGAAGTAGGTATAGATCTTGTTTTGTATACTCACGAGCACCAAGATCACTACCATCTAGATACACTGAAAGAAGTATTAAAAAATAATCCGAATGTAAAAATAATAACTAATACTTCTGTTGGTAAGTTGCTTACTGAAGCTGGAATCGAATTTAAAAAAGTTGAAGATGGAGATACTTTTGATTTTAACGGCATAAAAATAAAAGGTTTTGGTACTTTACATGCCGAAATATATGGTACATACGGTAGAGTCCAAAATACTGGCTATATGATAGATAATTTGTGTTTTTCTGGTGATGCTTTTGCAGATCCTAAATGTGAGGTGGACATATTAGCCTTACCAATTACTGGGCCTTGGATGAAAATTAAAGATGTAATTGATTATGCAAAAATGTTAAAGCCCAGAAGTGTATTTCCAGTACATGATGCCCATATTAAGGAATGGGCAGAATTTATTTACAGAGTTCCAGAAAATTTACTGAAAGAAAACAATATCGCATTCAAAAAACTAGAATTAGGTAAAGAGGAAAATCTCTAATGCATCACATTTATCATATAGAGGGAATAATACTGGGAAGTCGGAGTCATGGGGAATCGGGGAGGTATTATTATATTTTTACTCGGGATCTGGGGATGGTTTCTGCTTCGGCGCAGGGTGTGCGTAAGATGTCTTCCAAGCTTCGCTATGTGTTGCAGGACTTTGCTTATTTAAAAATTGACCTAGTTCAGGGCAAAAACATATTTAGGATTACCAATGCATCAAAAACAAATGTTTTGGAAAATATCACTAAGATGCCAGAGAATTTTAAGGTTTTCGTTAATATTGTGCGCTTACTCAAACGTTTACTCGCTGGTGTAGAACCAAATGAGAATTTGTTCAATGATATAGTGACTGGACTTTCTATTTTGGAAAAAATTGAAAGCAAAGAAGATTTACTAAACATTGAAGCAATTATTGTTTTGCGTATATTGAATAATCTAGGGTATATAGGTGAAAATGAGATATTAGGGAAGCTAACAAAATCTCCATTTGAGGGCCATCTCGTATTTGAGGTGTCAAAAGATAGAAATAAAGTATTGCAACATATAAACAAAGCCCTCAAAGAGACACATTTGTGAAATATGGTACAATTCTAAGATGTCGCAAGGTGATGGAAATAAATTAAACAGGATAGAAGAATTAAAAAGCAAGCTTTTTAGTAAAAATTATCAGACGAAAATAGAACATCGAGATAATTTCTCACACTTTCACAAGAAAGACATACCTGAAGTGTGGGAAAATGGTTCTAAGTCTATTAATGGTTCGATTGCTTCGGAAGACAAATTTTTTATGCAGACATCTTTATTTAAGAATTTTTTTATTTTCTCTTCTATTTTTTTTGTTTTAACACTTGGTTATGCTTCCTATGTTTTTTTGGCTGGGGGCAATGTTGTATCTAACGAAAATATAGATATTTCTATATTAGGTAATAATTTTACAGCTGGTGGGGAAGAATTATCTTTTGTCGTTGGAATTACAAACAAGAACAGTTCTCCACTCGACTTGGTGGACTTAGTCATGGAATACCCGAAAGGTTCTGGGGTGGGTGCTTTAAATTCATCTCTCGGTATGGAGCGAACGCGTCAGTCTTTGGGCACTATTCCTGCAGGTGCAGTGCATAATGAAAATATAAAAATTGTGCTGTTTGGTGAACAGGGAAGTGTGAAGAATGTAAAGATCTCACTTGAGTATCGGGTAGAAGGATCAAATGCCATCTTTGTAAAAGAGAAGCTGTATGATATCACTATTAGTTCCACCCCCCTTAATCTTTCTGTGGATGGTCCTTCAACTATTAGTTCCAACCAAAGTCTGATCTTAAAGATAAAAGCAACTCTTAATGCTACCAAAAGAGCTTCAAAAATACTCCTAAAGTTGGATTATCCGGCGGGATTTCAGTTTGAATCAGCGGTCCCAGCTCCATCTTTAGGTAATAATGTTTGGAATCTTGGGGATCTGGCTCCTGGGGCAGAACAGAGCATATCAGTTACTGGTAAAATACTTGATGTTGTTGATGGAGAGGAAAAAAGTTTCCATATTTCTAGTGGCTCACAGTCTGCGGGTGATAAATCAGTGATTGGCGTCGTATTTAATTCAATAGGACATATTGTTACAATAAAAAAACCTTTTATCGAGACAAAAATTTTTGTAAATGGAGTTTCAGAAAAGGCGTATGCGACAGACACAAAGACTCCGATCCGTGGTGAGATAAGATGGATGAACAACCTAGATACGAAAGTAAATAATTTATCAATCCAAGCCAAAATATCTGGCAATGCAGTCAATCGCAAAACTATAAATACTCAACAAGGTTTCTATGATTCTTCGAACGATATAATAACCTGGGATAGAAATTCTATAGACGCTTTTAAAGAGGTTAATCCAGGAGATTCTGGAACGGTGACCTTTTCTATGTCCACGATATCACTATTTTCTGCTATGGATGGGATAATTAACAATCCCTCCATTACCATCGATGTTTCCATTTCTGGTAAGCAGTCGGTTTCTGGTTATGCTACTACTGACTTAAGCAATCGTGGTTCTGCCACTATTCGTATACTTTCTGACGTCGGGTTTACAGCTAAGGCTCTCTATTATTCTGGGTCTTTTGTGAATACGGGTCCCGTTCCTCCAAAAGCTGAAAAGAAGACTTCTTATACAGTGGTTTGGGCTATCTCTAATACCTCTAATAATATTTCAAAAGCGGTTGTACGTTCTTCTCTACCATCGTGGATAAATTTTGTTGGTCCGATGTCTCCAGCTGATTCAGATCTGGTTTATAATCCCTCTACCAGAGAAATAGTATGGAATGCGGGTAGTGTAGTGAAAGGAGCAGGTATTTCTACAGCTGAAAAGAGTGTCTCTTTTCAAATAACATTCACCCCTTCACTTTCTCAGGTTGGGACTACACCAGTCATCATCAATGATGCTGTTTTGACTGGGCATGATGATTTTGCTAATGTAGATGTCAGAGTAAGTAAAACATCCCTCCGTACATCTTTAGATAAAGACCCTTTGTTTACTCCAAGTGGGGCCACTGTGATCGAATAGATTATAAAGTTTATAGTATTAATTTTTAAAGTAAAATGAAAAATGAAACTAAAAAGGAGAATGATTTAATGGAAAAAATAGTTTCACTCTGCAAGAGGCGTGGATTTGTATTTCAGGGGTCAGAAATATATGGGGGATTGGGGGGTACTTTTGACTGGGGGCATTTCGGTTTGGCGTTAAAAAATAACATCAAGCAATCATGGTGGAAGAAATTCGTAGATTCTAGAAGGGATATGTATGGTGTCGACGCAGCCATCCTTATGCGCCAGGAAGTTTGGCAAGCATCTGGTCACGTCGCAGGCTTTGCTGATCCGATGGTGGAATGTGAAAAATGTAAAAAAAGATTCCGTGCTGACCAGATTGAAGACAAAAAAAAGTGCGCTGACTGCGGTGGCAAACTAAGTGAAGCCAGACAATTTAACATGATGTTTCAGACCAAAGTCGGAGCCTCCGATGATTCAAGTGCTGTCTCGTATCTGCGTCCAGAAACAGCACAGGGTATGTTTGTTAATTTTAAAAATACGGTGGACGCTTTTCATCCAAAGTTGCCCTTTGGTATGGCTCAGATTGGTAAGGCTTTTAGAAATGAAATTACGCCTAGAGATTTTCTTTTTCGCCAGCGTGAATTTGAGCAAATGGAGATAGAATATTTTGTTCGTCCGGCTGATTGGGAAAAGTATTTTGAATATTGGAAAGGGGAGATGCTTTCTTGGATGGAAGAGGTGGGACTTGATATGTCAAAAGTTCACGAGCTAGAAATAGCTAAAGAAGATAGGGCGCATTACTCCAGTCGCACAGTTGATTTCGAGTTCGATTATTCTTTTGGAAAGAAAGAGCTCTTTGGTTTGGCCTATCGTACTGATTTTGATTTGAAAAATCACGGACTAGAATATATAGACGAGGAAGAAAAGATAAAAATGATTCCACACGTTATCGAACCAACCTTTGGTGTAGATCGAGCAGTTCTTGCTTTACTCCTTTCTGCATACACTGAGGATGAAAAGGGTGATGAACCTCGTTCTTACTTAAAATTCAAGCCTAATATTGCGCCGGTTATTTGCGCTGTTTCACCTTTACTTAAAAATAAACCAGAGTTGGTGGAATATGCAAACACTAAAGTTTTTGCTCCTCTAAAAGCAGAATTTGGGCGTGTGGCTTGGGATGACAACGGAAACATCGGTAAGCGCTATCGCAGACAAGATGAAATAGGCACGCCTTGGTGTATTGTAGTGGACTTTGATACTTTGAATGATGATACTGTGACTGTACGTGATCGTGATACAGGAGAACAAGCCAGAATAAAAGTAGTAGATTTACAAAATTATATAAAAGGTAAGATTTAAATGCAAAAAGGAATTGATTATATTGCTGTTGGCGTCTCGTATTATTGTCACGATGGGAAGGGTAAATATTTAATGAATAAACGTGGAGTAAATTGTCGTGATGAACATGGTTGTTGGGATTTTGGCGGTGGGGGAATTGATTTTGGTAACACTGTCGAACAAACTTTAAAAAATGAGGTTAAAGAAGAATATTGTGCAGAGAATATAGAGTATTCTTTTATTGGATTTAATGATAATTTACGTGAGCAAAATGGGAAAAAGGTTCATTGGATACAGTTGCATTACTTAGTCAAAGTAGATCCAAAAGAAATTAAAAATGGTGAACCTCACAAGTTCGATGAGATTGGCTGGTTTGCTTTAAATAATTTACCAAAACCTCTGCACTCAATGACCCTTGCAGAATTAGCTATATATAAAGATAAATTACCATTTAATTTATAAAAACATGAAATACTTTAAAAAAATTTTAAAGAATGGACTAAGGGTTATCACTGTGCCGATGAAAGACAACCCGACGGCGACAGTTTTAGTCTTGGTGGAGACGGGCTCAAAATATGAGACAAAAGATGTAAATGGTATATCTCATTTTTTAGAGCATATGTGCTTCAAGGGTACTACTAAAAGACCTAAAGCTGTTGATATATCAAAGGAACTAGATGCATTAGGGAGTCAGTATAATGCCTTTACTGCTCAAGAATATACTGGATACTATGCAAAGTCCGATGCCCGACATTTTAAGAAAATTTTCAATATTGTTTCCGATATATATTTAAATTCAACTTTTCCGGATGCAGAAATGCAAAAAGAGAAGGGTGTGATCATAGAAGAAATAAACATGTACGAAGATATGCCACAGAGACATGTGCAAGACTTGATGATGAAATTGCTCTATGGAGACCAGCCAGCAGGTTGGAATATCGCTGGAGAGAAGAAAAATATATTAAATATGAAGCGTGAGGATTTCGTGCAGTATCATAAAAAACATTATTTACCTGAGGCCACTGTTTTAGTGGTTGCGGGTCAGGTGACGGAAAAAGAAGTGATGAGTGAGGTAAATAAAATTTTTAAAGATATAGAACATGGAGATAAGGGTGGAAAGCTGAAAGTTCAAGAAAAACAGACAAAACCAGAGATTCTGATAAATTTCAAGAAAACTGATCAGACACATTTTGTTTTAGGTGTTCGCACTTATGATTTATTTAGTAAAAAAAGCGTAATTTTGTCTGTGCTCGGTGGAGTACTAGGCGGAGGTATGAGTTCTCGACTTTTCGTAAAGCTTCGTGAGGAGATGGGTGTGGGGTACTATGTGCGTGCCTATAATGATTCTTATACTGACCATGGATTTTTCCAGATTTCCGCCGGCGTGGATAATAAAAGAATTGATGAAGTGTTACAGGCTGTACTCGAAGAGTGTAAAAAATTAAAAAATGTTTTAGTAAGTGAAGACGAATTAAATAAAGTAAAAGAATGTTTGATAGGTAATATGAAGTTATCTCTCGAATCAAGTGACGACATTGCGAACTTTCATGGTGGGCAGGAGCTTTTAAAACGTGAAATTCGTGGAGCGGAAGAAAAAGCTAAAGAAATACGAAAAGTAACAGCACAACAAATACAGGAATTGGCGCAGGGTATTTTCAAAGACAACAAGCTTAATTTGGCAATTATTGGTCCATTTAAGCCCAAGAAGTCGGAAAGTCAGTTTTCAAAACTGCTAAAGTTCTAATCTTTTTCTATACTAGTTTTTGTGGTATCATGTTTCTATGTTTGAAAGACATCCTATTACTTCTATCTCTATAACCACGGACACAATGGTTCGGGCCGTTCTTGTGGTTTTGGGTGTATTTTTACTTTGGTTTTTGCGAGATTTGGGGCTGATTGTCTTGTCTTCTATTGTCATAGCATCTTTTGTGGAATCAGCAGTTACTTATTTTGCTAAAATACGAGTTGGCAGGGTTTTTGGGATTGTGATTTTGTATGTCGTGTCACTTCTTATACTTGCTGGAGTATTCTATCTTTTTGCTCCACTTTTGATAACTGAAATTTATAATTTTTCTAAATTTATTTCTGCTTACATACCAGGAGTTTCTTTTCTGCATTTTTTCCAAAATGAAGCTTTTTCTGGGGCTAAAGATATAGTCAATTCTCTTGGGGGCAACTTATCACTCACTACACTATTTTCAGTATCAAAAGCCTTTGTTTTAAATATTTCCGGCGGTTTCTTCCAAACCCTCTCTGCAACTTTTGGAAGTGTTTTGAATTTTATATTAATTGTCCTTATTTCCTTTTATCTTTCAATTCAAGAAAAAGGAATAGAAAATTTCCTTCGACTTATTTTCCCAATACAACATGAAGACTATGTGGTGGATCTATGGGATCGTTCTAGTCGCAAAATAGCTCTTTGGATGAAAGGACAAGCGATCTTGGGAATAGTCGTGGCAGTTCTCATTTATTTAATCTTATCGCTTTTGGATATTGAGTACTCACTTCTTTTGGCCATTATTGCAGGAGTAATGTCGATGGTTCCTTATGGTATTTGGGTTGCTCTGGTTCCGGCTTTTACTTTTTCTTACCTTTCTGGAGGGCTCAAGAGCGCGCTAATGGTTACTGGTGCTTATTTAATTGTTCATCAATTTGAAGTCTTTCTTTTTACTCCGGTTATTATTAAAAAGATAGTGGGTCTTTCACCAATCGTTGTCATTCTTTCTGCTTTAGTGGGTTTTGAGTTGGGTGGGTTCTGGGGATTAGTTCTCGCGATTCCGGTTGCAGTAATTGTGATGGAATTTTTAAGTGACATTGAGAAGGATAAGACTTTAGCCCGAACTAGCAATAAATAATGAAAAAAGAAAGTTTCTATATTACAACTACGATTCCATATGTAAACGCATATCCTCACATCGGTTTTGCACTCGAGCTTGTGCAGTCTGATGCTGTTGCTAGGTATCAACGCCTCATCGATAAAGATGTTTTTTTTAGCACGGGCACAGACGAACATGGTCAAAAAATCTGGGAAGCAAGTGAAAAAGAGGGCAAAAATGTGCAGGACTACGTAGACCATTATGCAGAGAAGTTTTTGGATCTAAAGAATATACTCAATATCTCAAATGATAATTTTATCCGAACCACAAACCCTTTACATGTGAAGGCGGCCCAGGAATTCTGGCGTTTATGTAGTGCAAAAGGGGATATTTATAAGAAGAAGTACAAAGGAATTTATTGTGTGGGCTGTGAAAAGTTTATAACTGAAAAAGATCTTGTTGATGGCAAGTGTGTTTTGCACCCCACTAAAATACCTGAGATGGTGGAAGAAGAGAATTATTTTTTTAGACTGGGAAATTATAGGAAACAACTTCTTGAATATTTATCAAATGATAAATCCATAACTCCAGAATGGAGGAGGAAGGAAGCGATTGATTTTGTGCAAGATGGAATGGAAGATTTTTCCGTCTCTCGTAGTAAAGAGCGTTTCTCTTGGGGTGTGCCCATACCCGGAGATGAAGATCAGGTTATGTATGTTTGGTTTGACGCCTTTGTAAATTATATTTCCACTTTGGGCTGGCCAGACAAGAAAGATAATTTTGAAAAATTTTGGGTAAATGGGAAAAAAGTCCAAATGGCTGGTAAGGATATGGTAAAGTTTCAGTCGGTGATGTGGCAGGGGATGTTGATGTCAGCTAATTTACCTACGACTGACACTGTTGTCTATCATGGTTTCATCACCGGTGAGGGAGGCATCAAAATGTCTAAATCTATCGGGAATGTTATCAACCCCAGTGATATAGTAAAAGAATATGGCACGGACGCACTTCGGTATTTCCTTTTACGTGAGATATCTTCTTTTGAAGATAGTCCTTTTACCATGGAACGCTTTAAGGAAGCATATAATTCTGGGCTTGCAAATGGATTGGGGAATCTAGCTTCAAGAATTTTAACCCTCTCAGAAAAATATTTAGAAAAATGTCCAGAAATTCCTGAGGAATCTGATTTTGGGGACTATTTTAGTTTTTTTGAAAAATTTGATGTTAAGCAAGCTATGGATTTCACCTGGAATGAAATTAAAGAGCTTGATTTGTTTATTCAAAAGACTGAACCATTTAAGGTTGTAAAGATAGATGAAAATAAGGGTAAGGTTTTAATTTCGGAGATGGTTTTGAGGTTATATCAAATTGCACGGATGCTCAATCCAGTATTGCCTAAGACTAATGTTGCTCTTAAAAAATTAATTAGAGAAAATAAAAAGCCGACAGCCCCACTATTCCCCCGCAAAGACTAATTATGACTCCAAAATACATAGACGTACACAGCCACGTGAATTTCAAGGCTTTTAATGAAGATCGAAATGAAGCTATAAAGCGCGCGTTAGATAATGAGACGTGGGTGATAAACGTGGGTACGCAGTTGGATACATCTAAAAAGGCAGTCGAGATGGCTGATCAATACGAAGAGGGTGTCTACGCTATCATAGGGCTCCATCCGATACACACAGGTGCTTCTTATCATGATGAAAAGGAACTCGGTGAGGGTGGAAAAGAATTTACTTCTCGTGGAGAAATTTTTGACAAGGAATCTTATAGAGAACTTTTGAAAAATAAAAAAGTCGTCGGGATAGGGGAGTGCGGGCTCGACTATTATCGGATGGATTCGGAATCAATTGAAAAACAAAGACACGCTTTTATCGAACAAATAGAGTTGGCTAATGAATTCAACAAACCGCTGATGTTGCATATACGTCATAGCGCAAATCATGTCGAACATAACGCGTACGATGATGCTCTCGAGCTCTTGAAACAATATTCAAAAGTGAAGGGGGATGTGCATTTTTTTGCTGGGACATGGGAAGAGGCGAAAGGGTTCTTGGATTTTGGGTTTACTCTGTCTTTCACTGGGGTCATCACATTTACGAGTGATTACGATGAAGTTATTAAGAAGACACCCCTAGATATGATCATGTCTGAGACGGATTCTCCTTATGTCACCCCCATCCCATATCGAGGTAAAAGAAACGAGCCATCTTATGTCAGAGAAGTAGTTAAAAAGATTGCTAGTGTTAAAAACATGGGAGAAGCTGAAGTGGCTCTCGCTATCATCAATAATGCTAGGCGAGTCTTTGGGATATGATCTTGCCTCACCCCTTCGCTCCTCTCCATAAGTTCACTTATGGAGAGGGGTTGGGGGAGAGGTGTACCCGTCCTTTACTTATTTAAGGGTTTTTGCTAGTATGAAACCTATGCAGAAGACAGAAGTTGAAGTGGAAAACAGTATATTAAATGAAATATCAGGCGAAGGAAAGGGTAAAGTTTATGAACTTGGCTATCTTTTGGTGCCTTCAATCAAAGAGGAAGATGTTGTGGGTGTTTATGGAAATCTAAAAGAGCTTGTTTCTTCTTTTGGTGGAGAGGTTATTTCTGACGAGATGCCAAAAATGACAAATCTAGCTTATTCTATGCTAAAGGTTGTTTCAAACGTTCGCAGTAAATTCAATACAGCATATTTTGGTTGGATAAAATTCACTATGGACTCACAAAAAGTAATAGAGTTAAAAAAGACTCTAGACTTAGATCCTAATGTTGTTAGATTTTTGATATTAAAGACTGTTAAAGAAAACACTATCGCTGCAAAGAGATATGTCGGCAGAGATTCATACAAGAAGCCTTCAGCTAAAAAGACTGACGGTGAACATGCTTTACCTATAAATGAAGAGCAGATAGATAAAGAAATAGATGCTTTAGTTGTAGCTTAAACTATATAAAATTATGTTTTTAAACAAGGTAATATTAATAGGTAACCTAACTCGAGATCCTGAACTCAAGAGTTTACCAACTGGAATGAAAGTTTGTTCATTTTCTATTGCCACAAATCGTGTTTGGAAAGACAAGAATGGCGCGCGACAGGAAGCTGCTGATTATCACAATGTTGTAGTCTTCGGTAGACAAGCAGAGACAGTGGCACAGTATATGAAGAAAGGAAGCTCAATATTAGTCGAAGGCAGAATGCAGACGAGAAGTTGGGATGACAAGACAAGCGGGGAGAAGAAGTATCGCACTGAAGTTATCGCAGACAGAACTCAATTTGGTCCGAAGTCTGGAGGTTCTACTGGAGGAGGAGCACCGAGTGTTTCCAAGGAAGCAAGTGCAAAGAGTGGGGAAGTAGAAAGTATCGACTACCCAGAGGAAGACATTAATCCAGAAGACATACCTTTTTAATAAAGATTTAATAAATAATAAAAAACATGAGACAAGATTACTTTTCAGCTAATAATATAAAGTTCATCGACTACAAGGATATAGAGATCCTAAAGAAATTCATGAACCCAAACGGTAAGATCATGAGTCATAAGAAGACTGGTGTAACTTCAAAAAATCAACGCCAATTAACCTCTGCTATCAAGCACGCTCGATTCTTAGGCTTGCTTCCTTTCGTGGTTAAATAGAAAAATCTCTAAGATATAACTTTTAGAGGGGTTTCGAGGCTGTCGAGCTGAGAACTTCAGGATTTTTTAAGCTTCAAAAAATCTGTACCGGAAAAAGTTGATATCTTGGAGATGTTTAAACTCTTTCTTGCGCCGAATATAGCTATATTCGGCATCTTGCGTGTCTACACACGCTCGACATACTCTCCAGTTTCGGTATTTACAGAGATTACATCGCCTTCGGCAATAAACATCGGAGCATTTAATTCTGCACCATTTTCAAGCGTAATCACCTTGTTTCCACCTTTTGATGTGTCTCCACGGACTGCAGGAGGAGCTTCTTTGACCTTGAAGTTCATCTTTATAGGTAAAGAGAGTTTTATTATTTTTTCCTCATCGTCATCGTTGGTCCACACGAGGGCTGTGACATTACTATTTTGCTTTAAGAATTTTGCGGCATCTCCTACTAGGGCAACGTCTAATTTAAATCTTTTACTTTTATCAGTTGGGTCACAGAACCAGTATTCACCTTTGTTTTCATACAAGAACATTATCTCTTTCTTCTCTATGTCCGCTTCATCAGCTGATTCTGAGACGTGGAAAGTAGCAGCAATAGTCTTGCCAGCGATCAAGCTCTTCAACTTAACCTGATTTTGGGGCTTTCTTTGCTGAGTTCGGGCGACATGTGACTCGATGACTTCACACGGCTCACCATCATATATGATGATTTTCTTCTCGCGAATTTCACTGTATTCAAGCTTTGACATATGGCTATATTAGCAGAAAATGCATTAAATACAACCCCCTAGCCTAACTTTCGACCTCTCTCGAGAATACTGGAGAGGGTGGGGTAACGTTATAAAATAACCTTATAAATTAAAGATTTAAGATTTAAAGAAGTGAAATCAGCACGGATTAATTTGTAGAACTACCTCGCTTTTTCATTCTCAATATAAACGAACTTATAGTGTCAGCCTTTATTACATTTCTTCCTTCGTAAAACTTTTCATTCACATCCTTCGCTATTTTTGTCGCGTCCACTTGTTTCTTCATAGTTAGATACTCTGGGTTATTTAAATCTAAGCTTCGGACAAAAGTTGTAACTTCTGTGGATAATGGAACAAACCCTTTGCTAATAACGCCTAGTTTGCTGACCTCTGACCTTTCTATGTCGGTTTGAGCGTGAATACCTTTTCCTGTTTGAAGCAAAATCATTCCTGTTCTTCCACTTATCCTTCTCTTTTCTTCTGGTGTTATTGCAAACATTCCGCGACCTTCGTCTCTCAGAAGTTTACCCACTTTTTTACCCCAGTCTTTTTTATGTTCATGTCCAATAGCTTGTGCTACGTTTGGATTTTTTATTAAACCCGGATAAGAAGTAGTAAAATTCCCAGAATATCCTATTAAAGCATTTGACACAGCACTTTTGGCTGTTTCTGGATTAGCTATATCATACTTTTTTTGGATATTATATTTTTCTATTAATTTAGATCTAGATAGCCCATTTACATAATCTGTTATAATTTCTGGAAATTCTTACTGAATTTTTCTCCCAACCTCAGCACAGAATTTTATTGCAAATACTTGCCTTTGCGATAATTTACTTTCATTGGCAGTTTTTTTGACTTCAGAAGTACCAAGGGAGGGCTTATTGAATTGTGGTGCTTGTTCGGGATTCATTTTTAAGTATTGAAATATCAAAAATTAGGTGATTACACCTCTTCGGCAAATTTCTTTAGGATTTCTTTAAGTATCTGGTCAGCTATTTTCTTGTTTTCTTTGTCTTTCAAGAATGTGCGAGTAGAGTCATAGCCGACACCTAGTTTTAGTTTTTCTACTTTGTCTGATTCTGCGGAATCATGCCGGGCATCTTCCTTTAAAGCCCGGCTAGGTGTGTGGAAGTATGAATTTCCAGTTTTTTCGATGATTTTGAATTTCTCTCCGAGCGCCATGATTTCCCCTTCCCTTGAGATGCCTTCATTGTAGATGATGTCGAACTCTGTTTGCTTAAACGGAGCAGCGACTTTGTTTTTCACTATTTTTACGCGAGTACGTGAGCCAACGATTTCTTCTCCTTTCTTTATCTGAGCAATCTTGCGAATGTCGAGACGGACAGAAGTGTAGAACTTGAGTGCCTTGCCTCCTGGGGTAGTCTCAGGGTTGCCGAACATTACACCTATTTGCATACGAATCTGGTTGATGAAGATGACGACTGTCTTTGACCTAGCGACGATGGCTGTGAGCTTGCGGAGGGCTTGGGACATGAGGCGAGCTTGCTTACCGACATGGTATGCACCCATATCGCCCTCTATTTCATCTTTAGGTGTGAGTGCTGCTACAGAGTCGATGACGATGACGTCTATCTTGCCTGTGCGTACTAGAGACTCCACTATTTCTAGTGCTTGCTCACCGTTGTCTGGTTGAGAGATTAAAAGATTATTTATATTTACTCCGAGCTTCTTGGTATATTCCGGATCCATCGCGTGCTCAGCGTCTATGTACGCACAGACACCGCCAAGTCTTTGTGCTTCAGCCACTATGTGGAGGGAGAGGGTAGTCTTGCCGGAAGATTCAGGCCCAAATATTTCAATTATTCTCCCACGTGGAATGCCGCCTACACCGAGAGCCATGTCGAGGCCGATAGATCCAGTAGGGATGACATTTACATCTACCCTTGGTGAATCACCAAATTTCATAATCGAACCTTCACCGAATTTTGTCTGGATTGATTTCAGTGTGTCTTCTAGCACAGCCATACCCACAGTCTTGTCTTCCTTTTTTTCTTTTTTCTTTAACATAAAATTATTTATTAGAAGGAAATTCTTTTATAAAGGTCCTCGGTTCTCCGGGTCCCTCTCCCGGCCAGACCATTTCTAAAAGCATTTCCTTCTAATCTAGTAAATTAACTTATAATTTTTTTCATCTACATAACCAAACTTATCTTGTGCTCTTATTGTTATTATATTATATCCAGAAAGCAGTGCAATCGTCTCATTGAAGTTGCCATCCTCATCTATTGATATTTCTCGGCCATTTAGGGTTAAATTCATCGCATTTTTCGCATTTCCAGTTATTTTCTGGATACTATCTGATACTTTTGTTCCATCTACAATGTTTACATTTATTATTTTTACCCCAACAATCAAATTTTGAGAACCAAAAATCGCATAAGCAATTATAAGGATAAAGAAAATAAAAATTGAACCTATCTGCACTATCTTTTTAGCGTCTGCTCTCATATTACATTCTCTCCTCCTTCTGTGCGTTCGATTTTCTCAAGGACTTCTCTTGGCTTTGCGCCATCTCCTGGACCTATCACCCCTCGTTCCTCGAGTTTGTCCATCAAGCGTGCAGCTCGAGCATAACCAAGCTTCAGCTTTCTTTGTAGATAAGACGTAGATGCACGTCCTGCTTCGATGACACAAGCACGGGCTTCTTCATACATCTCATCATCGTCTTCTACATCCTCCTCACTATCTAGAGTGCTTTCGAATATGCTTTTATCGGCGGAGATTGATTGAGCGGAGAGGGCAATTTCTTCCGAAACTTCATCTTTGTACGCATCTGCTAGGTATTTCACGACCTTCTTTACCTCTTCTTCTGATATGAATGCATTTTGTAGACGTTCTGGTTGAGCTTCACCTGAAGAATAGAGCATGTCTCCAGCACCCAAGAGCTTCTCAGCTCCACCTGCATCGAGGATAGTGCGTGAGTCGATCTGGGAAGAGACTTTTAGGGCAAGACGAGCAGGTACATTGGCCTTGATTAAACCAGTGATGACGTTTACTTCAGGACGTTGGGTTGAAAGTATCAAGTGTATACCCACAGCACGAGACATCTGAGCTAGACGTACGATAGCGGACTCGAGCTCTCTTGGATATGAACTCATGATGTCTGCTAACTCGTCTATGATGATGACAATATATGGCAGGCGATCAGCATTTACCTCTACCACACCTTCTTCATTTGTTTTTGGTTTACTTTTAACTTTACCAAAGATGTTGTTGTGGTAAGACTCTATGTCTCTTACAGATTCTGATTCAAGTATGTCGTAGCGTCGGTCCATTTCCTTTGCTGCCCATTTTAGGGCTAGGATCGTTTTCTTTGCTTCTGTGATGACGGGGGTTAATAGGTGGGGGATGTTGTTGTAGAGGGTGAGTTCGACGCGTTTTGGGTCTATCAAGATGAATTTGAGGTCATCTGGGCCATTTCTATACAATAGAGAGGTGATAATGGAGTGGATGGTGACTGATTTTCCAGAACCAGTGGTGCCGGCGACCAAGGCATGAGGCATTTTTGCAAGGTTGCCAAATACTGGCTTACCTCCAATACTACGACCGAGCGCAATAGTCAAAGGTTTCGGAGAATTTTGGAACTTTTCATCTCGAAGTAGGGTAGCAAGGCCCACCAAGGATTTTGATTTATTTGGGATCTCGACACCGACTAAAGATTTACCGGGGATTGGGGCTTCTATGCGGATAGGATGTGCAGCGAGGGCAAGGGCGAGGTCATTTTGTAGTCCTAATATTCTCGAAAGTTTCACACCTTCTGCTGGTTTTAATGCATATCTTGTTACCGTCGGTCCGACTGTTATTTCATCCATTTCAACTTCAATGCCGAAGTTCAAGAGTGTCCTCTTGATAATATTTGCGTTTGCTTTGATGTCTCCAGTGTTTGGTTTGCCTTTATCTTCTTCCAGAAGGGTGAGTGGGGGAGGTACATAAGTCGAGATGAGTCCACCAGTCCTCTTCTTTATTGGCATCTCTTCTTCCGCTTCTTTCTCCGCATTTTTATTTATACCGAGAGCTTTCTTTATTTTCTTACTAACACCTTCTTCTTTTGAAGGGGAGAGAGGGGTTTCTTCTTCAACATCTTCTGCCACTTCCTCCTCATTTTCTTCTGTATGTCCTTCTATTTCTTCTGTTACTTTTTTTCTAGTTATGAAATTCCAGAACCTTCGCAAGAGGGTAGCTATTTCTAGTTCTTCATTAGATATGACAAGGATTGAAATTATTAAAATTGCGCCGAGGAAAACAATACTTGCGTAAACATCAAACATTGAAACTAGTGGTGTAGAAAAAATTCTTCCCAATAATCCTCCTGAATGGTTTAGAACTCCACTTATATCTTTACCTGAGGCGATGTCTATCAAGCCCAAGCCAGAGATCAAGAACATCGCACTACTAATAAAACTTCTCCAACCTATATCAGGAGTTCGTGACTTAACAAAAGAATATCCCAAAAGAATTAGTATTAAAGGTAGAAGTATATACCCCACACCGAGTAGGTAATAAAGTTTGTCGTAGATAAACTTACCTGCCACTCCAGTCATATTAAAATATGACATCAAAAAGAATATTGCCGCAACAAAAAAAACTACTGCCACTATTACATTTTTAGTTTGAGTTTTGAGGCCCAGCTTACTATCTTGTAAAGACTCCCTGCCATCTTTCTTCCGGTTTCCATTTTTTGCCATGAGAGTATTTTAACATATTTTTTTAAATAAAAAGTAACAAGTAATTTTGATCATAAAATAACAAAGAATCAATTTTTAAAATGCAATCTGTCTAGCAAAGCTTTGGGAGCGTTCTGCTCGCCACTCAAGCAAATAATAATAGGATTACCTATTTTATTTTCTAAGCTTCTGCGCAAGGCATTTTAAAAAATATTCTTCGTTATTTTATTACTTGCTTTTCCACCTGTCCTATATATAATGGACATATGTTACCTGCAGACAAATCTGAAAATAAAAATCTAAAAGACATGACAAATTATTCTAGTATGGTAATAAAGGACATGAATGTGTCTATATCTTATAGCAAGACAGATAAGCTTATTACAGCTCTTTACATGGTAACGGACATAATAGACAAAGATGAACCGATTAGGAATAAATTAAGGACATTGGGTACAGAAATCATATCAGACATACATTCTTTACCGGTAAATGCCTGCAGTAGAATTGACCAGATAGTGTCCTTTTTAGATCTATCTTCTGCCTTAAATATTATATCGGAAATGAACTGTCGTATTCTCCGCAAAGAGTTCGCTGAGTTAAATAAATCAATAAGAGAAAATAACTACAAAGTTGGGTCTACTCCTAGGGCGGTAAACCTATCTGAATTTTTTAGAACCGAAAGTGGGATATCAATAGAAAGGTATCCTAACCAATATGGTCTAAAGGACATGAGTAAATCTATCGGACATATAAATGGAACGAGAATTGGTGTCCAAAAGGCCAGTACTCTTATGAGAGTCTTGTCCGATAAAACAAATCATCTGTCTGATACGAGTTACATTAAAAATACACAAAGTAACTTCGATCTTTTAAAGAAAGAAAGAAGGGATAAAATAAGTAATATAATAAAAACGAAAGGTGCCAATGTGGCGATAAAAGACATAATGCTTGAAATGAATTCTGGTGCCACTGGCGGAGTGTCCTGTAGCGAGAAAACTCTTCAGAGAGAACTCATGTCCATGACCAAAGATGGTGTCCTTGATAAGACAGGGGAGAAGCGCTGGAGTCGATATTCCATCAAAAATTAAGCAAAAAGGGCAAAAGGCTCTTATCAAGACACGACATAAAAATCTGCTGATTTTTTTCTATGCTCGGCTCGATAGCTGGTCGCAAGTCTTATTAAGAGCCTTTTGCCCTTTTTGCTTGCATTTTAACCCAAAATATGAGAGTATTAATTCGTGGATTATACTCGTTAAATATGAGTTATCTCGCACACTTACTTTTGAGATATTGATTACAATGCGCCAAAGGCGCTTCTCAAAAGTAAGTGTGCGAGTTATCCACATAATATATTGTTCTATTTTGGATCTATATATTATAATGTTCTTATGTTTATGGAGCGCACATTTTTATGTGTTTTCTGTAGGCATAAAATTCTATTTATTTTCGCCCTATTATCGTTTGCGATTTCGTCGAAAAAATCTCAAATGATAATTTAGTGAAAATGAATTGGTAAGGTCATTGAAAATTAAATAAACTAGTCTTTGTAAGATGATTAACCTTGTCTTGCGGGATTATCTTTGTTTCAGTTTTCAATTAAGTCAACATCTGTTCCTTGTTTATTTATCTGCTGCATTATTATTGTTTTCAATTATTATTTATTAGCAGATAAAAAGATAAGGATAAGAAAAAATACGCTTTTAGTTTTGTCGAAACTAATTAACGGCGTAGAAAAAATTAGAAAAAATTTATGAGTAAATTATTAAAATCAAAATTTCTTCTTGGTGTCGTAGCGGTTGCAGTTATGTTCGTAGGAGTTGTTGCTGTTAGCAACACTGCTTCTGCAGCTACATGTACAATCACTACTACATTGAGAGTCGGTTCAAAAGGCGATGAAGTTAAATGTCTTCAAGCCGCTGTCGGAGTATCACAAGATGGTAGCTTCGGTCCAAAGACTAAGGTCGCTGTCGTAGCTTGGCAGAAGACTGTTAGCGGTCTAGTCGCTGACGGAATCTTCGGTGCTAAGTCACGCGTTGCTTGGATGGGTTCTCCTGTTACTCCTCCTGTTACTCCTCCTGTAGCAACTGGTCCTGTCACTGTAGCTCTTGCGACTGACAACCCAGCTTCTGGATCTTTCATAGCTCCAGCTTCTGGTGTTCAATTCGCAAAGTTCACATTTTCAGGTGCTGGCACTGTTACTTCAGTTAAGTTGATGAGAAAAGGTGTTTCATCAAGTTCAACTGTAAACAATGTCTACTTGTATGATGGTGCTACTCGTCTTACAGACGGAGCTTCAATCGGTTCAGACAACACAGTTACTTTCAACTCTGTCGGTGGAATTTTCACTGTAGCAGGTTCAAAGACTATAACTGTAGTTGCTGATACTCTTGTTGCTGATTACAGTCTTGCTCTTGCTCTTACTAGCTACACAGCTGGTGGCGTTGCAACTACTGTAAACGTAAGTGGAAACGAGATGTACGGTGCTTCAGCTACTTTGGCTACTGTGGCCCTAGCTGCATCTACTGGTTCAGGTGCTACTGATGCTGGGCTAGACATTAGTGTTTGGCAAAGTACAGCTACTGTAGCTACTCGCGATGTAATTCTAAAATCTTTGGCATTACGTCAGATCGGCTCAATAGTTTCTGCTGACATAAACAACTTCAAGCTTTATGTTGACGGAGTATGGGCTGCTACTGTAGCTAACTCGGATGCAAACGGTTATGTAACTTTTGCTCCAAGTGTAGTTCTAAAGACTGGTGCTCGAGTATTGAAAGTTACTGCTGATGTCCTAGGTGGTTCAGGAAGAACAGTTTCTATGTCTCTTCGTGGAACTTATGATTTCATAGCAACTGATACTCAATACAATGCGAACGGTACAGCTACTGGAACATTCCCTAACACTGCTACCGCTTTCACAGTTAACTCTGGTACTTTGACTGTTGTGAAGAAAAATGATTCACAATCATCAAACGTAACTATTGGTGCTTCAGATCAATCACTTGCTACCTACACATTTACTGCGTACGGTGAGGCAGTTAAAGTTGAGACACTTAGAGTTGGTATGATTACAACAGGTGGTACTGTTACAGACAATACGCTTCGAAATGTTCGTATCCTCGTAAACGGTGCTCAGGTTGGTAGTAACACTTCTGTTCCTGCTGCTGCATCATTTGCTGCTGCTTCAGGTACATCATTTACTACAAACTTCGTAGTTTACCCTGGAACTCCTGCGACTGTAGAAATTCGTTCAGATATCTTCGATAACGAAAGTACTGATGATATTACTGCTGGTACAACAACTGCTGTTCAAGCTGTGTTGGTCGGTGGTGCTGCTACTAGTAACGGTGTTCCACAGGTTTCCCTTGGAACAATCAACGTTCCTACATCAGCGAACGTTCTTGGTAATAACTTGACTATCGCTTCAGGCTCAATGTCTATAGCGACAACTACAAGTTATGTTAGTCGATCTGTTGCTGTCCCTGCTACTGCTTACAAGATTGGTTCATTCCAGCTTACTGGAAACTCAACTGAAGCAGTCAACTTAAACACAGTTTATGTTGGCTTCACAGCTGGAAGTACAGTTACAGAGGAAACTGATCTTTCTGATCTTTACTATGTTATGGGTGGTGTACAAAGTACTGTAAAGGGTACTGTAAGTTCAACCATTCTTAACGGAAATAGCTGGTCAATTAACAAGACTCTAGCGAAGAACGAAACTATCCAGGTTGATGTGTATGCAACACTTGCTTCTACAGTAAGTACAAACGCAGTTATCGCTACATTGGCGGTTGCTGGTACTACTGTAAATTCAGGTATAACTACTTACGCTGATGCTTCTGGTATTACAACTTTGACTGCCGGAGTTACTGGTCAAACAATCACTGGTGCTACAGGTTCAGTAACTATCTCTAAAGATACTTCGAACACATTAAAGGCATCAATCGTTGATGATAGTGGCACATTGAAGACTTTGACAGCAAAGATTGAGGCGTTAACTGATACATATACAGTTACAGACTTTACTGTTACCGTATCTAACGTTTCTGCTGTGTCAACAGTTACACTAAAAGATCGCACTACAGGTGCAGTTATCGGTGCTGCTAAGTCAGCTGCGACTTCACTCACTTGGAGTGGTCTTAACTACGTAGTTTCTGCTGGTAGTATTGTTAGAGTTGATGTTGAATTAGCATTGGCTCCAGTTGGAGTAGATGCAGGTACGACAGGTTCAGCTCTAACTACATCTATTACAGCATTTACTGCTCGTAATGGAGCTGGTACATCTGCAACTGGTACTGGTACTGCTGTTGGTAACGCTGTGTATGTTTATAAAGCTATACCTACATTGGCTACAGCTAATACACCTACAGGCAACGGTACACTTGGATCAGGAACACAGACCTTGTCTAAATTCTCAGTAAGTACAAATGGTACTGGAACAATTGGATGGAATAGATTGATCTTCACAATCGCGAAGACTTCTGCTCCTACTCTCGCTTCATTTACTCTTTGGGATGTTACTAACGGTACTGCGGTTTCAGTTCCTGGAACAGCTACTATTGTAGACTCAGCAAATGATGCTACATGTTTAGCAACACTCCTAAGTTGTGCTGTAAGATTCGTTCCTACGGCTGAGCAGCAAGTTAGTAGTACTGCAATCTATGCCCTAAAGGCGACAGTTGCTGGAACACTTATCTCAACTGACTCTGTAACGACTACAATGACAAACCCAGGTGGTACTCTAGGATTCGTTGCTTCTGCTGCATATGCGACCGTCGCTGCGACTGGTTCATTCTCTGCAACAAGTTATGCAACGTACCTAACATCTCCATCATTCGTATGGTCTGATGTTTCAAAAGCTAGTCATGACACAACAACTACTGATTGGAGTAATGACTACTTAGTACCTGCGCTTCCACTTGACTCACAAGCTCTACACGTCTAATGAAATTGTGGTTCTAGTGTTAGTCTAAATAGCTTTTAGGTGGTCGAATACCTATAAGCCAAACAAAAACCCCATCGCTCACGCGGTGGGGTTTTTGCGTTTAGATGTGGATAGTATATAATATATCTATTATTATAAGTTCCGTTTTACGGAAAAAACATGAATATTATGTCAAATCTAAAGAATAGAGTAACGTTGATCGTGGCTGTGCTTTTAGTTGTGGTGGGTCTTGGGTTGGTAATTAACAAGAAAAACATGGAGAGTCCTTATTCTGTGGTGTATCTAGCGACAGGGGAGGTGTATGTCGGGCAGTTATCCACACTTCCTGATTTTGAGCTTAAAAATGCTTACATCTTGCAGGTTACAAAGGATGCTACAGATCCAGCAAAGAACAACTTCCAGATCACTCCTGTAAGTGATGCACTTTGGGCACCTGAGAGTCTACATCTTGTGAAGAAGAACATCGTTTTCTACGGTAGACTAGAAAAAACTAGTAAAATAGCTGAAACTATAGCAGCAAAGGCAGTAAAATAGCTTCTAAGGAATAGCTCATAGCTTCCTAGTGGATAGCTAACTAGTTTTAAAAACCCCGTCGCTCACGCGATGGGGTTTTTGCGTTAACTGTGGATAACTTTCGTGTTTTTTATAATGATTTATTTTTGAAAGTGGTATACTAAAAATAATCTTTATTGTAATAAGAATGTCGGTTCTTGTTGCAAGTTAAAAATTTAATATTTATTATAAATAATTAACTAATTATGCAAACTTTTTATTCTCTTAGGAAAATTTTCTCACCGGTCGCAATACTAATGGTATTCATTACCCTTGGTATTTTTTATTTTTATATCTACAATGCTTACGCTATTGTCACGACTACCATTACAGACAATACGCCACTTTTCGGCGGACAGTATTTGAAAGCTTCCAGTAATAATACTGCAATACTAAAGGTCCAATTTGGTTCTGATTCAGACACAGAAACTCTGACATCGATCAATGTCACCTTCGCTTCTAGCGCTGGTTCACCTTCATGGACTGCTAGTTCTGCGACCTCTTCTGACCTTGCTGATTTGGCTACTACTGATGGCGGTATTCAGCTTTGGAAAGATGCCGGCGCTGGTGGATTTCAAGGACAGGGGACTGATACCCAAGTAACCTTAGCAGCTACTCCTCAATATGCAGCTAGTAATGTATTTACCATCACTCCAGCCACTCCTCCGACCCTAGCCACAGATGAAGTTTATTTCGTTGTCCTAAAGAGTAAATCATCTCCGGTGAATGCCAATGCTTTTACTGTTGCCATAGCAGCTGATGGAGACATTATTACTTCTGCTAGTAACCCTACCATCACTCCTGTCACTAGCCGAACAATTACGATAGACACCACAGCTCCGACCTTAAATACTAGCGCTGGTGGAAGTACGCCTACTACTGGATCAACTGGGGTATCGATCAGTGGTTTTCCCCATATGGTTTTTTCAGAACAAATGGATCAAACGACCTTAAGTCCTTTTAATATTAATTTCACTAGTCCTGGCCCTGTTACTGTGAATGGCTCAATTCGTACTTTTCCAAATGGATTTGATTTCGTAGTATCCAACCCTCCGACTTATACAGCAAGTACTAGTTTTGTGAAATTTAACACTGTTTCTGCTTCTTTCTTCCAAATTTTTGGAACTAGCCCAGTTTTCCCTCAAGGAAGTTATTTTGCGCCTGCGGTGGGGGATATAGTTATTAGTCAGAGAGAAACTTTCCCTCTAGAATTAGGTTTGGTAACAAATGCGACCTTAACTTCAGGAACTTTTGCTATTAATGGTTTTGCTGCCTTTAATCCACAGCAAATTACAAAAGTTGCGACTCCCGCGGCGACTGGTGTAGTCAGTGCTGCTACGTCAGTAACGACTGGAGATATTATCGTCGTCAATACTACAGCCAATCCAACTGCGCAGAAATATGATTGGCATATAGTGACGACTGGTGCAGCGATTAATAATGCTTCGCTTCGTATAGACGGCTCCGGTGCAGCTCCAACATTTGTTTCTGGTTCTAGATTTAGCACCATTACCCCGAGCGGCACTGCTACTGACAACGGAGCGACGGCTGGGCAAGTTTTAGCCGTTTCGGTTGGCGACTTAGTTTTTGTAAAAATTGGCTCTAGCTATGGTTGGCATCAAGTTACTACTGCCGGAAATCTTTCATCCGATGCCACAGAAAATACTGCTTTTGTGGATGATGGTGTGGCTGATCCAGCAATTGTCGCAAGTAGCCAGATGAGCAGACTTGCATCAGCTGCGAATGGATTGGTTAGCGAATCTGCAACTCCTTTCTCTTTTGGAGATATTGTTTTTGCTAAAACTACAGCCAATGCTGCCAATAATGGTGCTTACAATTTCCACATAGTTACAAATTTTGTATTGGGTGGTACGGTAGGTGCAAATTCTGCCAGTCTACGATTCGACAATGTCCCAGGAAATCTTACGACTTCCACAGCTTACACTTTAACTATGACGACTGGGGTTAAAGATTCAGCGGGGAATCCTTTGGCTTCAAATAATGTTGTTACATTTACGACTGGGGTCACAGGTAGTTCAAATACCACTCCACCGGGAGTTCAATCTAGCCAGCCACAACCAGGATCCCAAACTCATCCTATCAATGCGCCCATTAAACTAACCTTTAGTGTAGATATGGCTTCAAGTGGCGGCGGGGATATCACTTCTGGTTCTAATATTGCTTTGACTACCGATAA
>CALRAE010000007.1 GCA_943350445.1 Candidatus Nomurabacteria bacterium
GAACATTTTTTCTTTTTGGGGTTGCCGAGTGAAGCGAGGCAGTGGCGGAACGATACGAGCGTACGATTTAGTTTCAAGTCACCACGCGCTCCGCGCGTGGCACATTACCGATTTTGGAAATAGGTTCGAGCTTGGTACAATAAACACACAGTTTTGATTTTTTTATCTATTTTTGCTAGTATTTACCCATGTCACCAGAAGAGAGAGAACTTTTAAATAAGAGTGTGGCTCTTGCGGAAGACAATAATAAAATATTGCATTCGATGAAGCGCTCTATGCGCTACGCGAGTATTATCAGGGCTATATACTGGATATTTATAATAGGTTCTGCTGTGGGCGCTTATTACTTTATACAGCCATATGTAGATCAAATAATGAGTATATATGGAGGAGCTAAAAGTGATTTAAATAGTGTGGGCGAAATGCTTAAAAATTTTAAGAAATAATGCCGAGGTAACTCAACTTGCCCCGCCTGAACTAGGCGGGGGGAAGTAGAGTGTTTTCTCTGAAAGTATGTGTTAGATTGTAATATATGCCGAGGTAGCTCAGTTGGTAGAGCGCTCCCCTGAAGAGGGATAGGTCACCAGTTCAATTCTGGTCCTCGGCACAAAGCACTTACATCAAAAAGAGCACACTGCTGTGCTCTTTTTCTGTGCTTTGTGCAGACGGAAGTATGTTTTTCTAGCAAGAAAAACAACTGAGTCCGGGGCTGGAAAATTCGTTTTTGACAAAAAGCGCATTATTGTGGCTCACCCTAAATAGTCTTTTAGATTGATCTCACTCTCACATTATTTTTCTTTTCTTTATCCACTTTTCTGATTTTTATGGTTAGAAGTCCGTGCTTTTCGGTTGCTTCAACTTCTTCTGGTTCTACTTCAGCTGGTAGTGATAGTGTGCGGGAGAATTTGCCCCAATAGAGTTCTTTTGTGAAATAGTTACCTTCATCTATGTTGCGATGTTCTTCACGCTTGCCAACTATCGTGATGATATCACGAGCGATAGATAGTTCTAGATCTTCTGGTTTAACGCCAGCTACAAAAGTCTGTACCACGATATCCGTCGGAGTTTGGTAGACATCTACCGCTAACTCTGCTTCTTCATTCTCTTCTTCGATCCAGTTGTTGTCTTGTTTCTTGTCTTTAGACCCTCTAGTTGTACCTACTGCGACTCTTCTAGGTTCTTCGCGTTCTTCTTCCATAC
This sequence comes from Candidatus Nomurabacteria bacterium, assembly GCA_943350445.1. Lineage (GTDB taxonomy): Bacteria > Patescibacteriota > Minisyncoccia > Phycocordibacterales > UBA9973 > UBA9973. Next base: position 1,201 of record CALRAE010000007.1, read on the forward strand.
TTACACTTCCTGTTAACGTCTCCCAAAAACTTCTTTTTTTATCCATATAATTTTATTTTCCGCCTGGGGCGGGACAGCCTAAGGCTGATATTAATTTTAATTCATTCTTCTTACTTTTTCAAAAAGTAGCATTAAGATAATGCTGACGACCCATAAGAAACCAAACACCTTCAATATTTCCAAGAAATAATTCGCATCAGTTGCTTTGACTCTTATTATAAAAAAATTAAAAACACTATGCAAGGCGATAGCCGACAAAAGACCAATCAAAAGATATAATTTCCTTCTGAATCCACTAATATGGAAAGAAATACCTAGTGCAATACCCATCATACCGCTTGCTACGGCGTGCAAGAGGGTAGCTCCTAGAAATCTAAATTGCCCAGTGAGTAAACTGAATGTATCTTGTCCTAACTCTATTGGTTTCATTAAAAATAGGGCATTTTCTAGGGCAGCGAAGCCAAGCGCGGCAGTGACAAGATAGATCGGCCAATCTATCGGTTCATCTATATAAGCTGTTTTGTAAAGGATGACCAGGACTGCTAAGTATTTTATTATTTCTTCTGCGCTCGCAAACAAGACTAATTGAAGATCAGCTCCAGTTATATTTGCCTGTATAAATCTTTGGATGGGTATAACACAAGCGACAGAAATCATGCCCATTATAAATACGAGGGTCAAGATTGTTTTTGGTTCAGATTTATTTTCTTCTTCTCTAACCCAAAACCACAACCACAAAAGAGCGGGGATCATGCCTCCTAAGAATGCTATGAATATGATTCTCGGGTCATTTATCATTTGGCTATTTTTCAACCATCAATAATTTTTTATTATCTTTGGGTAACATCGACCAAATTTCTTCAGTTACGAATGGCATAAAAGGATGTAGAGCTCTTAAAAGAATATTTAGATGTCTATGTATAAGCGTTTGCGCCGAGAGAGCGTTTTTATTTTCTAGAATTTTCTTCTTTGAACGTTCAATGATAATATCTGCAAAAGTGTGCCAGAAATAGTGGTAAAGTTTTTCCGAGACTATGGAAAATCTGTATTCACTCATTTCTTTTGCTATCTCTTGTATTAAAGTATTTAATTCTTCTTCAGATTTTCTATCTTCTTCATCATATTCAGCCACATTTAAAACACTGAAGTCCTTTATGTTTTCGAGCACAAACCTGGCAACGTTCCATATTTTATTGGTGAATTTTCCATAACCACGAATATCATTCTCGTTTAGTTTCAAGTCATTTCCTGGGGTATTGCCGATGACCATAGCCATGCGTAAGGCATCATTGCCATATTTAGCGATGATATCGAGTGGATCGATCGCTTTCTCGCCGAGGGACTTAGACATCTTTTTACCATCAACAGTGCGGACCATTCCATGCAGGTATACATTTTTAAATGGCACCTCACCAACTAAGTATTGTGACATCAGGATCATGCGAGCAATCCAGAAGAAAAGAATGTCGTGACCCGTCTCTAGCACAGAAGTCGGGTGGTAGGTTTCTAAGTCTTTTGTTTTATTTGGCCAGCCGAGAGTGGATAGGGTCCATAATCCTGAAGAGAACCATGTGTCGAGAGTGTCTTCGTCTTGAATCCAACCTTCGCCTTTTGGTGCTTCAATATCACAATGAATTTCTGCACCTTTATACCATACAGGAATTCTATGACCATACCAAATCTGCCTAGATATACACCAGTCGCGCAGATTTTCGATCCAGTTGAAATAAACCTTTGCAAAATGATTTGGAATAATTTTTATCTTACCTTCTCGCACCGGTTCGAGCATGAGTTCCTTGAGGGACTTATTGTTACGAGAAGTAATTTTTTTGTTTACATCTACGAACCACTGTAGTTTAGGGAGTGGTTCGATAATTCCACTCGTTCGCTCTGCGGTCGGGATGTTTTGCATTATTTCTTCTTCTTTTTCTAGAAGTTTTTCTAATTTAAGCCATTCCACTATTACTTCTCTCGCCTCAACTGTCTTCTTTCCCAACAAATTCTCTCCACCAACCATCATCTTTGCGTATTCATTGATGACTTGAACAAGGGGTAAATTGTGTCTTTGTGCTATTTCCCAGTCTATTTGGCTGTGCGCTGGTGTTACACCCAAGGCTCCAGTACCGAAATCTTTCTCTACGGCTTCGTCGGCAATTATTTTGATATGGATAGGTACTCCACAAAATACTTCGTTATATTCTTTGCCTATGTATTTTTGATATCTATCATCTTTTGGATGAACTGCCACAGCCACGTCTCCAATCTTTGTTTCTGGTCTTGTGGTTGATATTGAAATAGGGAAGTTGGGTCCATATTTAAAAGTATAGAGTTTAGCTTTTCTTTCTTCAACGACTGTCTCATCATCTGAAATAACAGTCTGTCCTTTTGGGTCCCAGTTTACGATTCTGTGTCCGCGGTAGATGAGACCGTCATCATACATTTTCTTGAAAGCAGTCTTTACAGCGAGATTGCGATCTTCGTCCAGTGTGAATGCTTCACGAGACCAGTCGAGTGAAGCCCCCATTTTTTTACACTGATTTACAATTGTATCGTGCGAATTTTTTGCAAATTCATTAACTCGCTTTAGGAATTCCTCACGTCCAAGATCATTTTTTCGGACCCCTTCTTTCTCTAGGAGTTTTTCTACCTTGGATTGTGTGGCTATGGCTGCATGGTCGGTGCCTGGGAGCCAAAGGGTCTTTTTCCCTTGCATTCGGGCATGACGGATCATAATGTCTTGTATCACGAGCATTAGTGCGTGACCAGTGTGAAGATTGCCTGTGACGTTTGGCGGAGGAAGAACGATCGAGAAATGTTCAGCATCAGCTTTGGTCACCCCTTTTTCTATACAAACATCCGGATTAAAAAAACCACTATCTTCCCATAGCTTGTAGATCCTCTCTTCTGTTTCTTTCGGGTTGTAAGGTTTTAGAAGCTTATCGTTCATAAGCTGAATAATATCATATTAGAGCCTTAGATTACCAGTTGCTTTTATGCTAGCCGGTTTAGGTACTTTCTTTTTATTTTTTATATAATTTAGATATCCAGCTATGCCTATCATGAGTGAATTGTCTCCTGAGAGCTCTTGAGTAGGGAAGAGAAGCTTTATTTTATTTCCTGTGACCTTCTTCATCTCATTTCTTAAATGTTTATTAGCAGCGACTCCGCCAGCCACGATGAGGGTTTTGACCCCATATTTCTCCACAGCTTTTTTGGTTTTACGTACGAGGCACTCGATGGCTGCATTTTCGAATTCCAGCGCGATTGCACTTTTTGTTTTGTCATCCAGTTTTCCGTCTGGTGCAATTTTCTTAATTAAATATAGAACTGCTGTTTTTAATCCAGAAAAAGAAAAATTAAAGTCTTTGGTGTGGAGCATGGGGCGGGGGAGCGAAAAAGAAAAACCAATCTTTTCTGATTCTTTGAAATGTTTCCTTTCTATTTCTGCCATTTTTGAAATCTGTGGACCACCAGGATAGGGGAGGTCGAGCATGCGAGCCACTTTATCAAAAGCTTCACCGACTGCGTCATCTAAGGTCTCACCAACGATTTCATAATCCATCCATTTTTTGGTTAGGACTAGTTGAGTGTGTCCACCAGAAACCAAAAGAGATAACATCGGAGCTTTTATTTTTGGAATTATAAATTTCCCTTTATGTTTTCCAAAAACTGAAAATATGTGCCCCTCCATATGATTCGTTGGTATGACTGGCACACCCCATTTTTTTGATAATTCTTTGGTAAAAATAATACCTTCCCAGAGGCACATTTCGAGCCCTGGACCATAAGTCACAGCGATGGCATCTACTGGCTTCTTTTTTCTATCCAACTTTGCCTGTTTAAGGCTTGCTTCAAGCAAGATGGGCAGATTCTTTGTGTGTTCTTTCTTGGCGAGAACTGGATAAACTCCTCCGTAGGGGATATGGATATTTATTTGCGAGTTGGAATTATTAGCTAAAACCTTGAAAGAAGCATTTGTGGTGCCTCCTTTTACCTCAAAAATACTTATGGCTGTGTCATCACAAGATGTTTCAATGTTTAAGATTTTCATAATTTACTAATTAAGAGATCTTACTTCATAACGACCATCTTTTTTAATAAGACGGTAAAAAGCGTATTCTGTTTGACCATTTTCTCCTCGTCCAGCAATTCCAAAAATAAAAGGCTCATCAGGTTTAAGAACATTTCTTTCGTAATGATCACTAATACTTCCCACATCTCCGTCTGACGGATCACATGGGTGTTGATTTTGACTTAATTTATTAGGTATAATTGGATGAGTATGAATTTCTCCAATAAGATCGTATTGTTTAAATTCCGGATTTTCTCCTTGAATTTTGGTAACAAGTTTTTGTAGTGCAGGAATATCGATGCTGTGGATTTCATTAGTTCCTTCTGTATAGTATTGCGGTTCATTTTTTTTTAATTCAAGAATTCCGTTAATAACAATTTTTACAGCTTTAGGCCTATATTGTATAATTTTTCCAAGTAAAACTCGATACTTTTCACGTTTTGTTTCTAAATCACTGTCGGTTACTTCTGGTAGGTATTTAACAGCAGTTTTATCTATTTTAAAAGAAACGACAACTTTTTCATCCAAAAAATTTATTTTTGTTCCCTGTTCATTAATTTCTTTTTTCCTTATTGAATCATCAGGTATAAATTTCATGTGCGCGGTGAGGGGATTGAACCCCCGGCCTACTTTACGTCAAAAAGTCGCTCTACCACTGAGCTAACCGCGCGTAGCTCATTTATAGCATTTTATAATAATATTTCAAATATTTACTATAAACTCTGCTATCGCCCAATTTATAGTATATATGATATACTTTCTTTATGAATCTTGTTTATGAAATTTTAAAAGAATTAAACAGTCAGTCTTTTAAATATAAAGGAATCTGTGTAAATATTTTTGGTATCCCGAAATTTAAAAAATATTCACAAAATTCTTTAAGTGGCACTATGTCTCGTCTTCATAAAGATGGTTTTATTCAAAAGAGTGATGAAGAATTAATATTAACACTCAAAGGTCAAAAATATATAAAAAAGAAAATGGATTCCTTGAGACAATTTTATTATAACTTTGATAAAGATGCACAAAAAAATCTGATAGTGATGTTTGATATTCCTGAGACTAAAAAAGCTGAAAGGGAATGGCTTCGTCGGCATTTAAAAAAGTTTAATTATTCTATGATTCAAAAAAGTGTCTGGGTTGGTCCGTCGCCACTTCCCAAAGAATTTCTTGATTATGTAGAATTGATAAAAATCAAAGATGGTTTAAAAACTTTCAAATTAGCGAAAGGGTATGATTTTAAAAAGTAACTTACAAAAATTTACTACATTTTTTGTGATCGCATAATGTAAAGTATTTATTGTATTTAATTTCTGTCTATATAAGTTTCTCTTCAATTCTTTCAAGTGCTAAAATAAAAGCACCCATACGTAAAGAAGTATTTAATTCTTTTGATTTCTCTAGAGTCTTTTTTGAAGCTTCCTCCATTGTTTTCTTTAATTTACTCAAAACTTCTTTTTCTGCCCAATGTGCATTGTTTAAGTTTTGCTGCCATTCGAAATAAGATACAGTTACACCACCTGAATTTGCTAAAATGTCCGGTATTACTGGAATTGATTTTTTGAATAATATGTCATCAGCTTCTGGAGTAATTGGTCCATTGGCAAGCTCTAAAATCACTTTGGCTTTTATTCCATCAGCGTTTTGATCGGTAATAACATTTTCAAAGGCAGCTGGTATTAGAAGATCACAGGGGAGCCTCAGTAATTCTTCATTTGTAATATTTCTAGCTCCGACAAAATATCTTAGGCTGCCTGTTTTTTTCTTGTGAGCTTCTACTTCCTTTAGATCTAATCCATCTTCTTTTAATATTGCAACATGTGAATCAGAAACAGCTATCACTATATGTCCATTTTCAGAAAAAATACGCGCTGCATTACTACCCACGTTACCGAAACCCTGGATTACCACTTTACATTTTTGCGGAAGTCCGACTTCCGCACGTAGTGTTTCAAAAACATAAAATCCACCCAAGCCTGTAGCCTGTGTTCGCCCCTCCGAGCCACCCACGCCCACGGGTTTACCAGTAAACGTCGCATTTGTCTCGCTAGTATTTTTATTTGCAGTTATTTTTGCAAACTCATCTACCATCCAAGCCATTATTTCCCCATTTGTATTTACATCTGGCGCAGGGACATCTTTATAGGGACCCAGAATATCTGAAAGACCTCGTACCCAGCCACGAGAAAGTCTTTCTAGTTCTCCTTTTGATAAATCTTTCGGCTCGACGGTTATCCCACCTTTGCCTCCACCCATCGGGATGTCCACTACTGCACATTTGAGAGTCATCCAAAAGGCGAGGGCTTTCACCTCGTTTATTTCAGTATTTGGGTGGTATCTAATGCCACCCTTGTATGGGCCTAGAACATTATTGTATTCAACTCTATATCCCTCAAATGTTTTCTTAGAACCATCGTCCATCTTTATTGGAATGGAAATTCTGATATCATGGTTTGGTTTTTTTAAGCTATTTATAAATTCGCTCTCAAAATTTCTTATTTTAGTAGCCTTTTCTAGTTGAACCATTGCATTTTCAAAAGGATTTTTCATTTGATTTTATTATGAAACAACTCTTTCTAATATTTCCAGTTCGGCCCTAGTGTTTGCACCGAGAGCTTCGTGCGCCTCTATATCTATAGATTCTATGTCTATGCCCTCATTTGTCGCTATCTTAATTAAATCAGTTAGGTAGTATTCTTTTTGTGTATTATTGTTTTCTAGAGATTTTAAATTATCCCATAGCCAAGCTGCATCAAAGCAAAAGTAACAAGGGTTTACTTCGGTGACTTTTATTTCTTCATCATTCGCATCTTTAAACTGAACGTCTTTTATTATTTTTCCATTTTCATCTCTGATGATTCTAGAAAAATTTACGAAATTTATTCTCCAGTCTTTAAAGTTTAGCAACCTAACTGTCGCCATTGTTATTTTCTTTCCTGACTTTAGATGTTGATCGCTAATATCTTTTATTGTTTTGGAATTGATGAAGGGGTGGTCTCCATATAGAATCATCACATGTCCTGCGATATCTTTTAAAGAATTTTTAGCTAGACTGACTGCATGTCCTGTGCCGAGCTGTGTTTCTTGGGTTATGTAGTTATATTTTTTACCTTCTTTGCTCAATTCTTCCATCACCATTTCTTTCTTGTAGCCGACAATGATCGTAGGGGAGTCATCTACACCTGAGCCGTGGATGGACTCAAGTAAATATTTGATCATCGATTTACCTCGAATTTTAACCAAGACTTTTGGCTCATCGGAACGCATCCTTTCACCCTTTCCTGCCGCCAATATTATTATTTTTATCTTATCATTCATGTGGGAGATTATAGCAACAAATGAGGAGTATGAACAAGTTTATTTGTTTAATATCCGAAAGTAGTTGCTATATGGTAATACATCTATACTAAGTCTTAGTTTTCTTCATATTTTCGTATTTCCTTGAGTACTTTCGGAATCTTTTTAAAATCATCTTTTAGTGTTTCTCGCATTGAGCCGTTGTAGAGGGCGGCCGCTGGGTGATAGAGGGGGAAGAAGTATCGCGTAGACATACCCTTGAATTTTTTTACGAGTAATTTTCCGTGAGCTTCTGATATTTTTAAATCTGGGAAAAAATTATTCATTGCGTGGCGGCCGAGGAATATTATAAGTTTTGGTTTTATTATTTTTAATTCATCAAGTAACCATTCTCTACATGACGCTTTTTCTTTCGGCAGGGGATCACGATTGTTTGGTGGGCGATACTTTACTATATTTGTTATATATACATCTTCTCTTTTTAAATTTATCAGTTCAAGCATTTTTGCTAAGAATTTACCTGCGGCACCAACGAATGGTATTCCTTGTGCATCTTCAGACTTACCAGGTGCCTCTCCAATGAAAACAATCTCTGCATTTGCATCACCATCTCCAGGTACCACCTGTGTCGCCATCTTCTTCAGTTTACACTGGCATTCTTCCTTCCATTTAATATGTAGGTTTTCTAGTTCCTGTTTTTTATCCATATTTGCTTATTATACAATATATTTTTTTTAATTAATTTTTATATAAAAAAAGACACAGCGACATGGGTCGCTGTGTTTGAAACTAATGTGAGCCTTAAAGGGCTCGAAGAATACCCAATTTGGTCAATAACCAAATAGATATTCCTGACCAATCGAAGCATTTCTCGAAAAACGTTTCTCCTTGCCAATAGAGCTCAGATTTTCCCCTTTTGAGACTGCCGGCTCGTTTTTGTGCTTGTGCAAGTGATGGAAAGTGATAGTGGTGATTATTGTGCCAACCCTCTCCAAGTGTGAGAAAAGCAGTTATGAAGCTGTTTCTACTTTCATCACCAGTATCGTATTTCTGTTTACCAACCAAGTGCATGGCAGAATTGATCATAAAAGTGCCGTGCCACAGTAGGGTGGTCGAGAAGAAGTATCCACAAAGCGAAAAAAGAAAATTCGCCATGAATGAGTGGAAACCACCGACAGATAAGAGAGAGCCGATCAGTGAAAACAGGACACCTCCGACAACAACTCCTATCCACTGGCGATTTTCGATCCACCTAACCGATCTCATTTTATTCAAATGAGGAATAAGTGACCACTTGATTCCTTGTTGGTCATCGCTCTTGACCACCCAAAGCCAGTGACACCAAGAGAAGCCTTTTTGTTTACAACTGTGCACATCTTCTGGTTTGTCGGAGTGCTTGTGGTGCCAGATATGATCTGCCGCCCACTGGCAAATGCCCCTTTGCGCATCCGCTGAACAGATGAAGGCAATGATTGGAATAACCCATTTAAGCCACGGATGGACCCTAAAGGATTGATGTGCGAAGAATCTATGTCTCCACACTGTGACAAACCACATCCCGATAAAATATCGGGCGATAATCATCAAAAATATGGTGTGAAGATTCGATGAGGCAAGTGGTGACAAAGAAAATATCTTTGAAAACAGAAGCCAAATGAACCACCCAACGCCAATTACTTGAACATTGAAGAACACGTGAGTGTTCGGGGAGTGCCAATCAACTTCAGAAAAAGCCTCCCGAAGTGACAGGACTTTATTGTTAGTTTTCATGAGATGAGCTTACTTTTACTGAATTCTATAGTATTATAACACAGAGAACTTTGCTTGGTGAACCCATTGCGTGGCTTTCAGAACTTAGTAAACAGAGAAGTTATATTGGTTTAGCTATAGAAAATATAAGTTTATTTATGGCTTAGTTTCTTGTTATTTTTGAATGCTTGAACAAAATGCTTCTGTAAGTATGTCATTATTTTACTTACATCTTTATTGAATAATTTCGCACCTTCTAACGAAAAGACCTTTTTACCTTTATATAGAACTCTTTCATTCCCTAGGTTTTCAGGAATAAGTGAGTGAGCTATGGCATTTCTCAAATCATTTATCTTATTCAAATTAGAAGTAATATCTGAAGGAACTGCTATAAAACCTTTAATAACTACAACTTTTCGAATAAAAGGCATTTCTTTTAATAACTTATCTGTGAATACTAGATACTCCTTAGAGTTTGTTATCTTTACCATATCCTCGTGTTTATCCTGACAGTGATGAAATAAAAAATCAGTAACTAAAATACTCATCTTTGCATCTATCTGTAAATAGCTTTCTAAAATCATCATTCTAATAAGCTGTCTTTTTTGACCCTCTAAATTAGTGAAGGTATAAATATCACTTGGACCCTTGTCGGTAATTTTCTGTAAGTTTACTAACTTTAATAAACTGTCTATTTCTAGCTGGTCTTTATTTATTTTCTTTTCTCTTTGGTTCATAATTTTCTGGGTTTTGTTTCTTATCCATACTGATAAGCAGTTCAAAAACAGCTACTACTCTATCAGTTTCTTCCTTTGTCCAAGGTAAGGTTTTGTTAGGTTCTTCCATTTTATTTCAATGCTTCTACTTTATGTATTATAGATTGCTGTTCTGGAAGCATTCTTCCTTTGAAGGTGATGTGATATTCAAAGTTCTTATTGAGCTCTTGAAACTCTTGAAAACCAATTTCTTTCATTAAAGGGTCACTGGTAATATCATCTTTTTTGAGAGTACCATTATTGTATTTTTCTTTTTCTGACTTATATGTCAATTCTTCATCACCACCTTTTACTTCGAGCACTAGATGTCTTCCAAAAGATGTTTCTATTAAGAAATCTGGGAAGTATTTTGAAATGCGGTCCCCATCAGTAAGGTTCTTTTGATACTCAAAATAAAACTCATTATGTTTTTCGTTGGTGACACCACCTGTAAAATACACATCATTCACAAGTTCACCATCTTTCAGGTTTGCTCGTAAATAACGAAACATTTCAAGCTCATCTGTACTATCAAAGTTATATGGATTGATATGGAAACCAAGACGAGACATTCTCCCTTCAGCATCTTCTTGTTCACGAGACACTACCAAGCTACGAGAAAACGCTTGTTCGTCTGTTTCGTGTAAGTCTTTTTTGACAGTAATTTTGAAAGGAAATGCTTTTGTTAATTCTACTTCTTGCTCTATTTCAGTGACTTCCTTTGTGTATTTGATTGATTGAGAAAGTATCTGGTCTGCAATGCCATAAATAGATAAATAATTCTTTTCTACAGCCTTGATTAGTTTGTCTTTAGTGATACTGTTTGCTTCTAAAACCTTATTGATTTCGGCGTATGAGAAATGTGTTTTATTCTGAATAAGAGCGATAACATCATAATATCCAAATACTCGGACCTCTTCTTGAGTGTCTTCTGAAGTTATTGCAACAGGGTCATTGTATACAGCTTTACCTTCATCATTTAGTGTTATTTCTCGCCCTTGAATAATAGGTATAAGTTTTTTCTCAGGGACCTTTTTGAGGTCTATAACAATCTTTTCAGGAGCTACTTTTTGTGATGAAAGTATTTCTGTTAGTTTTCTTTTTATTTTGACCGTATGTCTTTTCTCGACAATAAGGTCCACTTGAACCTCAGCTTGTTGCTTACCTGTAAGAGATGAAATACTGGTACTGAAATTACTCTTGAGCTCTCGGTCAAGAACCTGATAGTTTTCATCTGAAAGAAAAATGTGAGCTTTGGTGCTATTGTCTCCAATACGACGAAGACAGCGACAAGTTGATTGAAGTACAAAGTTATTACTCGTTGAGTTTTTGTATAATGCTACAGCTACGAGCGACTTACAGTTCCATCCTTCCGTTCCTTTATTTACAAGCAAAACAAATTGCTTTTCACTTTCTGGTGTATCTAAACGATTAAACTCATAGTCAGCATCTTTCTTTTTGTCTCCTGTAAATGTAGAGTGCCAAACAAGTTTCTTTGAGAGGTCGATTTTGTGTTTACGGAGTGCTTTATCAAGATTGGTTTCAAGTTTCTCAAGCATTGTGATGTCAGTTGTATAAAAAGCAATCTTTGGAAGTCTTCCTTCAATACGAGTATCACCATATTTTTTCCAAAATGTATCTATTACAGTATTCACAAAGTCTTCAGATTGCACATCATCAGTTCTGCCGTGATTGGTAATTTCTACAAGTTTCAAAATACCTTTTTCCATACCTTGTTGAAGACCAAAAGTATAAACAGTATCAGAAAGCATCACATTTTTTACATACGGTGTACCTGTAAAGTTTGCGACAGTAATAACATTGGTTTGCTCTGCAAGGTGGGCAATGGTAAGACGTGATTGATTGAGCTTTTCAGACACATCATCTCCATATGAGTGATGAGCTTCATCTACGAACACAGCAAGGCTCTCAAGCCCTTGTAGGGCTCTTAAACGCTTATTTACAGGGTCTTTACGCAAGTCAAAGAGAGTATTTCCTTTATGTGTATCCTTCCAATTTCGGATGATAATTTTCGAGGAGTTTGTGACTATGACATTGTAATTACCGATAGGGTTCAATGGGGTTTCTGGCTTCTCCAAATACCAATACTTGATATTAAGTAATATGTCATCGTATTCACGAGGTATAACAGAACTATAATCAAAGCTCTTTACTTCCTTGAGCACTTCAATAATACCTGTATCAGCAGGACCAAAGAGTAAGATATTTTTTGCAAAGCGTGTGTCAGTGTCGTGTTTGTAGGAAATAATAAACTCATACATCATCAGTACTCCCATCAAGATAGTTTTACCAGCACCCATAGTAAGAGCCAATACATAGTTTGCATAACCATATTCTGCAAATCCAAGTTCAGAAAGTTTCTTTTCAATACGGTCTACCTTTTTCTCTTCTGTAAGGTCTTCAAAAAGCTCTATTATGTCAGCTGTAAAACCAAGTGCTCGGAGTAGTTCTTTGTTATCTTTTGCCATCACTGAAACAATTTGTGGGACCGATTTGTTATTTTGTATTTCTTTGAGGTATATATATGTCTCAAAAGCTTCACGTTGTGGTTCGTGAAGAAAGTTATTGCTTTTGATATGAGTAAGAATGTTTTGTGTTTCTGGATAGATACCTTCATACCCATCTTCACGCCACGCTCTAACTAATTTTTGTAATTCTTGTACAAATGGTTGCATACAATTATTTGATAGTTATTTCTTTTGTTTCAAAGTATTCTTCACCAAGTACATCGACTATTTTGACAGCTACAGTGTACGCACCTTTTTTCTCATAGCTGTACTCATTGACTGTTTCCACGAGCTCATTTTTCTTTTCCTTATGAGCAAATATCTCTGCATTGAAAGAAATATTATTACCTTTCTTTTTACCTTCTCCGTAGTTCACATCAATCACGATATGCTCGAGAGCTTGTCTGAAATCAAAGAGTTTTACACGCTCAGTCATAGAGAGACGCTTTTCATTCTCAAGCTCCAAACGCTTCATAAGAAGTGGTGAATAATAGTCTTTTACATCTACAGTGAGTTTGTTTCCTTTGACTGTATAAGTGACGACGGCTTCTGTCGGCTTCTTAAAATCAAGCTCTTTTTTATCTATCTGTATATCTCGTATTTCTATCTCAACACCTGTGTTATTTTCTTTTTTTACAAAATCACGCACATCGAGTTCGGCTCCGCTACAGATAACTATTACTTTATTTTCAAAGGTTGCTTCTTTTTGTTTAGATACTTTTTTGACCACAAAGAGGTCTTTGTTTTTCTTTATAGCTTCTATAACAAGAGATATATCCATCTTGCTAAGTACACGGTTTGGAGAAATAATTTTCACATAGTCAGCACCGAGAGTACCATCAAAATCACCACGATTTAGCTCGTCTATCTTGTATGTTTCTATTAGTAATTGCTTTGCTTGGATGTCATTAGTGAATACTTCGTAGTGGTTTACATTGAACACTTTGAATGCTGTTTTATTTCCTTGTTCCTTCATTATTTTATTCAAACGTTCTGTCGTTGTGATTATCGCACCTTTGTTAATATCACAGCCAATCCATCGACGACCAAGTTTTTCTGCAACAGCGAGCGTGGTCCCTGAACCCATAAAACAGTCCATAACAAGGTCACCTTCACTTGAAGATGCTTCAATAACTCTCGTTAGTAAAGCCTCTGCTTTTTGTGTGGGATAGTTTATATTCTCAGGAGATTTTGGGTCTACTTTTTTTACATACCAAACAGAGCCTATTACCGACCCTGTCACTTCAAAAATAACATCCTCTGCTTTAGGTTCTCTTCCTTTTTCTTTTACAAACTTTTCATAATAAGTTTTGAAACGTAAATCGTCTTTTGGATAATTTTTCCCATATATTTTATTATCCTCTAAATATCTTTCCCATCTTTTTGCGTTTACTTGGTCTTCAGAATTATTTTCATACAGTCGATGAAATATCGCATTTTCAGATTTCTTGTAAAAAAGAATTGAATTATGTCGTCTAGGAAAGTAATTTTTTGGTTCAACCCAAGAACCCTGATATTCCCAAATTATCTCATCTTGAAAATTCTCTTCACCAAAAACCTCATCCATTATTAAACGTAAGTGTGAGTTCTTATGATGGTCACAATGTAAATAAATTGAGCCTTTATCAGTAAGTAATTCCCTCATTATTATGAGACGCTCATACATAAATTGTAGGTATTCATCCTTTTCCCAAATATCAATATATTGCATCTGTTCAATTGCATTTTGTTCTACTCCATCAATAGTCTGACCATTCAGTTTTATTTTCTTTACATAATCTGCCTTACTATCAAACGGAGGGTCAATATAAATTAAATCTACTTTGCCACGATAGTCTTTTAGTAAATGTGCTAGGACTTGTTTGTTGTCTCCCCAGAAAATTTTATTCCAATCTTTTGCCTTACTATTTCCGTAGCTTTCTTTTTGCTGTGCGGGGAACCACTCAATACTCTTTGGAGCAGACTTTTCATACCACTGGAGCATCGCTCGCCCTTTTGTTTGAGAAAGTTTTTGCACAGTACTTGTGCTTTCTTTTGGAGTATCTTTTTTTGTAGTTTTCTTAATTGTTTTTTTCATATGCATTGATTGATTATTTAATAAAATTATTCCGGCGACTGGACAAACTTTTCAAGGTCTTGTTTTTTGTATCGTCTGACCTTTCTTACTCCGATACGAATTGCGGGGAGGATGCCTTTACGGTCCCACGAGCGAAGCGTATTTGGATGACACTTCAGATATGCTGAAGCTTCCTCTAAGGTCAGAAGTTCTGGCAAATCCCCATCATTTTTCTGTATTTTTTTCATTGATTTCATACCTAACATTTGCTACCATTATTATACACAACATTCTCGATGTTCTCAATGTTCACAGAGCGTGATAAATGATGTAAATGTATATGAAAAATAATCCTGAAAAAATAATTATTGACGATTTAAGTAATGGGCTTTACCGAACTCACTTAGATAGAAAAAATCATCGCATTTGCAATATAATGAGAGTGTTATTCCTTCGTTCTGATTTTCAAGATTTTCTTACAAGGATAGAAAAGGAAGCGGTCCACCAAACAGAAATAACCAGTAAAGGAAGTGATGGAAGTGAAATAAAAAGAAAAATATGGACGATTGATTTTCGTAAAGCTCCAGTTTTAATAAGAGAATATGTGGATGAAATCTGTGAAAGTAGATACTTTAGTAAGAATGAAGGTCTTACTAATTATTTTTCATATATAAGCTCTTTTTTACTAGAACAAAGTTATGCCGATAGTTTTGCAAATCATAAAAATAAAGGTGGTATTTTTTCAAATGTAGTATTTATTGATGACGGTCAAAATTATCCTAATATATCAAAGGGATTTTTTGACCAAGAAACATTTTGGAAAGTTTTTGAAGGTGCTTTTTATGGGGATGCAGAACACAATAAAAAAATAAAAGAAAAATACGGGCGACATCCGAGCGAAATTATTATTGGTGGAAGTAAGTATGATGAATTACCAAAAGGACATAAAATGGAAATGTCCCGACCAAAAATCTGCCAAATAGTAATTGATGATACTACAGAAAAGAGTGAGTTAATTGATTATATAAACAAAAACTGGGGCGACATAGAAATGCACCTAAAATCATTACGACCAAGCAGGAAAGAAAAAAGGATTACAACTTCCAGTAATTTATTGAGAGATATAGATATTTTTAATAAGTATCAAGAATACAAAAAAGATGGGTACAAGAACCCAGATGTAAAAGTATATTCTTGGTTAATGAAAGAACCTCAATATCAAATTGAAATAGAGCCAAATACTATTAGAAAAATAGTGTCTTTACTCTCAAAAGAAATTAAAGAAATAAATACGAAAAATAAGTAAGGGGTTATATTCCACAAATTAGAGAAAAATAAATAAAACCTTAAAACCGAACGACTATATTTGCAAATAAAAGTACGCTTAATGCGTGCTTTTTCTTTTGGTGGAAAAGGTCCAATTAAAAATAAACACCAATGTAAATGATTATGAATAAACATAGAGGAAGCGATGAGTTTGGTCACGTCACACTGGACGATTATGAGAATTATTATTACTCAAATGATATTGATGTTGCATCGGTACTTATTTGTAAAGGATACGAACTTCAAGATGTGGTTCCAATCTCTCACAACAAAGCAACTTTTGTCTTCAAAAACAATGAAGCTATCACTGATGCGGTCGAAGGTTTCTGGAGTAACAGGATTGAAGTTCATCCTCTTGAGTTTGCGAACCATCGTAAAAACCTAAAATCTCGCATTTTCGGAATGCGAAAAGATTATTAAAAAACATAAAAAATGTATATGCAAAACAATGAAGAAAAACAAGAGAAGCCAATTCTCAAAACATCAATTATAAAACCAGATGCATTGTATGAAATGGTCTTTGACCGTACCACCAATAAAACTTCTTTTTCAAAGATGAGTAGAGATGGAAATCTTGAAAATGGTTTGGAGGAAGTAGAGCTTGAAGGAAGAAAATATCGTCCTCTACCACCAACCTACAATCTAGTAGAAAAAGGTGTAATACTCTTTCCATCACTAGCAACTCCTTATGAAAACGAGGAAGCAATACTTAAAGAAATACAAATCTTTATTCACAAATACTTGGATATTTCGGAAGTATTTGAACAGATAGCGACTTATTATGTGCTATTCACTTGGATGTATGACAGGTTTAACGAAGTGCCATATCTCCGTGCTATTGGTGACTTTGGAAGTGGTAAATCTCGCTTTATACAAGCCATAGGTATTCTTTGTTACAAACCAGTATTTACAGGTGGAGCAACCACTCCAAGTCCTATATTTCGCATTGTAAACGAAGTACACGGAACCTTAATCATTGATGAAGCTGATTTTAAGTTCTCAGATATGACATCAGAAATCGTGAAGATTTTGAACACTGGATACCAAAGAGGTATACCTGTTTTACGCTCTGAAGGTAAAGGAACTTTTGAAGTAAAAGCGTATGACGTATTTTGTCCAAAGATTGTAGCTACTCGTGAGACCTTTTCAGATAAAGCACTTGAAAGCAGATTTCTTGTGGAAGAAATGGGTGCAGGAAAACTACGAACTGATATTCCTAGAACACTGGATGAAAACTTTTATCAAGATGCCGAAAAGATACGCAACAAACTATTGATGTGGAGATTGAAGAATTACTTTGAACCAATAGACCGTAGAGAAGATTTGATTGAAGGTATTCATCCTAGATTAAACCAAATTGTGATGCCATTGCTTTCAATTATTAAAGACAGTGCCATTCGTGAACATCTCAAGACATTTATTGTGAAATACAATACGGACCTCGTAGCAGACAGAGGACTATCTTGGGAGAGCGATATTGTCTTTGCCATTCTCAAACTTGAATACGAAACAAAAGCTCATCAAGTAACAGTGAAGCAAATAACTGATGAGGTAAATCGAGAAATAGATATTAGTGATGACACTCTTCAAGCAAGAAAGGTCGGGTGGTATCTCCGCTCAAAGCTACAGCTCAAGCCATATAAAACAAGAAAAGGTTTCGTGCTTTCTTTCAAAGACAATCGAAAACGACTTGATATGTGGAAGGAGCGTTTCGGTATTACTGATGCAGATATTAGAAGTGAAGATGTGAACGATGTGAATGTCGTGAACAATACAGAAGAAGAGTTTGTTATGCCAACAGCACAAGAAATCGGCTTTTAATAGTAATAAATAAAATCATTATGGAAATTAAAAAAGGCGGTCCAAAAACAGATGAAGGTAAAGAAATAAGCAAGATGAACGCACTCAAGCACGGGCTATTGAGCAAGGAGGTTTTAATTGATGGCGAGGATGAAGAAGAATTACTCTTACTAACTAAAAGAATACGCTCTGAAATTAAACCAGAGACAGAAATCGAGAGATTGCTGACCGATAGAATTGTGGCAAACGTATGGAGATTAAAACGAGCTCTTGGTATGGAAGATGGAGAAGTCATTTCAACTGGTGGAGGTCTGATGTATGACAGTGACAGGTTCTTTCGATACGAAACTATGCTTGAAAAAAGTTTATATAAAGCTCTACACGAACTTGAGAGAGTTCAAGCGAAAAGATGTGGTAAGAATGTACCACTTCCAACTGTGGTCGATATAAATCTTGATAGTTCGTTTGGTAAAAATGAGCTCCAATAACAGGACATTCCCAATTGATTTCGGACGAAATTAAAAAAATATATGAGTAAATCTGAAGCGGACTGGTGTAAGAAAATAGAAATATGGTGGCTACTTCGAGACATCAAAGAAAAAGGTGGATACAAATACACCACTGTATCTTGGGGTGAGAATGGTTCTCGTGGAAGTATTTCAATACAAGTATCTATATGTAATGAAGAAAAATACGCACGGTTTATTTATACACAAACAGACAACTCTACAGGAGAGAAGAAAGATTTTGATTATAAAGTTCCCATAGTAGAAACACCTTGTCACCTTGGAGGAAATCGATACTGGTTCAAATGCTCGCTATATAAAAGTGGTCAGTATTGCGGTCGTCGTGTCGGAGTTCTTTATAAAGACGGAGATTGGTTTGGATGTCGTCATTGCTATGACCTTACATACAGCTCACGCAAGGTGAATAAAAAATACAGATACTTTCCGATGTTTCGAGTAATTGAACTTGATAGCCAAATTGACAAAGCGTATGCAAAAGCAAAAAGATATACCTATCGTGGAAAACCCACAAAAAAGAGACGGAGAATTGAAAAATTAAACGCAGAAGCAATGCATTACTACCAGAAGTTTGCACAGACAAAAGATAAGTACTAATTGTGAATAAAAAGGTCGAAAAAAATAACAAAAAATGATATTATGAACAAGCTACACAGAAGTCAATATGATGCTCCAGATTTTGAACCTAACGAGGGGCAACGCGGACTTTTGTGTAGCAACAATGTGTCATTGCGTTGTCCCTCATTGAGCTTGAACTCAACCCTCTCAAAAGAGACAATAGATGCACTTGAAGAACTTGGTGATGTATTGAAAGGTATCCATAAAAGAATGGTCTCTGAAGGGTACGAAATAAAAAATGGATACCTCGTAAAAGTTGAAACCCAAGATGTATATGAAAAAAGTTAGTATAAAAACAGAAAAAGATTTGATTGATGAAATACTTAGCGGTAAATACCGTGATAGCTATTTGATATACAACAGAAAAAGCACAGACGAAGCTGACAATCAAAAGAACTCTATTTCATACCAAAAATCAGAAAACGCTCGGTATGCGTATCGAGAGAAACTTTCAATAGCACCAATTACAATAAAAGGATTTTCTGCTGATGGTATTATTTCAGAAAAGCATTCTGGTTTTACTGAAGATAACGATATAAGTATCACGGATGATGGATTGGTTCAGTATAGAATTGATAGACCAAAGTTTCAGAAGATGCTTCAGTTTGTGAGCCAAGGATACTTCAAAGGTATTGTATGTCTTTGTTGGGACCGTATAAGTAGAAACAAGGGTGACGATACTCTTGTGAGAAAATTGATGCGTAAAGGTATTGATTTTCGTTTTGTGTACGCCAAGTACGAGAAGACAAGTTCTGGAGCTCTTCATATGGATATTGATGGTATGTTCTCTCAACACCATTCTCGTGTTACAAGCGAAAAAGTAACTCTCACAATAAAGAATGCTCGAGAGAAAGGTATTTGTACTTATCGTGCACCTATTGGTTATCTTAACTTAGGTGAAATGGAACATAAACCTCTTGACCCTGAACGTGCTCCAATAATTAGACAAATGTATGAATACTACGTTACGGGTGATTGGAGTTTGTCAGACATCGCACGATACGCAAAAGAACAAGGTTTTGTTACAGTACCAATGAGACGGAGAAGAACTAAAGAAGAAATGCTTGCTGAAGAAGACGAGTTTGATGAGATTGAAAAAACTTCACGTCCTGTAAATGAGAACCATATTAGTCGAATACTCACCAACCCTTTTTATACTGGAAAGGTTCTCAATTCAGAAGGTAAATATATTCCAAGTAATAGTCACGAAGCCATTGTTAGTGATGAGCTTTTTAATCAGGTCCAATCTGTTCTTAAAAAGAAAAAAGTAAGTGTTCATTATGTAGAAAAGTTGGACCAACCACTTCGAGGTATCGTGCGTTGTGAACATTGTGAACGTGTATACACACCATACACAAAGAAAGGTATTCAATACTTCAACTCACGATGTGTAAATGGATGTGAAAATACTTTCAAAAACTTCAATTTTACTTTTATAGATAAAAAGATTGAAGGACTAATGAATGGTTTATATTTTACAGATGAAGAAATAGAGCAAATGGATGCTCGTACTGGTACCGACATAGCACTCTTTGAAGAAAAGCGTCGAAAAGAATTGGACCAAGTAGAAAGAAAGAAGAAAAAGATACGAGAAGACCTCGCATACATACGTTCAAATAAACTTTCTCTGTTAAAGACAGGTGTATATTCTCCAGAAGGATTGATGGAAGAAGAAACAAAACTTAATTCAGAACTTACCATTCTACAAAATCAAGAACAGTCATCTGACATCGCAATGCACGAGACAATGAAAGAGATACAAAAACTTTCAGAACTTGTAAAAAACGTTATTCCATATTACAAGTTTGCTAATCCACACGAAAAAGAGAAAATCATACGAGTTATCTTTTCAGAACTCTCTATTTCTCAAAATACGTTGAATTATAAGTGCAAAAAAGGGTTTGAGTGCTTTGAAAACCGCTTTGTTGCTTTATGTGACCCTACTGAGAATCGAACTCAGATTGACGGATTGAAAACCCGGTGTCCTAACCATTAGACGATAGGGCCGTCGACAGGCACATATCAATAAAGCGATATGGCCATTAAAAACACTTGACCTAGGGTTTATATTATCTTATTTTTTGAAAAACTGCAAAAAGTGTATAATTGTATTATAATTTGAAAAATTTTAATCTAGACAAAATAATAATTTTTTATTTGGTTATTCTTTGGTTGTTTTTTGGTGGTGGAAACACTCTTGCAAAGACTGATCCAAAAATAATCCCCGAAGGTCAACTGGTCCAGTATCTATTTGATATCAGTGGCGTTCCTGCAGTAAAAGGAGTGGCGGTGAGCTTAGATGGCAAGGAAATATGGGCGGCATTGCTACTCAACAAGCATCGAGGTGTTAGTATTTTTAGCACAGTAGATGGTAATAAAATCACAGATATAGATCTCTATGGTGGGGGTGGAGTGGAAATAGTATTTTCAAGAGATGGCACAAAAGCTTATATAAGCCAAATGGAAACAGCCAAGGTTTATGAAATAGATACAAAAACCAAAGAAATTCTAAAGATATTCAATACAAAAAGTTCTTGGACAAAGGTATTAGAGATATCTCCCGATGGTACAAAGCTCTATGCTTCAAATTGGCTTGGTAACAATATTTCTGAGTTTGATTTGGTGAGTGGAAAACTCCTTAGGAATATAAAGACAGTTAAAACTCCGCGAGGCACTTATGTTACAAAAGATGGAAAATATATTTATGTGGCAGGATATGGCAAAGGAGAAATTCAAAAAATAAACCTCGAGGACAATACAACGAAAATAATTTTCAAAAGTGGTGGAGCGATGAGGCATTTTGCATACGATGAAGAAAAGGGGATTTTATATATTTCTGATATGGCCAAAAATGTCATTTGGAAGCTCGATCTTGCAACTGATAATGTTACTCAATTTGCAAAGACTGACAGTCATCCAAACACTATCGCACTTTCAGGAAACAAGAAGATCTTGTTTGTCTCAAATAGGGGACACAATTTTTCTGCCACAAATTATTATGTACCCGGGCCAGACTGGGGGTCGGTGTTATTGTTTGATACCAGCACTTCTAAAATGCTTGATGCGATAGTCGCTGGCAATCAACCCACCGCGCTCGATGTGTCGGGAGACGGCTCAATATTAGTATTTTCAGATTTTTTGGATGCAAAGATGGAAGTTTTTAAAGTGCCTTCTCATGAAGAACTTTTGAAGGGTAATGGTGGTAGAAGTATGATATATAAAAAAGAATTAATTAAAAAATAAAAGTTTTTATTATGTTGGCATAAACTAACACTGGGTGTATAATTAGAGTGTAAAGTTCTTTAAATTATGTTGGGTTAATACTGCTCTTAGGAAATATTTAATGTTTCTTGAGAGCAGTAGTAACCAACATAAACGCACAAAAAATAAAAAAACTATGGCAGCGATATCAGTAGCTAAAAAGGTTCCTGTTTCAGTTTTCTATGAAATGGGGAAAGTAGCGGGGGGACGATTTTTCGTCCTCTTGTTTCCTGCAGACACCAACGTGAGCACCCAAGTGCTTGCCCGAAAAATACACCGGGAGCTTGGTGTTCGCGTGGGGTTTGTGGAGAGTCCTCACAAAAAACTCTGCCAGTTTGTCTGGGGGCCCGTATCTACGGTTCCTTTTACCGCGAAGTTTCTCGCGGATCTCCAGACAGATCATCCCTACATGGTTCCGGGTTTCCGATGGTATTCGTCCATCTCCGCTTGGGTTTAGTGCTCAACAAGCACAACCCACCATGTTTTCATCGCGAGTCAGCCTCTGGTTTTCCGGGGGCTTTCTTTTTTCTACTTTATATTTTTCGAAATCTTACTTCGTATGTATTGATAAGTAAATATCTTCAAGTGCGCGTACACCGTCACCAGTAGCGATATTGTTCTGATGGTATAAAACATCAGTGCAGTCCCCAGCTGCCCAGATGCCTTTAGTCTGAGTCTTTTGAGTCATCGGGTCTATTTTAATTCTGCCATATTCGTCGAGCGGGACGATATCTTTAGCAAAAGATGTATTTGGGATTTGTCCTATCTCCACAAAGACACCCGAAACATCCAGCTTGGTTTCTTTTTCTGTTATTCTATCTTTATAAATCAAACCCTCTACAAATTTATCTCCCAGAATTTCTAAAATATCCACATTCTTAATTGCTTTCATTTTCGGATTTTTCAAGACTTTTTCAACAGTTATCTCATCTGCTCTAAATGTGTCGCTTCGGTGTAAAAGAGTGACGGATTTACAATAGGCGAGTAGTTGAGCTGCAGATTCAAATCCAGCATTGCCTCCACCAGCCACTACCACATCCATGTCAGAGAAAAGGGGACCATCACAAGAAGCACAGTAGGTGAGGCCCTTGTGTTCTAGCCTATCTGCGCCCTTGGCTTCAAGTTTTCTACGACCACTACCTGTCGATATTAAAATTGTTTTTGTTTCGAATTCTAGACCTGACTCGGTTTTAACAACAAATAATTCCCTGTTCTTTACAATAGAGTTTACTTTTTCGCCTTCTTTAACAGCAAGAGTCGAGTCTGCATTTTCACCTTCTTTCTGAGTCTCACCACCCTTTGCATTTACCGTAACGTGCTTCTTAAAACTTTCAGCAAGTCCATGACCAGAAATAGTCGGGCTACCGATCCAATTGTAAATAGTTTCAGACACGACAGATTGCCCGCCCCATTCGGCAGTTATGAAAAGCGTCTGCAATCTTTTACGAGCAGCATATACAGCGGCTGCACTACCTGCCGGCCCGCCTCCAATAATGATCAAATCGTAAGTCATTGCTCTAGTATACATTATTTCTAAAAGTTTCAAAATAACCCTATTTTATAGGTCCAAATAGCCTATTGACTTTTAGTCCTAAATATGATAGTATAATAAGTGAAGTGGGAACCTTGTCAGCAAAACGACATGATGGTGTAGCCAACGCTACATCGTTCATGCAGTCCGTTTCTGCTTAACTGCAGATTAACGTTTGACATAAAAAACTGGTAATCACATCTGTAAAGCCTATGAAAAAGCCGAAATCGTTCAGATTCGAAGGCAGTTTCGAGCAGTATTGGGCAACGCACGGGAGTGTGTGGAAAAGATTCCTGATGCGTATGAGTAGGTGGGGTAAGAACTTCGACGAGTTCTTCGACAACATCCTCACGGTTCCCCAGGGGACCCCGTGGCAGATCGTCGGACAAGTGGTGCTGAAACTCACAGCTGTTGCTATAATGGCGGCGGGGATGTATATCTTCCTCGTTCTGGGTCTCGCGATGTAGGGTCATGACTCTTGAGCTCTCCGCGCCAATACGGGCGCGGAGGCTCAGAGTTAAATAATTAAAATCTTGTCCAATCGGACAAGTACGAACCGCGAGGTTCGTCCAAGGCCTCGTGAAGAATTTTCTTCTCACGAGGTCTTTCTATTTTTATGTCAATTTTTTTGTTTGATTTTTATTATTTTTTGTGGTAAAAAGGCTTAAATGTCGGTTCTTCGAAAACTTAAACCGTACTCTCAGTAGAGTACACAGCAGCGCCTAGCGCACAACACAAATGACACAAAGACACGATGAAATCCTCGCCAAGATGTTTCGGGACAAACTGCTCCCGTCTTGGATGATGAACTGGCTCAAAACCAGTGATGCGAGCTACTTCGACGTTTTCAATCAAGTCGAAGAACGACTATGGTTCTACTACTTCTTGCGGATCAAGAAGTGGATAGCTTGGACTGTGTTTGGTCTCAGTGTCTCAATCTACTTTGGGCACATAGTCTGGAGAGGTCCAGAAGGGCAAATTTACCCCTCATTCATAGTGATAGCATTGATCTTCATGGTTTCATCGCTTGTGGTTGGGATAAAAATACATCAATCAAAGCCTCCTCCTGCGAAAGCTTGGGATGAGCTTACGGCTGACCTCAGTCTTTTCCTCGAGACAGTCCATGGACCAGAATGGATTGTCCTTTTGTACGACTTACAACCAGAGGTTTTTGACCTGGAAATTCTCGAAGGAGAAGTGGATCAGACACTTCTTGGTTTGGCGGAGAATGTGTTAGCCCCGCAGACTCCATTAAATGGTCCAGAAGCCGTGATCTTTCTCCAAATGCGTGAACTTGCCGATAAATTCTCGCTGGTTACTCAGGGTTAATTCATGACCCGAGTAGCTGAGAGGCTAGCATCTTGTGCCTCAACAGGCTGAACGCCTGATCAATCTTACACAAGAAAACCCCGACTACAGTCGGGGCATTCTTTTTTTATAATAAAACTTCTAGATTTTTCTTTATTTCTTATTACGTCTTAGAAAAGCTGGAACAGCGCTCCAGTCATCATTGTCATCTTCAATAACTATATCTTTGATAGGTTCCGACTTCTTTATGGTATCCAGCTTTTTCATAAAGTCGTTATTGTTTACGTTGCTTAAATTTGTACTTTTTACACTATTGATACTATTATTTATTTCTTTTTTGATTGCAGAAGGGTTTTCGTCTTTCACAAGTGTCTGTCCCGTATTTGAATTACTAAAAAGTGTCTTGCGGGGCATGTCGGTAGGGAAGTTGGTGGCAATAACTGTAACTTTTAATTCTCCCTTTTTTAATTTCTCATCACGAATCGTTCCGAAAATTACTTTTGCATCTTTGTCGATAGACTCTGTGATTATTTTTGCTGCTTCTTGTATTTCATGGATAGTTAAATCATCACCTCCAGAAATGGCGAATAGGACTCCTTTTGCCCCATGAATAGAAACTTCAAGGAGGGGAGAGTTGATGGCTGCGATAGCTGCTTTCTCTGCGCGTTTTTCACCTGATCCAATACCGATACCCATCAGCGCACTACCAGCGTCTCGCATGACGGCTTTTATGTCTGCGAAGTCTACATTGATGACACCAGGGGTGGTAATAAGGTCTGAGATGCCCTCGACTGCTTGCCGGAGGACATTGTCTGCACTAGCAAAAGCGTCCTTAAAGTTCGTATTTTTATCAGCTAATTGGAGAAGTTTGTCGTTTGGGATGACGATGATAGCATCTACTTCTTTAGATAATTCTTCGATTCCTTTTTCAGCAATTTTCATTCGGTGATTACCTTCGAAGAAGAAAGGCTTGGTGGTGACAGCGACGGTGAGTATGCCTTGTTCTCTAGCTGCGCGAGCGACGATCGGGGCTGCACCTGTGCCAGTGCCTCCACCCATTCCACAAGCGATGAAGACCATGTCTGCACCTTTGATGACATCTTGAATTTCAGATTTAGTTTCTTCAGCTGCCTTCTTTCCAACTTCTGGATCCATGCCAGCGCCGAGACCCTTAGTTAAATTTTTTCCAATGTGAATTTTTTTATCAGCTAGAGAGTGGTGTAAGTCTTGCGTGTCAGTGTTCATGCAGATAAAAGAAACTCCCTTAACCTTAGAATTTATCATGTGGTTGATCGCATTTTTACCTGATCCACCTACTCCGATCACCATAATACGAGCGAAAGTCTCTATCTCTTCATTTATTTTTGGCATAATGATAATTTCGTTAAATTAATCCCTCGACTGCGCTCGGGATCCCGAATTAATGCTCGGGACTTATATAAAAGCATACTACCACCGAAGAGAAAAAAAGCAAATTCGCCAAAATAGGGGTTAGCTTTTAGCTGATAGCTTATATGTTGCTAAGAGCTAAAAACTATTAGCTATTTCTAAGGCATCAGCTGTTTTACGCTTGATTTTATGGCATTTTTAAGGTCATTAAATAGGTTTCTGAGTGTGCCTCCTGAGTAACCACTACTATCTCTACCGGAGATTACTAAACCAAGAGCAGTGAACCAGCATGAATCACGGAGTTTGGTTTTGGAATTTCCGAAAACTTCACTGGTGCCGATACTAGAGGGGAGTTTAAGGACAGACCTAGATAATTCTTCAAGGCCTAAAATATTTGCACCCCCACCGACGAACACAATACCCGCAGGTAGAAGTTCGTTGCGTTTTATTTTCTTTAAATGATTCTCTATTGATTCAAAAATATCATAAAGTCGAGCTTCAATAATTTCATCCAGTTTTTTCTTGGAAAAATCTTCATTAACGCCTTCTTGTTTGAAGCGCTCTGCCACCTCGAGAGGAATTTTTAATCCGAGAGCAATGTCGTTTGTAATATCAGATGACCCAATCGAAAAGCTATGAATGGATATCGGTGTTCCATTTTCAAAAACGGAAATAGAAGTAGTCTGGTGTCCGATGTTCACTAATGCCACTCCGACTATTTTTTGTCTTTCAGATAGTGCGATCTGTGTGATGGCCATAGGGGAGGCAATGGCGTCTATGGTTTCTACTCCAGCAGCAGCCAAGACAGATATTAAATCCTCTAAATGCTTCATAGAATAGGTAATAAATAGGGCTTTTGCCTCAAGTTTAGTGCCACGCATGCCTTCTGGGTTGCCCAACACCTCTTTACCGTCGAGTCTATAAGAGAGAGGGAAAGTCTGAATGATTTTTTTGTTATTTAAATTTAAATTATCTTCACAATCCTGTAAAGCTTTACTGGTGTCTAGATTTGTCACTTCACCATCTGCTTTTGAAATAATTGTAGAACCAGAACTTGTCTCTCCACGTAGACTCACACCACCGACAGAAACAAAAGCGCGTTTTATTTCTATACCTGAAGAATTTTGTGCCGTTTCGATGGCGTTTTTTACAGAAGTTAAAAGAGCATCTCCATCTACTACATATCCATGTCGGAGCCCGATAGTCTCACTCTCGCCAACGCCAATAATTTTAGGATTTTTTTCTCCTTTGATGAACTCTCCCACTACGACTCTTGTCGTTCCTGACCCCACGTCTATTCCGACTGTTATATTTCTTATCATATTTTGCTTCTGCTCTCTCCATTGTACTACTATGTTCGTGACCTTTCAAATGAAGCATTCCGTGGATAACTAAGAAGCACAAGAACTGACTGAAATTTTTGGAAAAATCTTTCGCTTCTCTTTTAATCACAGCCGGACACAAGACAAGCTCACCTTCATTTTTACGCAAAGAAAAAGACAAGACATTTGTCGACTTATCTTTTTGTCTATATGTTTTATTTATTCTTCTAGATTCTTTTTCTTCTAAAAAAGCGATAGAGAGAAAATAATTTTTCCCTAATATATCATCTCTCAACTCTAAAAATGGCAAGGTGGGTATCTTGCTCTTTGTTTTATTTATTAGAGAAAGGTTCTCCTCCATAGACTACTTAGTTACCATTTTGCCGAGTTTTTTCAAGTGTTCAATCTCAACTCTGCGGGCCATTCTCTTTAAGGCACTCTTTTTTACTTTAAGTTTTGACTCTTTGCGTTCGTTGTAGCGAGCACCTTTGACTTTACGAATTATGCCTGACTCTTGGATTCTGCGTGAAAAGCGACGCAAAATACTTGAATTGTTTTCGTTTGGGTTTTTTCTCACTTCTATTACTGTGTTTGCCATATGGAGATAGACTATCATATTATTGACTCTTTTGTCAAAAAAAGATAATATAACTTCTATGGATCAATCAGCTAATTACATAACTGAAGAAAAAAAGAAAGCCTTGGAGGCCGAGATGGAAGACTTAAAAGGCCCTAAAAGGAAGGAAATTCTGGTTACTTTAGAATATGCAAAATCCTTGGGTGATTTGGGTGAAAACGCTGAATATCATCAAGCTCGCGAAGATCAGGCTAAACTCGAAGAGCGTATCAAACACATAGAGCAGATCCTACAATCTTCACAGATTTTCAGGAGACACAGCGGAGATATTGTGGAAGTTGGTTCTAAGGTTGTGGTTCAAAAAGAAGGGTCCAAAGAAGAGAAGACTTATGTAATTGTTGGCTCTGAAGAAGCTGATATGGTTGCGGGTAAAATTTCCAATAAGTCTCCGTTTGGCGAGTCTCTCTTTGGTAAGAAGAAAGGGGCGATTTTTTCTGTGAAGACTCCATCCGGAGTAGTGAATTATAAAATAATCAGTGTTTCTTAATTTGATTTAATCTTACGCTATTGCGTATAAAAATGTCTTCTATTGATGAAATTAGAGATGCCAGAATAAAAAAGCTTGAGCTCCTACGGAGTAAAGGTATAAACCCGTACCCAGCAGAGTCAAAGAGAGAGATTTCCTTAAAAGAAGCGATCGAAAATTTCGAAAATCTAGAAAAAAGCAAGGAAGTAAAATGGATTTCTGGACGTATTATGTCTATTCGTGGGCAAGGGGCTATTATTTTTATAACTTTAAATGACGGCACGGCTACTTTTCAAGGGCTACTTAAAAAAGATATTTTGGGTGATGAAAAACTAGGATTTTTTAGTGAAGTTGTAGACATTGGAGACTTTATAGAGATTCAAGGAAGCTTTTTTACGACAAAAAGAGGGGAGAAAACACTAGAAGCAAAAGATTGGAGGATGCTTTCAAAGAGCCTGAGACCACTGCCAGAAAAGTGGCATGGACTGGTAGATGTTGAAGAAAGATTTCGCAAAAGATATTTAGATATTTTAATGAATCCGGAGATTAAGGATCTTTTTGAAAAGAAGGCGAAATTTTGGAATACCATTCGAGAATATTTGATTTCTAAAAATTTTCTAGAAGTAGAAACTCCAGTTATTGAAAATATTACTGGTGGAGCTGATGCACGGCCGTTTATAACACATCATAATGCTCTAGATATACAAGTATATATGAGAATTTCTGCTGGTGAACTATGGCAGAAAAAGCTTTTAGTTGCTGGTTTTCCTCGTACTTTTGAGATAGGGCGTATTTTTAGAAATGAAGGTATTTCAAATGAGCACTTGCAAGACTACACCCAGCTAGAATATTATATGGCATATGCAGACTATGAGACCGGCATGGAGATGACTAAAGAATTATATAAATTAATTGGCGAAAAAGTTTTTAGTACAACTAAATTTAAAATAAAAGAATTTGAAGTTGATTTGGCTAAAGAATGGGAGATTTATGATTTTAGTAAGATGATAAAAGAGAAATTCGGATTAGATCCTATTACAGAAATTTATTCTAAAACTGACAAAAGAGTAACCCTGGGTGATTTAAAAGAAATTTGTAAAAAAGCTAGTATTGATTATGACCACGATGATTTAAATATCACTCGTGCCGTAGATAATCTTTGGAAGGTTCTTCGGAAAGAGATTGCAGGTCCAGGATTCTTAATTAATATCCCTGTCTATTTAGAGTCTTTAGCGAAAAGAAATAGAAAAAATGAAAAGACGGTTGAAAGATTTCAGGTTATTCTCGCAGGTAGTGAAATGGGCAAGGGTTTTAGTGAGCTGAATGATCCTATAGATCAACGTGGAAGGTTTATGGAACAGCAAGCACTGCGTGATAGAGGGGATGATGAAGCTCAAATGGCAGATATGGAATTTGTAGAAGCACTTGAGTACGCTATGCCTCCAGCGTTTGGCTTCGGACTCTCTGAGAGACTCTTTAGTTTTCTAATGGATAAATCAGTACGTGAGACTCAGCTGTTTCCATTAATGAGACCAGAAGAAAAAAAATAAAAACGTCCTATAAATAACGACACCTCAGAATTTCTGAGGTGTTTTTATTTTGGCGCGATTGCGCCGATATTTGGAGGACCCCCACCAACCTGCCTGCTGAAGCCAGCAGTTGGAACAAGTGGTGGGAGTGGTCGAATGGTCAGTTCGACTTATTTTTAATTATAAAACTTTTTAATCAAAAAGTCATTTTAAAATAAGCCCCGAATGCATAATAGTTATCCACAGTTGGGGCTTGGCGTTGTATGATAATAGGCGTACAATATATCAAGTGGGAAAAAGTGGGAAATAATAATTTTACGAAATATATGTTAATCGGCGAATACATACACACCATAGACGAAAAATCTCGAGTCTCGATGCCGGCAAAGTTTCGTAAAGAACTCGGCAAGAAAATTATTATTACCCCAGGGCTTGGACAATGTTTGTTCATTTTCACAAATCAAGAATGGGAAAAAGTTAGCAAGAAACTTTCTGATTCTGAAACAAACCTTTCATTTTTAAAAGCCGACCAGAGAAATTTTAATCGATATATGTTTGGACGAGCGGCAGAAGTAGAGATAGATTCAATCGGCAGAATATTAATTCCAGATTTTCTGAAAAATAAGATCGGTTTAAAGGATACAGCGGCAATAATCGGAGTTAAAGATAGGGTAGAAGTGTGGAACGAGAAGGCGTGGTCGGAGAATAAGGCAATCATTGAGAAGCAAGCAGAAGAGTTAGCGGAAAAGCTTGCAGGCGATATGAAATAAATGACCATTCACAAGACAGTTCTTTTACAAGAAACAATAGACGGTTTGAATTTAAAACCTAATTCCACAGTGCTTGATGGGACTTTTGGTGGAGGTGGGCATAGTTTGGAAGTCTTTAATAGATTTCCAAGTATAAAACTAATCGCCTTTGATCAAGATAAAAATGTTTTTGAAAAGGTTGAAGATAAATTTAAAGGATGCGATATAACTTTCATCAATAATAATTTCCGAAACATAGATCAAGAAAATATAGATGGAATCATTTTGGATCTAGGTTTGAGTTCTGACCAACTAGAAAATTCTGGACGAGGATTTTCCTTTATGAAAGATGAGCCGCTCATCATGACCATGAAAGTAAATCCCTCTCAAGAAGATATTACAGCTAAAGACGTTGTAAACACTTGGGGAGAAGAAAGTTTAGCCGATATCATTTATGGCTATGGCGAGGAAAAACAATCCCGCCCAATTGCTAGAGAGATAGTGGAATTTCGAAAAAATCAAGAAATTAAAACCACCTTTGATTTAGTAAAAATAATAGAAAATGCAATTCCAGCAAAGTTTCGCAAAGGTAAGATACATTATGCCACAAAGACATTTCAAGCAATCAGAATAGCAGTCAACGATGAATTAGGAGCACTTAGTGAGGGTTTAGATAAGGGTTTCAAGGCATTGAACAGTGGTGGAAGGATGGCAGTGATTTCTTTCCATAGTCTAGAAGATAGAGTAGTGAAAAGATTTTTTAAAACAAAAGTGGATGAAGGGTTTGCAAATTTAATAAATAAAAAAGTTATTTTAGCAAGTAGTGAAGAAATTAAAAAAAATCCTAGATCAAGAAGTGCAAAGTTGAGAATTTTAGAAAAAAAATAGAAATATGAGAGCAATAAGTTCAAAATTAAATATGTATGTTAGGGGAGTGGGTTTGATAAATAATAATATCGAAAAGTTTTTACTGAACCTAATTCTCTGGTCTTTTGGTGCTCTTGTGTTTCTTTATCTTCTATTTTTAGGAAATATGGTTAAAAATATCATAGAGCGAAGGGGTCTTGAGGCAGAGACTCGAGTGCTTTCTAGTGAAGTTGCCAATTTAGAACTTAAATATCTATCGATGACCAATGTCGTTGATCTTGCCTTCTCATATAGAATGGGTTTTAAGGAAACAAAAGCTACATTTGCTACTCGTAAAGCTCTAGGTTTGAGCAATATTCATGGTAAAAATATTCAAATAGCTCAAAATGACTTATAGTTTTATTTCTAGGTTTAGAGTCGTACTTTTTTTTATAATATTGTTCTCGTTTGTTTTAGTAATAAAACTTTTCTTATTGCAAATCGTCCATCGTGAGGTGTATTCCGAGTCTGCAGATAGGCAATATGCCACTGCTTCTAGTGATCTATATGAACGTGGAACAATTTACTTTCAAAGTAAAGATGGCGGGCTTATCTCGGCTGCCACTCAAGCTTCTGGATTCAAAATAGCTATTGATCCAAGTAAACTCAAAGATATTGAGGATGTTTATACAGAAATTTCGAAGATTGTGGTCATAGATCGTGATGATTTCATGATGAGAGCTCTAAAAGAAAATGATCCATATGAGGAAATTGCCCGTCGTCTTTCTAAGAAAGAAGCAGATTCTATTTCTATTTTAAAAATTCCTGGTGTCAGTATTTTTAAAGAAAAATGGCGTTTTTATCCTGGCGGTACTCTCGCATCTCACGCTCTTGGCCTTGTGGCGTATAAAGATTCTGATCTTGGTGGACGTTATGGTTTAGAGAGGGAATATGATGCTGAACTTTCTAGAGATAATAAAAGTCCTTACGTGAATTTTTTTGCGGAAGTTTTTTCTAATATAAATAAGACCCTGTTTAAACATGAAGTGGCGCAAGGGGATTTAGTAACTACAATTGAGCCACAAGTCCAGAGTTTTCTAGAAAAAATTTTAGGAGATGTAAAAGAAAAATACAATATAGATTCAATAGGTGGAATAATAATGGATCCAAAGGATGGTTCTATATATGCGATGGGTGTAAAACCAGATTTTAATCCAAATAATTTTTCTCAAATTAAAGCAGTTTCTGTTTTTTCAAATCCGCTTGTTGAAAATGTGCTTGAGTTTGGCTCTGTGGTGAAGCCGCTCGTTATGGCTGCTGCGCTCAATGCAACAGTTTTAACACCTGAAACAATATATGATGATAAAGGATTTGTTGTTATTGAAAAAACACAAATAAATAATTTTGACAAGAAGGGAAGAGGTCCGAATACAACTATGCAGGACGTTTTAAATCAATCTCTAAACACGGGAATGGTGTATGTAGAACAAAAACTTGGTCGTGAAAGGTTGCGTGACTACTTATTCTCATACGGTATTAAGGATAAAACAAATATTGATTTACCAAATGAAACCCTGGGACTTGTGTCAAATATTGTGAATAGTCCTCGAGAAATTGAGTATGCAAATGCTGCTTTTGGTCAAGGAATTGCTCTAACTCCGATGCAAATGACTCGTGCTCTGGCATCCCTAGGGAATGGGGGCAATTTGGTTGTACCACATGTGGTTAAAGAAATAAAATATAACAATGGAACATCTAAAAAGATAAAATATCCGACAACTCCCACAAAAATCAGCAAAGAAACCAGCACAGAGATCACACAAATGCTTGTAACGGTCATGGATAAGGGTATAAAGGCTGGCCTAGATCATTTTAATGTCGCTATAAAGACTGGGACGGCGCAAGTTGCAGACAATACAACTGGGGGATACTATGAAGATAGGCATACGCATTCTTTCGTTGGCTATTTCCCAGCATATGATCCAAAATTTATAGTTTTTCTTTACGCTGTAAATCCAAAAAATGTCCTTTATTCAGCGACCACTTGGACGAATCCATTTTTAGACATCACTAAATTTTTATTAAATTATTACGAAATTTCACCAGATAGATAATTCACAGATTATGAAAATAGTATTTAAAAAAATAATAACTTATATATTACGCATCGAGTCTCGGTTGGTTTTGGCAAAATATAAACCAAAAATAATTGCGATTACTGGAAGCGTGGGAAAGACTTCGACCAAAGACGCTGTGTATACTGTTTTGTCTGAGGTCTCTTATGTACGTAAAAGTGAAAAGAGTTATAACAGTGAGATAGGCCTACCCCTTACTATTCTAGGTATTCCAAATGGTTGGAGTAATCCATTTGTCTGGACGGTAAATATATTCAAAGGTATATGGCTTTTTCTTAGTCCTGTCAAGTTCAATAAATATCCAAAGTGGCTGATTCTCGAAGTGGGTGTCGGTAAGTCTGGAGACATGCGTCGCACTGCTTCTTGGTTGAAAACTGATGTTGTTATCATTACAGCAATAGGGGAGACTCCAGCTCACATTGAATTTTTTAGTTCAAGAAAAAATTTGATTGAAGAAAAAAGTAGTTTAATAAAAACTTTAAAAAAAGATGGACTTTTAATATTAAACGGAGATGATCCAGATGTTTTAGAAATGAAAACTAAAACAAAAAACATAACAATAGTTTATGGATTTAAAGAGGGTGCCGACATTTTGGGCTCTGGTGAAAATATTTTATATGATGAAAATAATGTTCCAAAGGGAGTAATTTTTAGGGTAGATGTGGGTGGGGATAGTCTACCGGTTGTGGTGGAGGGGGTATTTGGGAGAAATCATATTTATGCTTCCTTGGCGACGCTAGCAGTGTCTTTTGGTTTAAAAATAAATATGTTAAATTCCATAAATTACCTTAAGAATTACGGTATTTCACCAGGTCGCATGTCTTTATTAAAAGGTATTAGTGATTCTTTAATTATTGATGATACTTATAATTCTTCACCTTTTGCATGTAAATCGGCGCTTCAAACTCTTGGAGAAGTGAAATATTCTGGTAGAAAAATTGCTGTTTTGGGTGATATGTTGGAGTTGGGAAAACACACGATTGAAGCGCATAAAGATATCGGTAGAGTTGCGAAAGAAAATTGTGATGTGTTGTGTGTGGTGGGGCAAAGATCACAAGCTATAAAGTCTGGAGCGATAGAAGCAGGAATGAATCTTGGAAGCGTTTTTGAATTTTTAGATTCGCAAGAAGCAAATAATTTTATAAAAACTTTTATAAAAAATGGGGACTTGATACTGGTTAAAGGTTCCCAAGGAATGCGTATGGAGAGAGTCGTTGAGGGCATACTTTTAGACAAAAAAAACACATTAAAATTACTAGTACGTCAAGACGATGAGTGGCTGAAAAAAGTGTAGAGAATTTGGGATGGAGTTATCCACATATTTTCTTCTTTAAACCTATATGTTATTGATATAATATATAGGTCCTAATGAGAAACATAAATAAATTTAGGATACCCGTAAAAAAATTCTTCCTTGGACTTTTTGTCTTTGGTTTTTTCCTTTTTGCTTTCTCTCAGAATGTCTTTGCAGTGACCACAAGCACATCCCTAAAATCTGCTTTCCAAAAATATTTAACCCCCGTATCTCCAAAGCAAAATATTTTATCCGCTTCTATTATCACAAGTGTTTCTTTATTAAATAATTTTAAAAATTTCGTAGAACCAATTGTATTCATTCCTAATGCTCCGAGGGTCACTTCTGTCGTCAACTCTTCCACTTCTACTATCACTCTACCATCAATCGTAAATGTTGCTCAACCAGCAACCCCAATCACTGAATCCTCCCTCCTCCCTCTCTTACGTAACCTTCTCTCTAAAAAAGAAATAGCAGATAAACTAAGAGGTCCCATAGGACTTCAAGGAGCCACAGGATCTCAAGGAGCAAGTGCGCCCATCGTATCAAATCCTGTTCCTTTTCTCCCTATTCACATATCGTATCCTAACTCTACAACTGGTTTCTCTGGTGGTGCTTCTGCAAACATAGCTAACCTATCTTCGAATGTTCTGACTACTACTACTTCTAATATTACTACTTTGAATGTTACGGGAGCGACCACACTTACTGGAAGTCTCAATGTTACAGGTATAGCTACTATTCCAACCTTGGCTGCAACGACAGGAACTCTCGATTCTCTTACTCTAAGTTATATTACTGGTTCTACTCAATGTCTCCGCGTGAACAGTAGTGGAGTAGTTTCTGGTACGGGTTCTGATTGTGGTAGTGGGGGAGGTGGAGGAACTCCTGGTGGCTCTACGACACAACTTCAATATAATAATGCTGGTTCATTTGCTGGAATCACAGGTGCTACTACAAATGGAACGACTCTTACCCTAGTTGCTCCAGTTTTGGGCACTCCTGCATCTGGATTAGCAACCAATCTAACTGGTCTTCCACTAACTTCAGGTGTAACAGGAGTTTTGCCGGTTGCAAATGGTGGTACTAATGCTTCATCTGCAGGTATTACAGCCTTCAATAACATTACTGGATATACAGCAGCTGGTGCCACAGGAACAACTTCAACGAATTTAGTATTTTCAACTTCACCGACCCTGGTTACTCCTGTTCTTGGTGTTGCCACTGCTACTTCTATTAATGGATTAAGTATCACCTCTAGTACAGGAACTTTAACAATCGCAGCTTCGAAGACTCTCACAGCAAGTAACACACTTACATTGGCTGGAACTGATAGTACTACTATGACTTTCCCATCTGCTTCTGATAATGTGGTTGGCACAACAGCAACCCAGACTCTTACTAGTAAAACTCTAAGTTCACCGACGGTCACAGGGAGCATCACTGGTTCCGGTAGTCCGACAATCACTAACTTTGGCACGATTAATGGAGCTACTTTATCTGGTGGTAGTTTAACTGGGGGTACTTTCTCAGGCGGTACTATTTCTGGAGGTACTTTGAGTGGTACAGTCCTTAATGGTACTGGTTCTTTCACTTTGACTGGTGGTACTGGAGCTAATCAAACGTTAAGACTGATCTCTACTTCCAATACAACCAAAGGCGGTATTGAGTTTTTCTCAAGTAGTAATAATATAACCAGCGCTGGTGTTCTTACTGTTGCTGGGGGATTAAAATCAGCCGCGACATCCAATCAAATTGTTTTACAAAGTAGTGGTGTGACTGGCACTATAACCTGGACACCCACCACTTCCAACAAAACCTTAACCATTCCTAATGTCACAGGTACAGCTATTACCACTGGTAACTTAACTGATATTACAACGACTGGTACCATAAGCAGTGGTATTTGGAATGCTACGGCCATTAATCCACAATTTGGTGGAACAGGCATAGACACTAGTGGATCTACCGGTATTGCCACTGTTTCTGGTGGTTCATGGTCATTTATTTCCTCTATCGGGCCAACCCAAGGAGGTACTGGCGTAACGAGTGTTACAACTGGAGATTTGCTCTTTGGTTCGGGAATCGACACTTGGGCCAATCTACCAGTTGGTAGTAATGGCCAATGTTTAAGTGTTGCCAGTAGTGGTTTGCCTACTTGGGGTAGTTGTAATCCAGGCAGTGTAAATGCACCAGTCGACGCTACTTATTTGACTTTAAGTAATAACTCGACTCTTACCGCTGAAAGGGTAGCAACTGCTGGCACCAACATTAGTCTCTCAGATACTGGTGCTGATGGCACTCTTACTATCGCTACCATTAATGCTCCGACGTTTGATTCTATAAACTTAGCGGCTAGTTCTAGTCAACTTGTGTTTGATTCAGGTGGGGCTGCTCCTGGTACACTAACTTGGAGTCCCACGGGATCTGCAAAAACAATTACCTTGCCCGATGCTACGGACACAGTAGTGTTAGCAGCATTTGCTCAAACTCTTAATAATAAGATTCTCACTGCACCGGAAATCAATGGTGTTGTTACGACATCTTCCACTTTAACGTTACCAAACTTCACATCAAATAATATTACTGCTTCCGATAACTCAAAGACTATTTCTGGTTTTGGTACTATCAATGGAGCAACACTCTCTGGTGGCACTCTTTCAGGTGGTAATATTTCTGGAGGAACTTTGACTGCTACATCTCTTGCAGGTACCGGCTCATTCACTATAACTGGTGGGACACAAGCGAGTGAGACACTTAGACTAATTTCTACTTCAGACGGAACAAAGGGAGCTATTCAATTTTTTGATAGCACAAATACCATAGACAGTAGCGGAAACTTAGCGCTTGCCGGTGTCATCAAAAGCGCGGCGACATCAAACCAGATTGTTCTGCAGGACGGGGGAATAACTGGTACGATTACCTGGACACCTACGACTTCCAACAAAACTTTAACCATTCCCAATGCCACTGATACATTAGTTGTCCAAAATCTCGCTCAAACTTTGACCACTAAAACTTTTCGCGATGTTACGATTTTTGATACCTCGACTGCTACTGATGATCGGCTTAAAATTTTGGTTGCTAATACCGGTGCGGATCAATTTGATGGCACAATTACCAACGCTGATCTGACTGCCAATCATACTTACACCTTGCCGAATGTTACTGGTACTATTGCTACGTTAAATGGAGGACAAACTTTTACTTCAGCGACGTGGAATGGAACAACTATTGCTGTAGCGAATGGCGGTACTGGTGCTACAACTCTAGCTAGCAATGGCGTGGTGTTAGGTAATGGCACAAGTGCTGTTAATGTAACCACTGCTGGTAGCGCTAATCAGGTATTGCGGGTACCAGGCGCAGGTGGCGCTCCAGCTTTTGGGGCAATCGATATCGCTCAATCAGCAGCGGTTACAGGCATTTTGGGTGTGACTAATGGTGGTACAGGACTGAATACTATCGCTTCAGGAAGCATCTTATATGCTACGTCAGCGAATACTCTCACGGCTCAAGGATTAAACAGCACATTAGCAGTCAGTGGTGGAAACCTTGGGGTCGTTGCCGATACCTCAACCCAAAAAGTTGGTGTTTCAAATAATTCACTCACCGTCACTGGCACGCGTAAGCAACTTAATTTTATTCCAGGATCGAATGTGTCTTTGTCAGTCACTGATGATAATACTAATAACAAAGTTGATGTTACGATCACTGCCACCGGCGCGCCAGCTAGTTCGGCGTTATGGTCAGGTAGTACTAATCCAGATGCCAACCTCGCATTAAGTATGGCTGCATTCACCAACACATTTACCTGGAATGATGCAACTGGTAGCAACGATTTATTTAAACTCACTGATACTACTAATAATACCGGCAATGGTAATTTGCTTAATTTAACCACTGCGTCAAATTCCGCCCTCAAGCCGTTTTATGTTAGTGCTGCCGGTGTGGAAACGATCGCTACAACGGCTGGTGGAAAAGTGGGTATCGGTACTGCTAGTCCAAATGCAAAATTAGAAATAACTTCTGGTGACGCTAATGCTTTGCGTATCAATCCGTTTAATACTTCAGCTGGTAACACTGGTGAAATTCAATTCATGGAGCTAGCTGCCAATGGTACAAATTACGTTGGTTTCAAGTCGCCAGATAGTATTACCACCAATAAAGTTTGGACACTACCAAACGTAGATGGTAGTAGTGGTGATGTCTTGGCGACCAATGGTTCGGGTGTCTTGTCTTGGTCAGCAGCTGGTACCGCAGCTCCTTCGAACGCTCGATACATCACTCTTGCGACCAATGGGACTTTGGGAGCAGAGGAGGTGCTTGTTGGCACAACCAATAAAATTGTCGTTACTCCTAGTAATTCCGATGGTGGCAACGTTACCTTAAATATCGGCACTGATGTTGTCACGTTAACAGATACACAGACCCTTACTAATAAAACACTCACTGCTCCCAAAATTGCCAACACTGGTTTTATCGCCGATGCTAACGGTAATGAACTTATCATTTTCAATACCACCGCATCCGCGGTCAACGAAATCACTCTTGCTAATGCTGCTACTACCACCAATCCAACCATTACCGCGTCTGGTGGTGACACAAATATTGGCGTAAACCTCAATCTAAAAGCCACCGGCAACTTGGTACTTGGTTCAACGACAGCTAATTCTGATAAGATAGGATTCGCGCCCAACACAGGTGGGGCAGCAACATTCACTGGTACTATCACGACTGCTGATTTGACAGGCACTAATCGTACTTACACTTTTCCCGATAGTTCTGGGACAGTCACATTACTTGGTAATACCACGACTGGATCAGGGTCTACTATTGTTTTAGGAACTTCGCCGACTTTGGCAAGCCCGGCCATCAATGGCACCGTTTCTACCACCGGCTTAACTATGCCGTCCTTTACTGCTAGTGGCAATATTACTGGATCTCTATCACCGACTATCTCGGGTATTCTAACTTATAACGGAGCGACTCTATCTGGAGGTACTTTATCTGGTGGTACTTATGCTGCCAATGCTATTACTGGCACTACTGCAGGAGGTGCTGATTTTGTGATTACTGGTGGTAGTAGTGCTAGTTCAACACTTACTTTGAAGTCTACTTCAGGCAGCACCCCGGGAGCAATTCAATTCTTTACTAGTGCTAACAATATTAGCTCGGCTAATAATTTAACGATCGGTAACAATATTACCAGTACCAGCGGCCAGCTTAAATTACTGGCCACAAGTAACCAGATGGTGCTCGGTACTACTAATACTGTGACCATTAGCTCGACTGCTCCGAGTACCTCTCGAACTTTTACTATCCCTGATTTTGGTAGCAATGATACTTTTGTTGGTGTAGCAGCAACTCAAACTTTGACTGCTAAAACTCTAACCAGCCCGACTATCACCGGAGCGACAATTACAACTGGTACTATAAATAGTACACCTATAGGCAATATCACTCCCTCCACTGGTGAATTTACAACACTTTCTTCAACTGGCGTAACCACCCTTGGTAACAATTCAAGTACAGTTCAAGTAAATTCAAATATATGGGACGTTTCAACTGGTGGTGCGATCAGTGGTCTCACTGGTTACACTCAAGGTTCAGGTAACTTTGCGTTCTCTGGAACTGGAACTTTTCAGACCGGCACTGGTGCAGTCACGGTGAATGGTGCAAGTACATTTAATGAAAACGTTGCTATTGCTGCCAACAAAAATCTTAGCTTTACTTCAGGTACCGGACAGTTTATACAGACTTTTGCTGGTACCACGACCACCGCTGCAGCAATCACTGCGAACTCTTTAACAACAGGTACAGCATTTGCGGTAACGGCAAGATCAAATCCAGCATCAGCCACAACGGTTAGACCAATTTTGTTTGATATTACAAATGGTAACGCTACGAGCGCAGCGACGATAAATGGTGTACAACTTGATTTTACCAATAACCCAACGGTTGCTGGTAACACAGAAAATGTTTTGCGTATTCAAAATCAGGCAACTAGCAACGCTACCGATAATGCAGTCGCGTCGCTTTTATTAATCGATAATGCTGATACATCGGCGACTGGTTCAACTAAGGTCACCGATGCCTTACGTATTACTAATTCTGGCGCTATTGCTGATGGTGTACAAACCGCTATCAACATTGCCAGCAGCAGCATTACCACAGATTTTAAACTTCAAAACAGCGCGACGATTGATAATGACACTAGTGGCACTATTTTACTTACTGCAACCA
Organism: Candidatus Nomurabacteria bacterium; assembly: GCA_943350445.1. GTDB lineage: Bacteria > Patescibacteriota > Minisyncoccia > Phycocordibacterales > UBA9973 > UBA9973. The sequence goes on from CALRAE010000007.1 coordinate 42,636, forward strand.
CAATAAAAACTTCAGGTAATCTAACTGTTGGTACTTCTGGTACAGGTACTATCACTTCTGGCGCGCTTAATGGTCTAACTCTAGCATCAGCTGCTGATGGTTTCACTGCTGCCGGTGGTACAACAACTTCTCGTACTCTCACTGTGACTGGTGCTGACATTACTATTGGTTCTACTATTCAGCCGACTTCATCTGGAGCCTTAACTGTTCAATCAAGTGGTGCTAATGGTCTCACTCTTGATGCTGGGGGAGCAGCAGCTGTAAGTTTGGGTACTACAAATGCTAGTGCAATTTCAATTGGTCAGACTGGAGTTACTACCACGATCGGTGGGCCTATCACGGCTGATGGTAGTGTCACGCTTTCGGAAAGTCAGAACCTCACTCTTGCCTCAGGTACTGGCCAATTTAGTCAGACATACTCGAATAGTTCTGCCGGCAACGCTCAAGCGTTAGTTTTCGCCAACACAAACTCAGGCGCAGGGGTTACAATTAATGGGATTGATATTACTCCAACTAATAATACTGCGCCATCTTCAGGAACAAACACTGTAAATGTTTTATCCTTTGAAGCTGGTGCAGGCGGTAACGCTGCAGATAAGACAACCAATGGTATTAACTTTGCTTCAGTTACTGGCTATAAAAATTTCTTAAAAACTCCATCTATCGTAATTGATTCCTCTGGTAACATTTCTGGCGCTGGCACAATCGGCTCTGGAGCTATTACTTCAACAGGTGCTGTTACAGGAACTTCTCTTTCAGCTGGCTCTGGAGCCATCTCAGGTGGTGCTGGTTCTTTTACTACTTTGACTTCTAG
>CALRAE010000008.1 GCA_943350445.1 Candidatus Nomurabacteria bacterium
AAATAAAGATCTTTCAAAGGCGAGCCTCGAGACCCTTTCAATAGTTTTATATAAAAATGGCGTGAGTCGAGCAGAGATAGACTATATCAGGGGAGTGAATTCCAGCTTTACTCTGCGCGCGCTTTCTATTCGTGGATTAGTGGAAAAAATTACAGACCCAAAAGACAACAGACGTTTCATATACAAACCAAGCTTTGAACTTTTGTCCTATATGGGTGTAAAATCAGTGCAAGAACTGCCTGATTATTCTGAAGTTAATAGCTCTATTAATGTCGCAGTGAAAAATCTAGAGGAAGAGTCTAAAAAAGAGGACTTGTGCTAAAGGCATTCTTTGTTGATACCCAAAACGTAATCATTAATTAAGTCAAAGGAGGTAACGTGTTCGTCTCCCTTAAAACCGACTATATTTTTATCTGTAATTAGTCTTTTGTAATCTTCTGTAAATTTTCTTGCGAGTGGTAGATATGACCAATGCCATTTCTCTTCGTTATAGCCTGTTGACCTCAGACTTCCTTTTAGATTATAAGTCTGACAAAATCCAAAGAGGGAAGCATTCTTGTTGAGCCAAGTATATACTTTTTCACCTTCTTCTGTCTCAAAAAATTTGGGAGTTACACTATTTATGTCTATTTCTGTACCCCAATGATGTCTAGAAGTTCCAGGGACAGCACTATAGTCTAATATTTTTTCAAATCTTTCTTTTTCGTTTTGGATACTTTGCGATAAATCATCTCCTTCAACAAGTGTTATTCCATCCCATTTATTATTCCAAAGATTTTTTTGGTAGTCGAAATTCCTAGTAGCGGAAGTTATGTTTAATTCTACCCCATCTTTTATTGCTAGGTCTGCCATTTGAGAAAAGGCATTCAAGGCTTCCTTTTTTAAATACATTTTATATCCAGCTATATTATATTTTAATGGGATAATGTCAAAATCTTCTTGTTCTGAGGGTTCAAATTTACCAATTAAGTAGATTCTTAATTTGACATCTTCTCGCATTTTCTGTATGACTTTTTGATTATTTTCTTCTTGTTTTATTAAGATCTCCTCTGCTTTTTTTTCTTGTAAGTCTAGAAGAAAAGATGCAACGATGGGTGTCAGTAAAAGAAGAAACAATAGAGTTAGTAAAATTTTATTAAAGGCTGTATTGTTCACTTTTGAACAATATCATACTGATGTACTTTAATCAAAAAAATGGTATATTTGTCTATATGTATTTGGATTTAATCAAAATTTTCTTGCCCACGACAGTAGCCTTTTTCTTAGGGCTTTTTTTGACTCCAGTCGCGACTCATTTTTTTTATAAATACAAAATGTGGAAAAAGTATTCACGAAGTTCCATCACGACTACTTCAGATTTTTCTAAAATTCACAATGAAAAGGATGAATTAAGAACTCCGCGAGTTGGAGGCATAATCATATGGGTTTCTGTGCTTGCAACTGTACTGATTTTTTATTTATTGTCTATGTTATTCCCGTCAGAAGGTAGTTTTGGTATGAATTTCTTGAGTAGAAATCAAACTTTCATACCACTTTGCACCCTTCTCCTCGGATCTTTAATTGGATTATGGGATGACTTAATACAAATCTACGGAAGTGGCAGATTTGCTCGTGATGATAAATCATGGCGTAAATGGAAAGCTTCTATGGTTGCTGGACTAGCGCTCCTCATCGGAATTTGGTTTTTTTATAAATTAGGAATGGACTCTATACATATTCCATTCGCGGGAGATATGTATCTCGGAATTTCCATCATTCCATTTTTTATAATAGTAGCTTTAGCGACTTTTTCTGGTGGAGTGATCGATGGTATAGATGGACTCTCTGGTGGAGTACTCGCATCTATTTTTGCTGCTTATTCTGCTATTGCTTATTCAAATAATCAGATCGATCTGGCTGCATTTTCTCTTGTTATCACTGGAGCTATTTTGGCATTTTTATGGTTCAATATTCCGCCAGCTAGATTTTACATGGGGGAGACGGGGATTATGGGATTGACCATTACATTAGCCACCTTGGCATTTCTTACAGATTCAGTTCTTCTTCTGCCGGTTGTAGCTTTACCACTTGTCATTACATCTCTATCAGTTATTTTGCAAATTCTTTCAAAAAAATTAAGAAATGGAAAAAGATTATTTAAACTTGCCCCGATACATCACCATTTTGAGGCTATTGGCTGGTCTTCATATAAAGTTACGATGCGTTTCTGGATTCTTTCAGCAGTTTTCGCCATTATTGGTGTGATTCTGGTTATTATAAGTAGGTAATACTTAATCATGAAGCAAAAGAAAGTAGATAGATTCTTTCTAATAATCATCGGCTTACTACTTACCATCGGTGTTTCCATGTTTATTTCTGCTTCTTTAGGTATTTTGGTAAAAAATGAAAAAGTTTTTTATTCAGTACTATTCAGTCAGCTAGTTTTGGGTCTCGGTTTTGGTCTAATTGGAATGTATTTTTCTAGTAAGATAGAGTATAAATTGTGGCGTAAGTATTCACTTTTGATTTTCATTGGTTCTATATTACTAACCGCGTTTGTTTTTGTGCCTCATTTGGGATGGAGTCATGGGGGAGCACAAAGATGGATACAACTTGGAGGTTTTTCTTTTCAACCAGTAGAATTTCTAAAGTTTGGATTCATCATATATTTTGCGGCTTGGTTATCTTGGGCTAAAAATAAAGTACAGGATTTAAAGTTTGGAATCTTGCCGTTTACTATTATGCTTGCGGTTATCGCTCTTATTTTACTTAAACAACCAGACACCAAGAGCTTTATATTAATTTCAGTTACTGGTATTGGTATGTTATTTATTTCAGGTGTACCTATCCGATATATTTTAGGTGTGGGAATGGGAGGTATGCTTTTACTTGGAACCTTACTTTTTTTTAAGCCATATCTTCAAGAAAGAGTTAAGACATTTATTGATCCATCATCGAACCCACAAGGTTCTTCTTATCAAATTCAGCAATCGTTTATTGCCCTCGGTTCTGGGGGAATATTTGGGAGGGGTTTTGGGCAAAGTATTCAAAAATTCAGTTATCTTCCTGAACCACAAGGAGACTCCATCTTTGCTGTTTTAGGTGAAGAATTAGGCTTTGTTGGCTCACTCGCTACTATATGTCTATATTTACTTTTTGCTTTGCGGGGTTTTCGTATTGCAAATAATTCCCCAGATCTTTTTAGTAGACTTCTTGTCTCTGGAATTGTTATACTGATTACAGCACAGTCATTTATGCACATTGCTTCAATCACTGGTGTTTTTCCATTAACAGGGGTGCCGTTACCATTCATGAGCCATGGGGGAACATCACTCATGATATATCTTGTAGCAATTGGTATCGTGTTAAATGTATCAAAATTTCAACAAAAAAATGCGTAGTTTTATAAAATTCATAAAAGTAATAAAGTAAAATGAAAATTGTCTTTACAGGTGGAGGTTCAGGCGGGCATTTCTATCCTATTATTGCTGTGGCTGAGAGAGTTAATCAAATAATAGACCAAGAAAGAATACTAAAATCTCAGCTCTATTATGTTTCAGACAATCCATATGACAAAGAGATGCTTTTTGAAAATGGACTTTTATATGAAGAGATAGGTACCGGCAAGATGCGCACTTATTTTTCTTTGAAAAATATTTCGGACATATTTAAAACTTTTTTTGGTGTTATAAATGCTATCTTTAAACTTTTCTCAATTTATCCTGATGTAGTGTTTGGTAAAGGGGGGTATGCTTCATTCCCAACAATTTTTGCAGCGAGAATTCTACGCATCCCTGTGGTGATCCATGAATCAGACTCTGCTCCGGGTAGGGTAAATAATTGGGCTGGGCGTTTTGCGAAAAGGGTGGCTGTATCTTTTATTGATGCTGGTCATTACTTTCCAAAAAATAAAATCGCTTGGACTGGCCAACCAATCAGGGCTGAGATAGAACATTCTGCAAATCGAAATGAAGCGCTTGAATACTTTAAATTAGAAAGTGATGTTCCGGTAATATTAGTTTTAGGTGGTTCTCAAGGAGCAGAGCTTATAAACAATACCATTCTGGATGCTCTTCCTCGTCTTATAAAAAATTATCAGATAATTCATCAGACTGGTGTAAAGAATTTTGAAACTGTTCGAGACAGAGCAGAAGTGGTTTTGATTGATGATCCGCATAAAACAAGGTACACATCTATGCCTTTCTTAAATCCACTTGCATTACGAATGGCGGGTGGAGCTTCCACCATCATTATCTCTAGAGCTGGTTCGATGTTGTTTGAGATATCTGCTTGGGGTGTGCCAGCGATCTTGATACCTATTACGAACACAAACATGGATCATCAAAGGAAGAATGCCTTTAATTATGCCAGAGCTGGAGCATGTAGTGTAGTTGAAGAGATGAATATGACTGCTAATATTTTGAGTTCTGAAATAGAGAGAATAACGGGGGATAAAGAGGTTTATGAACTTATGGCACAAAACGCTAAGGCTTTCAATAAGCCCGACGCGGCGATGAAAATCGCTCGCGCATTGGTAGATATCGCTTTGAGTCATGAGAAATGAAACAAACATCTGAAATTATTTTAAATAATCAACCAAAATTATCTGAACATGAGGTAGATCAGAAATTTAATGCGAGACGGATTAATCTTATTCCTTTCGTAAAAGAGTTTATTTCCAATCACCCGAAATTTAAAGATAAAGAAGTCCAAATTACTTTTGCTGAAAAAGGGGCCTCTTCACTTGTAAGCATAATAGAATCATCTGACGAAAAAACAATTCTGAAAGTCCCCCTCAGCCTAGCGCATTCTCTCGGTGAGGCTCAGTTTTTGAAAGTATGGGAGAAAGCAGGAGTCAAAGTGCCACATGTACTTGAGGACGGCATGATAAATGGACACGCGTATACCTTGATGGAATATGTAGATGCAAAAATATTAAAGGATGTTTATCGTAAGGGAGAAATGATAAGGAAAGAAATGTATATTGAACTTGGAAAAATTCTTCGCGTCATGCACGAGCCAGAAGCCGAGGGATACGGCCGTATTGTTGACGGAAAGGCTCAATATTTAACATTTAATGAATGGCTTGCGGGGGAGGATGTGCAGAAACATATTAAGTATGTTCAGGAAAATAAACTACTTGGAGAAGAACATGGTTCAATATCTTTTGCATTCGAGATTCTCAAAGAACACGCTGAGAAAGAAAACAAAAGTAGTTATTGCCATGATGACTTTGGAACTGCTAATATTTTCGCCACTGAGCCGTTAACTGTTGTTGACCCCAACCCGAGATTTAATAATGGCTATATTGATTTAGGCAGAAGTATGATCATTGCTATTGCTAACAATAGTGGAAGGGCTGAAGCTGAAATCGTGGATCAATTTATTGAGGGGTATTTTGCTGGTAAACCTTTCGATAGAAGGGCTTTACAAGCTGCTATGTTACTAAACATTTACATGAAATTTCCATATCAACATAAAACAAAAAGTTTGGATAGAATGAAAAATCTGCAAACATATATTATTCAAACTAAACATCTGTTAGAAAAATAATTAAATAAATGCTAAAATGGGGTTATGGGAGATATTAAAGTTGTAACTAGATTTGCGCCGTCGCCTACAGGCTTTATGCATATTGGAGGCGTTAGAACAGCGCTTTTTGCTTGGCTTTGGGCTCGAAAAAACAAAGGGACATTTATTCTTCGTATTGAAGATACAGATAAGGCAAGGGAGGTAGAGGGTTCAATAGAACATATAATAAAGTCTTTAAGGTGGCTCGGTATTGATTGGGATGAAGGTCCAGACATTGGTGGTTTAAATGCACCTTACTTACAATCAAAAAGGTTGGATTCATATAAAAAATATGCACAAATACTCATAGATAGTGGGCACGCTTATCCTGATCCATATACAAAAGAGGAGTTAGATACATTTAGGAAAAAATCTGAACAAGAAAATAAGCCGTTTTTATATAGAGACTATCGACCAAAAGATTTTGGTGTGTGGGATGGTACTCGGGCGCTACGTTTTAAAACTCCGGAAATAAAAAGTTATCATTGGAATGATGTAGTGCGTGGGGATTTGTCTGCGGGTGTGGAAGCGCTCGACGATTTTATTTTAATTAAAGGCGATGGATATCCGACATATAATTTTGCTCATATTATTGATGATTTAGAAATGGGTGTGACACACATTATGCGAGCTGATGAATTTATTTCTTCTACGCCGAAATTCTTGTCTTTGTATGAGGCACTAGGTATTACACCACCAATATTTGTTACCTTACCACCCATATTAGCTGATGGTGGAAATAAAAAATTGGGCAAGCGTGATGGAGCAAAAGATATATTGGATTATGCAAAAGAAGGGTATTTACCGCAAGCCATGATGAATTTCTTGGTACTGTTGGGGTGGAATCCTGGTACTGAAAAAGAAATATTTACAGAAGGAGAGTTGAAGGAGGTTTTCGATATAAATAGAATTCAGGTTTCGGGTGCTCAAGTGAATCTGGATAAGCTGGATTGGATGAATAAAGAGCATATGAAGAAATTGTTGGCCGATGAAATACAAAACAATATTTTCTCATATTTACCGGAAGAGTTTCAGAACGAAAAACTGGTGGGAGTGGTCTTTGAAAGAATTTCAAAGTGGAGTGATGTGAAGTCTATGATTGAAGCAGGGGAGTTGGATTGTTTTTCTAAATCCAAAACGCCCCACTATGATAAAACCAAACTTGTGTATAAAAATTCAACGCCAGAAAAAATCACCCAGAATTTAAAATCAGTGATCCAAGCCCTTGAAGCACTCAATGAAAATGACTTTACCATGGAAAATGTCAAAAACACCTTGATGCTGATAGCTGAAATCGAGGGTAACAGGGGAGAGGTCTTGCATCCAGTGCGCTATGCCCTGTCCGGTAAAGATAAGTCCCCAGATCCGTTTATAATAGCCTCTATTTTAGGAAAAAATGAAACTTTATCTCGCTTACAAAAAGCTATTTAACGTACTATTTTTAATTATTCTTGGTATTACGCCGACACTTTTTTCTTATGCAGATACCATAATAGATCTTCAAATACAAATAAATCAGAAAAATTCTGATATAGGTAATCTAGAGGAAGAAATCATGGCTTATCAGACACAACTTGATGGTCTAGGTAAGCAAAAAAACTCTCTCAATAAATCAATTCAAGAACTAGACCTAACCAAGAAGAAGCTCACTTTAGATATCTCACTGACTCAGAAAAAAATCGATAAAACAAACCTTACTATCGCAAGTCTGAGTTCTGATATTAGTGATAAGCAAAATATTATAAATAATAATACAGAATCGATTGCCATCGGCCTTAGGCAGACTAATGAATTTGAGCAGAGTAATATAGTTGGTACTCTATTATCTGAAGGGGATTTTACAATAATGTGGAATGATTTAGATAATATGGTTAGTGTCCATGAAAGCATTAGGAAAGATATCGTGGAACTCAAACAACTCAAGGGGAGTCTGGAAAATACTAAAAATATTACAGTTACCGCGAAAAATGAACTTACAGCTCTAAAATCAAAACTTGCTGATCAGCAAAAGATAATTGTACAGAACACCAACGAAAAAAATAAATTATTAAAGCAAACAAAAAACAATGAAGCGAATTATCAGAAATTACTAAAAGAAAGAATTGCGCAAAGAGATGCTTTTGAGAAAGAGTTGCGTGATTATGAAGCAAAACTTCAATTTATTCTCGATCCGTCCAAACTTCCATCCTCTGGGGTTTTGAGTTGGCCACTTGATAAGATCTATGTGACTCAACTCTTTGGTAAAACCGTCGATTCGAAGCGCTTATATGCCTCGGGGACGCATAATGGAGTCGATTTTAGGGCTTCTATGGGCACTCCTTTGATGGCTATGGCAGATGGTGTAGTTTTAGGGGTTGGTGATACAGATACTACTTGCCAAGGAGCATCTTTTGGTAAATTTGTTTTTATACAATATAGCAATGGACTCTCGAGTACTTTTGGACACTTATCACTTATAAAGGCCAATGAAGGGCAGAAAGTAAAAAGAGGTGAAGTTGTAGGATACACTGGAAACACTGGGCATACGACTGGACCACATTTACATGTGTCTTTATATGCATCTCAAGCTGTCAAAATGGATTCTAAAGCATCTGCCTCATGTGGTGGACGTATTTATAGGTTACCGGTCGCTCCAATAAACGCATATTTAGATGCAATGTATTATTTGCCACCATTACGATAGGCTAATTTCTTTGATTATTTAGCAGTTTCTGTGGTAAAATAATAAGATTATGATAAATAAAAAAGATGGTGGGTTTATTAAATTAATAATTATTATAGTTATCGCTCTTCTTTTAATGAAACATTTTGGTGTTACTATAACTGGAATTTTAAATTACTTCAATCTTTCTTGGTCTGAAATAATGAGCTGGTTTGCAAAAGCTCTTGAGTGGCTTAAAAACCTTTTTAATAGTGTGAAGTAGGTCAAAGGGTGGATAAGTATATATATATCTTAAAATTTAATAGTAATAGTGTGGATAAGTTCGCTTTACATATATTGTGCGAAGTACTACAATTAGTCTATGAAGACAGATAACACCATTCAACCAATTATAAAATATATACTTCCCTTTCTTGATTACTGTGAAATTGAAAAGGGGCTATCAAATAATACACAACGTAATTACAATCAATACTTAAAATTATTTACTGATTGGCTGAAGATAACTAATAGAGAAAATATTCTTCCGAGGGATTTAACAGCAGACCATATTTGGGATTATCGTTTATATTTAGCTCGAAGCTATAAAACACATTCTGGAGGATATTTAGGTAAGAAATCTCAAAATTACTATTTAATTGCAGTACGTGCCCTTCTTGATTTCCTTGCTGATCGTAATATAGATACACTTCCCTCCTCAAAGGTAAAATTAGCTAAACAAAAAACTGAAGAAACAATTTCTTTTCTGGAAGTTCGCGACATTGAATCAATGCTAAGGGTTCCTGACACAAAAACTCCCATAGGTCTTCGTGATCGTACAGTTATGGAACTATTCTTTTCTTCTGGAATGCGTATTTCCGAACTAGTAGCACTTAATGTAGATCAGATGTCCTTTTTGAAAGATAAGAATCCAGAACGTACATTCGAACTTTCTATTATTGGAAAAGGAAAACATATGCGAACTATTTTTATTTCTCCTCACGCAGCTCTTTGGCTTCGAATTTATTTGCTGTCTCGAAAAGATGCTCAAAAGCCTTTATTTATAAATTATAGAGGAAAGGATATCGATGATGACCACAGACTTACTCCTCGTTCAATACAGAAAATGATTTCACGATGTTCAATGCTCGCGGGGATTTCAAAAAAAGTGACGCCACATACACTTCGTCATACTTATGCCACCGACCTATTGGGTAATGGAGCTGATTTACGAAGCGTGCAAGAGCTCTTGGGTCATAAAAACGTAGCAACGACGCAGATCTATACCCACGTTACAAACAAACAACTTAGAAATATACATGAGAAATTTCATGGAGGAAAAGAGCTTGGTAATAAATAGTTATATGTCCACATTTGATATAATTAGCGATATTTTTTATTCAGGCACACATGCATTTAGAGGAGAGAATGATTCAATTTTGGATATAGCCTTTCTTAGGGTAAATATGTTCTATCTACAAGAGCCAGAAAGTCCATATCCTGCACCCTCTGCTTCTTCTTTTGTCGTGAAATAAACCCTGTTTTCTTGTTTAATGGTTTTGCCACCCGAGCATCCGATAGAATAATATTTTGTTCCCCTATTTGAGGCAAAAAAATTTTTCCCTATGAGATTAGTCACTAATGTTGTTTTTTTGGATGAATTTATTGAGGAAATAATATTAGATTCCTGGATTCCATTTTGATCTGTGTATTCAATTTTAATGCCCGAGGAGTCTATGGTCTTAGATAGTCTACCTAGCTCAAATGAGCCCAAACCCACCAATATAACGATAATAACGGCCAAAATGTCTTTCCCCTGCTCGCTTTGCATAAATTGCTTGATTTTTTCCATAGAATTGTATATACTTTTGTTGTTCTTAATTATAAAGGAATACTTTTGGTGCGACGTCGCTCGGATATTATAAACATATTATCACATGTTTATATACTCCTCGCTAGTCGACATAACATTAAACATATATGGCACATAGAAAAGCCGGCGGTACCGCAAAAAATTTAAGAGATTCAAATCCACAATACCTAGGTGTGAAGCTTTACGATGGTGAAAAGGCACAACGTGGCTCTATCATCATTCGTCAGCGTGGCACACATACTATGGCTGGCACAAACGTCGGCATGGGTAAGGACCATACCCTCTTCGCACTCAAAGATGGTACAGTGAAGGTAAGTACTCGACGCAAGACTTCCTTCGACGGAAAGAATATGGTCAAGAAAGTAGTTAATGTCATATAAATAAAATTAAAATAAAAAATCCCCGTTCGGGGATTTTTTATTTTCTATATTTTTTCCACAACTAGTTTAAACGAAGACTTTTTGCCTTTAATAGAAATAGGGATTTCGAATTCCCCTACTTCTTTGATTGGTTTTTCAAGAACGATGAATTCTTCACCAATGTCTGCATGATTTTGCGCTTTCATAGCCACAACAATTTCTTTCAAATGAATTGCGGAGAAAAGGTGGCCCTTGTCGTTTGCCTTGCCTTTAAGGGTGATGACTTGACCCTTAATGGCCTCCAAATTCTTCAAAAGTAGGCTTTCTTGCACTTCCCTTTCGATTGCGATTTCCTTCTTCCTTAATTCGAGTTCAGCCACAGCTTTTGGTGTGGCGATAATAGCTAATTTGCGAGGCAAGAGAAAGTTGGTCGCATATCCATCGCTAATTTCTTTTATATCGTGTTTTTTTCCGACCCTTGCTACATCATGTAAAAATATTACTTTCATGTGATTCTGCAGAATCATGTCGCGCAATTATCCATTGAAGCGCGACGCTTCCCGCTATTATTTTAATAATATCTCTATCGCTTTATCTAATTGCCGATCCTTATTCTCGTCCAAGTCTTTTCTACTTATACTTACTAGAAAGTCTGGTATTAATCCTTTTTCTGAAATAGAGTTACCATTTGGTGTGAGCCACTTTGCCACAGTTATTTTTAAAAGAGTATCTGGCGTTATTTTTATTGCTTCTTGTACAGACCCCTTGCCGAAACTTTGAGTGCCAAGTAGTTTCGCGCGACCATTTTCTTGCATTGCTCCAGCCACAATTTCTGAAGCTGAAGCTGATCCACCATCTATTAGTATAATGAATTTTAATCTATCATTAAATATATTATAACCCCTACTTCTATAAACCTCAGCATCCCTTTTGTTGCCATAGTCTTCAGTCACGACAATCTTACTACTTGGCAAGAACCAACTCGAGATATCTACAGCAGCGTCCAAATACCCTCCTGGGTTACCTCGCAGATCAAGTAATAGTTTGTCTGATTTAGATTCAGCAAATTCTTTCATGGCACCACGGAAAAGGTCTGCAGAGATGGCGGAAAAACTGTAAAGTTTTACAACAAATATTCCATCTTTACGAAGTTCTGTGTCTAGCGTTGGTATATTTATAGTATCTCTAACTATTTTTATTTCAAGTGGTTCCTTGTTTTCTTCACGCAAAATGGTTAGCGTAACCGTAGTGCCTTTTTCACCCCTTATTAATTTAATTGCTTTTTCTACACTCAAGCCAGTAGTGATAGTCTTGTCTATCTTGAGAACTTTATCTCCTGGCTTAATATTCGCTCTATATGCCGGAGTGTCTTTCAGTGGAGCTATGACTGTAAGTGCCTTGTCTTTAATACCCACTTCCATACCTATACCAATAAAATTACCAGCTATCTCATCCTCAAAAGCCTTTGCTTCTTCTGGAGCAAAAAATACGCTGTATGGATCGTTTAAAGAGCCCATTAGGCCTGAAATTGCACCATAAACCCTATTCTGGTCAGTAACTTCATTAGTTTTTGGGTATTTATCATTTATTGTATTCCATACTTTCCAGAAAGGGTTGAAGTCAGTTTTTGTCTCTACCTGTATATCTTTATTAGATAACCCTAATACTTTATCTATAGGGGGACGGTTGTTGTATCCAAGATTTATACCAAATATAAAAGATGCAACAATCAGCAATGCAACGAAAATAATATTTCTTGTTTTTGGAAAATTTAGCATGTTTAAGTTTTATACTTCCCCTTCTTTAAAAAATTTATTTTCTGAAAAATTATCAAATTTCTTTTCCTCCTTAACTTCTCTTGTTTTTGATTCTTGCAGGAAGATATAACTGATAAAGACAAGGCTGAGCCCAGACACCGTTCCTAGAATATTTTTCCAAGAATAAGGAAAACCTAAATGCGGCAATACTGCGATCCAGATACCAAAAAATAATAAAATATAAGCTTTACGCATAACTGTATTGTATTTCATAAATACATAAAATGCAAACACTTAAGTACACTATTTTACTTAAAATATTCAGGTGTATAGACAGACATCCAGTCAAGTAAACCACTCATAACACTAGAGGCATTTACGCTGTTTGTTTTTGGACCGGATTCCATCATTATAGTAAAAGAATATTTCGGTTTTTCATATGGGAAAAAACCAATAACCCAAGAGTTCACTCTATTTTTTAGGACTCCGATCTGAGCTGTACCAGTTTTGGCTGCCACTTGCACATAGGGTACATTTAAAGCTACTGCTGTGCCATAAGTAACTGCTTGTCGCATACCCTCATGCACTACATCAAAATATTCTTTTTTTAGATCTATTGTGGAAAATTTATTCTCCTTGTCTTTATCAGACAGCATAAAATGCGGAGTTAAAAGTTTGCCTTTGTTGGCGATAGCGGAAACAGCTCGGGTAATTTCCATTGGTGTAACTTGGAATCCATATTGTCCGATAACTGTATGATAAGTATTTCCAATACGCCAAGGGTCCCCTTTGAAATTCTTTATTTTCCACTCAGGGCTTGGAATTATCCCATTTTTTTCATCTGGTAGGTCAATCCCTGTTTTATCTTCGAAACCAAACATCTTTGCATATTTTTCTATATTCTCTATACCAAGCCCCTTCTGATCTTCAAATCCCCCACCAATTTCATAAAAGTAAATATCAGATGATACCGCTATTGCCTCTGCCATATTTGTCCAACCGTTTACCCTCCAGTCTTTAAAAACTGTTTTTTGGTCTGGAAAATAAGGATTAGGTACTGAGATAGAACCAGTTGAAAGAATTTTTTTATATTGGTCGATGACACCTTCCGTGAGTGCCCCTAAGGCAAAAAATGGTTTAACAATTGATCCTGGTGTGTAAAGCCCAGATACTGTTCTATCTAAAAATGGATTCTTTTTGTCGTTTAAATAACCGTTGATCTTCTTTACATCTTTTCCTAAAGAAAGTATTTCTGAATCATACTCTGGGAAGCTAGTTGAAGCTATAATTTCTCCATTATTTACATTCATAATAACACCAGACCCACCAATGAAATCATTACTACGTGATAGGTCTCTAATTGAATTGAATAATTCTCTTTGAATTCTAGAATCAATTGTGGTCATTAAATCACTTCCACGTTTCGGGATATTTATAATATTTTCTGATTGAATAACCCCTTGAGAATTAGTCTCTATAATTTTTGACCCATTCTCTCCCCGTATTTCATCATTATATTGCTTCTCAAGACCATCTTTACCAACAAAGTTGGTTTGCCAGTAATTCCCCCTGCTATCTTTTGTTGGATAACTAACATAACCAAGCACATGTGAAAATCCGGATACCATATAGCTACGAATATAAGACAGATTCTCACTAAAGACTCCACTACCTACTTCTTCCTTATCTGTCTTTTTATTCCAAGCCAACTCTTGTCCGTTTCGATCATAAATTATTCCTCTTTCGGTAAAGATGTTTATTTTCTCCAGCGTGTTGTTATCACTTCTTTGTTTATAGAAGTCTCCATTTTGTATTTGTAAATAAACCAAGCGGGCGCTAAATATGAATGCGACTAAAATAAATGAGACTCCAAGGAAAGTAATGGTTTTTTTTGGAATTGGTTTTTCGATTCTACCCTCAAATTGTTGTCGGTCAAAATTCTCTATATTCTTTGAATCGAGAAAGATCTCATCTGGTTCAACAAAAGTATCTCGTGCCCTATTTCTTCTTAATTTTTTAAAAGTCATTTGATTTATTTAATGCTGTTCAAGCCGTAGTTTGTCTTTTAATAATTGGATAACAATAAAACAAACTAGTGTTACAAGGAAAGAAACGGGTGTGAAGGTTGAATCTCCACTTAGGGAAGGTCCAACCTTCACACCAAAAAGCAAGTCTGAAAGGAGAAGTAGGAAAACAGCTTCTATAAAAAACTTAAAATAAGCCATACTAGTCAAAGCTAAAATTACGGTCACCCAAAATGGCGCAAAAAATACCGAAAGTAAAAGTAAAATAGAAGCTAAGATCCTTAAAACCATAAGCTTATCTTACCTTGAAGCGAGTCGGGACGCCAGACCTGTATAATTTTCTGGCGTTAACTTTAGAAGCTCTTTTTTTATTTTATCACTGACATCTAATTTTTCTATAAATGCCTGAATATCAGAAAGTGTAACTTCTTTACCACGGGCTAAATCTTTTAATTTTTTATAGGGCATCTCGGCTCCTTTACGACGGAGGATTGTCTGTATTGCTTCGGTGATGACTTCTGGGTGTGCCATCAAATCTTCTTTTATTTTGACCTCATTCACTTTTATTTTTCCTAACCCCTTAATTAAAGAATTATAAGCTAAATATGAGTGCCCAAAAGCTGTGCCGAATGCACGTTCCACAGTAGAATCTGAAAGATCACGCTGAAGTCTAGAAATTGGAAGCTTGCGAGTAAAAAATTCAAATTTTCTTTATTTCTAACGCAGATTGACCTATATCTTTTCTGTATTGCATCCCTTCAAATTTAATCTTTTCAATAGCCCTATAAGCCTTCTCGAGCGCTTCTTTCATGGAGCCACCAATAGCAGAAACTCCGAGCACCCGTCCGCCATTAGTTGTTAGGTCTTGCCTAACAACTTTTGTGCCTGCGTGGAAGATGACGACGTCAGTCTGCATTCCTGCTTCAACTATTCCAGAAATTATATTCCCTTTTTCATAAGTACCCGGATATCCACCGGAAGCGAGGGCGATATTACAGGCAAAAGTATTTTCCTTCCATTTAATTTTTAAATCAGAAATTTTTCCATCAATGCTGGCATCCACAATGTCTAGCAGGTCAGTATCTAATAGTCTCATATATGTCTGAGTCTCTGGATCTCCAAAACGCGCATTAAATTCAAAAACCTTTGGGCCTTCTTTGGTGAGCATGATTCCTGGGTACAATATTCCTACAAATGGTCTGCCTTCTTTTGCCATGCCTTCGATTGTTGGTTTAACGATTTCTTTTTCGATTTTTTTCATCATGGCACTGCCTACGAAAGGCGGTGGTGCGATCACCCCCATCCCTCCAGTATTTGGACCCACATTTCCATCAAATATACGCTTGTGGTCTTGCGATGGAGGGAACATTTTCCAAGACTGTCCGTCAGAGATGGCATGGGCAGAGATCTCTATCCCGTCAAGGTATTCTTCTATCACTACTTCATTACCAGCATTTCCAAAAATCTTATTTATGAGCACATCTTCGAGGGTTTTTAAGGCTTCTTCTTTAGTTTGAGCGACCGTCACACCTTTACCGAGAGCCAAGCCGCTTGCTTTGATAACTATGGGTAGTGATCCTTTTTCCACATACATCTTTGCTTTTTTGAAATCAGTAAAGACTTCGTACTTGGCGGTAGGGATGCTGTGCCTCTTCATGAAATCTTTGGCATATGCCTTAGACCATTCAAGTTCGGCGGCACCCTTTGTTGGACCCCAGATACGTAACCCTTCTACTTGAAAGGCATCTACTATACCAAGAGCTAGGGGGTCATCAGGTAAAGCCAAAGTAAGATCTATTTTCTCTTTTTGAGCAAATTCTACTAGTTTTGCGATATCAGTAGCAGAAATAGAAACGTTTGTGCCTAATTCAAGAGTTCCAGCGTTTCCAGGCGCAAAATATAAATCTCCAGCCCGTTCATACTGAGCCACCTTCCACCCCACAGCATGTTCCCTGCCCCCACTACCAATTATTAAAATCTTTTGTTTTTGCAACATTATCTTAGTTTAGTCTAAATACACAGATGTCGCCTGTGTATTTGTTAATTTTTCTAAAACTTGCACATACATTTGATTCTCTTTTTTTTTAAGTCTACTATATAAAGATTCAACATTGTCGTTATCTTCAACTTTTTCAAAAGTTCTTCCTAAAACTGGTCCAAAATCAAAATTTAGCGTTAAAAAATGAATTGAAGATCCGACGAAGGTGGATTTTTTGTCTAAAAAATTCTTGATGGCTTTGGTAGTGAGCATGCTTTTATTCCAGAGCGCTTGAGTTCTATCAGGATTTTTCACCGCACCATCTGTAGTGTCTGGGATAAGTCCAGGGTGCAAATTTAAAATTTTATTTGGAAAAGCTAGAATCACTTCGTCTAAAATAATTTGTTTCCAACCAGCCAGACAAATATACAATATGTCTTTTTTTGGATTTATTTTTTGTAAAAGTGAAAGCAAGACCTCCTTCTTTGGGCATATTTCTATTTTTAGATTATGCTTTCTGGCGCGTTCTAGTCCTGGTGCGTTTTCTTTATCAGAAATGACGCCGTAAATTTCAGCATTTATTTTGCCTGATTCAACTCCATTAATAATTGCCTGAAGGTTCGTGCCTGTACCGGCATCAGAAATCAGAATTGCAATTTTAAGTTTTTTTTTGTTAGTCTTTTGGGACATTGTAATTTATCTCTTTTTTTCTTTCATAAATCGAAATCGGATACACCCCATCGAAAGATGAAAGTGAGAATTTTGATTTTGGCATTCCGGTCGCTGCCACCATACCCTCAATAGATAAATAAGACAAGGAAGTCGCCCCAAGAAAATCTCGTATCTGTACCATTGTTTTATGTGAAGCAATTAGCTCAGACTGATTTGGAGTATCAATTCCATAAAAATCAGGAAACTTGATCGGGGCAGAACTAACCAAGAAATGTACTTCTTTGGCTCCAGCTTCAAAAAGCATCTTTACTATTTGCTTACTGGTTGTGCCGCGGATAATAGAATCATCCATGACTCCTATTTTTTTACCCTTGATAACACTCTCGAGTGGGCTCAATTTCATCCTAACTTTTTCTGCCCTCAATTCTTGGGTAGGTTCGATAAATGTACGGTTGATGTAACGATTTTTTGCAATTCCCATCTCAAATGGAATACCGGATTCTTCTGCATAGCCTATGGCAGCTGAGATGGCTGATTCTGGCACAGGAATAATAATATCTATCTCGTTTACTCCATTTCGATGATGTTTTCTGTTTTCCCGAGCGAGCATACGCCCTAGATTCTTTCTGACTTCGTATACAGATTTCTTTAACATGACACTGTCGTAACGTGCAAAATAGACGAATTCAAAAATATCAAACTTTGGCTTTGGTTTAGCTATTTTCTTACTACTTATGACTATTTTCTTGCCTACTTTCTTAATAATCACCATCTCTCCAGGCTCTATCTCTCTTATAAATTTAGCCCCTAGAGTATCTAGAGCGCATGTTTCAGAACAGATGATTACTTCATCACCCCTTTTACCCAAAACAAGTGGACGAATACCACAAGCATCCCTAAAGCCAACCATTATATTTAACCCAAGTGCCACACAAGAAAATGCTCCAGTAAACAAAGGATACGCTTTAATTACAGCATCCGAAAGTGAACTTCCCTTTTTCATATAAACGGCGATAGCCAGAGTCATGAGCTGTGAGTCAGACATGTCCTTGGTTATCTCATTATTCTTTTTTAAAAAATTAACTATTTTAGTAGTACTTGGCAGGTTGCCATTGTGACCCAAAGCAAAAAGATTGTCATATAAAAACGGTTGGGCATATTCAACGTTATTCCCACTCGATGTGGAGTAACGATTGTGACCAATCGCTGCGAACCCAGGGAGTTTTTTTAAAATATCTTCAGTATAAATTTGGCTAACTAGACCTCCATCTTTATATAAACGAAGCTTGGTACCATCAGTGGTCGCAATGCCTGAATGTTCTTGCCCGCGGTGTTGTAAGGCAAATAATCCAAAGTATGTCTCTCGGGCGGTTTTATTTATGCCCTCAGTTCCCGCAGAATCACCATTTCCAAAAATCCCAAAGACCGCACACTTTTCATTTAAATCTTTATCGTTCATATTATAAAAAAATAATTAGTACAAAGTTTTCGCCTGCGAGGACTGTCTGAGCGAAGCGAGTTCCGTATCCAGAAAATTTTGTACTAATTGTTTTTTAAAGTAATTAATCGCGTTTTTAAAAATCTGTAATCCTGCTCTTTTTTTAGAAAACTTCTTATTCATCTGCCACAACGGACTCTGGTGAGAAAACATCGCTCTCTCTGGGTGTGGCATCATCCCTAAGACCCTCCCATTATATGCCAAAACACCCGCAATGTCATGGTCTGAACCGTTAGGATTGTGTTCTAAATTTTGATACTTGGTTATAGCACCTTTTGTATACTTAAAAGCTATTTCTTTATCTTTACTCATCTTAGAGTATTCTTTTTTGGAAATTACATAGCGTCCTTCGCCGTGCGCTATCGGTAGGGATATCTTTTTAATACCCTTGAGCCAATTTTTCTAGTTATTTTTTGGAAAAATTAGAATAAATAAGGTAAGAATCTATCTGCTTAGCCCCACCCTTTAGCATCACATAGATCCGTGAAATCATATAGACCTATTATATTATATGGTTACTAAAGACAAATACGGTCTTCTGTGTTGCTTTTTATCTTATTTATGTTACTATTATGGCGAATTTCATTGTTCTCCGAAACATTCTCACCATCACAAAATGACACCTTACTTAAATCTGTCGAGCTTTGCTGGTGGTGGTAAAACCACTGTCGCAAAGTTGCTAATTGCAAATTACAGTTGCGTTGTGATTCCAAAAATCACGACACGATCCCGTCGCAAGACGGAAGAAATTCCAGAATACATTTATGTATCTCAGGAGGAATTTGTATATCGAGAGAGAAAAGGACATTTCCTCTCAGTAACTAGAAATGGTGACTTCTTTCACGCCATTCCCTGTATAGAATACTGGCCAGTAGTCCCTGCTGGCACAGAGCTGATTCTGTCCTTATTTGGATCAGAATCCAGAATTGTGCAGAGGCAAGTTCCACATATGAAGCTTTGTTTTATTAGTTGCCGAAACAAACACCTACTCTATGAGAGGTTGCTCCACCGATGTGAAATCGATGGTGGCAACTTTAAAGAAAAGTGGGTAAAAAATGAAAGATACTTTGCTACAGCCATTGAAGATCAATACGACTTCGTGGTTTATAATGACACAACTCCAGAGGAATGTGTCGAACAAATAAGAAAACTCATCAAACGCTGATATCGTAATATCCGAGTAGTCCACGATACGGATGTTGTTTCAGAATGTAGTTCTGACTGACGAGCTCAAAAGAGCGAAACAATTCTATTATATATTTTTTAGATAGTTCAAGACGTGTGGCAACTCATGGGTTGGTACAAATCGATGGAATAAAGACATATCCTCCTTTTTTAGATTTGATAAAAATTCAAAAGAAAATTTATTAAAACCATCAGTTTCTTTAGGATCTGCTTTTATTTCTACTTCAGTTATTGATTTTTTGTAAATATATACTGATCTAGTAAAATTATTTATTTTTGCTCTATGTTTATGCTCTGAAAGACCTCGAAATTTAATAAGCAAGCATAGATCCTCTGGGGATACAGAAATTCCTGATTCTTCTTTTGTCTCTCGAACGGCTGCAGTAATATAATCTTCATCTTTATCTACATGACCTCCTATAGATGCATCAAACAAGCCTGCTGATGATTTATGTGCAGCACTTTTTGGAAAATATAAATTTTTATCTTTATCGAAAAGCCAAACATGCACTTCGCGGTGTAGTAAACCCAATTGATGTATCTCAGATCGCAGTCTCGACTCTATGACCACATCTTCTTCGTTTACCAC
Source organism: Candidatus Nomurabacteria bacterium (assembly GCA_943350445.1). Classification (GTDB taxonomy): domain Bacteria; phylum Patescibacteriota; class Minisyncoccia; order Phycocordibacterales; family UBA9973; genus UBA9973. The sequence continues at coordinate 20,127 of CALRAE010000008.1, forward strand.
ATCAAGAAATTCTTTATTTTCGGAATTTAAATTAATCATGCATGGATATTATACTGGAAAAGTATAATATAGCAAAAATAACGAATTTACGTTAATATAGCTTGTAATATGAAGTTTATTTTTGATTTTGATGATGTGTTGTTCCACAGCACTCCAAGATTTAAAGAGCACTTGCGAGTTTCTTTAGAAAAAGCGGGTATTCCTCGCATGGAAGTAGAAAAATACACTGAAAGCCTTAAAGGTAAAGGTTTTTCACTGAAAGAATTTTTAAACAAGTTTTCTGTGAATTTGGATTGGTATGAAGAAATACTTAGAAATAGCGAGGAATTTATAAATCAGGATTTATTTAAAATAATAAGAAAACTCGGGCGGAAAAATTGCTACATTGTAAGTTATGGCAATGAAGAATTTCAATTAGATAAAATAAAGAAAGCTGGCATTGAAGCGTTTTTTTTAGAAATTATTGTGGTACCTGAAAGTAAAAAGGGGGAGATAGAAAAAATATGTGCTAAACATAAAGATGAACAAGTTATATTTATTGATGATAAGATCAAAAATCTTGAAAACTTAGACCTGAAAAAATATCCAAATCTAAAAACTATTCTATACGATGAACAAGGTCTTGAGAAATTTAAATCTATTTTATTATAGTCTTAAGAATGGGATCAAAATCAACTAGAATAACATTAAATCTTAAACGTCCAATGATTTGCCCTGATTCTGTTTTGATATTTACTCGCCATCTACCAGGTGCTAAATCTGAACGGGTGGAATAGGTCCGGAATCCTCCGTCTCGTCCACCGATGACCGGTAAGTTGACGAGACGCTCTGTCTTCCATTCTTCTGATACCTCATTTAAATGTTGCCACTCATGGACAATGCTAATGTTTAAATTTTTTGGAGAGAAAATAGCACTAAATGCGTAAACGGATTTCCCGACCACATGCTTAAAGTCAGGATAGGGATTGAAATAATTACCCCAACCATGGTCTTCATAAGTAACCTTATAGTTTTCATTTTCTCTTTGCATCGAGTGATAAACACCGGCGTCTTTTAGTGATAGAGGTATTGGTGGAATCAGATTGTTGAAATATAGAAAATTTACCAAAAGTAAGACGCTTAAGATAAGGAAAAACACCAGCCTTTTACTTTTATCAAATTTATCTTTATTAAAATAAAATAAAATTTTTATAAAAATTCTTATCGCAATCAGACTAACCACCCCAGAAAGTATGAAAACCCATGACCCTATTTTATGAAGTAAAACTGGAACCAGAAAGATAGCAAACCAATAAATCGAAAGAAAGAATAAGCTAATTTGGAAACTAAGCCTCACATAGTGCTTTTTTAGGAATTCATTTGCGATAAAAATAAGAGCAAGTAGAGCTATAAATGGCCATGCCACCATAATATCTGCACTTCTAAAATAGAGAATTAAATAAGCTGAAAATATTCCTCCGAAGGCAAACTGTAAGATGTTTACATACCAAAAATGAGCCTTGCTTGGATCCCTCTCATCACCCTCCTCACTATGCTTTGTGTGAGTCAGAATAATGAAAATACCAATCAAAATTAAGTAAGCTATAATCCAGAGATTTTCCCAAAGCGCATCTACACGTTTTAAAGTGAAAGCATCAAAAATAAACCCTCCTACAAGAAAGAGGGATGAAATACGGTGTTCAAAACGACCATAAAATTTTTGAAGTGAGCTTATTAAAAACATTTTTTAATTATAGCAAAAAGTTTTGCATGTGGTATTATTTATATTTATGGATCTAAGTTATTCTCTTTGATTATTCTTTGAACAGCTTCAAATTTATCATCTGCATTGGTAACTACTTCATTAAAAATATTTTCCAATCCATACTCTTTTACCTCAGGAAGTAATGTTTCTGGGAAATCAGAACTTACGACAGCGAGAAAATAACCACTTTCCTTATATTTATGTAAGAGTTTTACCATTTCAGAAAATGGGGCTGATTTTGGGCAGTCTTTATCTAATTGAATTTCTGAAAAAAATTTGACTCGATCCCTTTCGCTATAACCTTCAGGTAAGTATTTTTGATAAAAAAGAGCGGGTGGCTGTTTCCAATTTTCTCTAAATTCCGCTAGGCTTATTTTTCCAACGTTATATTTTTAAAATATTTTGTTAGTGATCCAAAGTTGACCCGTAACAGTATCCCTTACTACACCCGACCAATCAAAAATTACAGCTTTCATATATTCAGTATATCAAATTTCCTTAGATAAATTTATGGATTCCCAATTGAACAACATGCTGCACTAATCCAAATATCATTAAAAATAAAAAAGCTCCAGCGAAAGATTGACCTAGTACTTTTGAAATCAATACTATTGCAACAATAATTGCAATAAGCCAACCAATAATTCCAACATAAATTGGAATAAAGCTTAATACTGGGAGAGCGATAGCTAATACTAATGCTCTTAACCAATTATTTTGATCCTTTGAGTTAAACGCTGAAAGATAGACAAGTAACAAAACAAAAAGGATTCCAATTTCAATAAATAAATTTGTTGTTAACATAGGGTTATTTTACACTGAATTATATTTTTATCCAAGATGCGCATGGTCATTCCAACCAAAGTAATTTTTTTTCATAGATTTATTTATTAAGTAACTCCAGCTTCTTTTCTCTTTTCCAGCCTTTAATCTGAGCTTCTCTTTTTAAAGCTGAAGATCTATCTGCGTGTTCTTCTTTATACACTATTCGAACAACTTCTTTAGAGCTTGTATAATGCCCACCCATTCCGTTTTTGTGTTCATTAAACCTACGATCAAGATCGTTTGTGATTCCAGTATAAAGCGACTTATCTTTACATTCAATAATATATACAAAATACATATACGCCCTTCGACAAGCTCAGGACACTTCAGCTCGCGTGCAAAAAAGGATTGCACTGATCGAGTAAAGCGAGCCGAAGTGCTGGGAGACCTGGATTCGAACCAAGATAACCTCCTTCAAAGGGAGGTGTCCTACCATTAGACGATCTCCCAATAGGTAGAAAACACTATCATTTATAACACAAATCTCATTAAAAATACAGGTTTAAATTATTCCTTCCCTAAAATTTTCACCAAGGCGAGTTCGAGGGGTAATTCAGCTATAAATGTATTGTCTATGTTTTGATAAGCTTCAAGAAGTATTGAAAGAGCCGGAGAGCGAAGCATGCCGTCTTTATCTTCTTTCACCAGACCTTGTAAAAATTCGATATCACCATCCGACAAATCCCCCACCATCTCATTTTTAAGTTTTGGCGCGTAGCGCAAGATTATCGCCATACGAAATTTAGTGACTATGAGTTTGAGATATAACCTCATGTCTAGATTCTCTTCGGAGGCAGTTCGTACCGCCTTAATTCCTTTTTCTATATTCTTCTCAGCAATGGCAGAAATAAAATCGTTTACGAGGGTAGTCTTTGGCGCTCGTGTAATAACCTCCACGTCTTCCCTTTTTATTTTCTTACCCTTGGTGAAGTTTAGAATCTTTTGCAATTCACCTAGTCCATCACGGAATGAGCCGTCAGCTAAAATGGCTAGAAGTTCGGCACTACCAGCGTCGAGTTCAAAGCCTTCCTTTTTTGCCACATCAATCATCATCTTGCGACAAACAGTATCGGAAGCTTTTTTGAAAGTGAAAACTTGGCAACGGGAAATAATAGTCTCTGGGACTTTGTGTAGTTCCGTCGTAGCTAAAATAAAAATTACATGCTTTGGAGGCTCTTCGAGAGTTTTTAGTAATGCACCCCAAGCATCCTTTGAGAGCATGTGCACCTCGTCGATAATATAAACTTTATATTTCGAATCAAAAGGCAAGACCCGCACACCATCCCGAAGCTCCTTCATGTCCTCGATGCCCCTATTCGAAGCGGCATCTATCTCATACATATCGTTCGTCGATACTCCGATACTCGTGGCAAAAATACGAGCGACAGAAGTCTTGCCTGTGCCCCGTGTGCCGACAAAAAGATAAGCGTGGGAGACTTTTTCATTGTCCACTGAGCTTTTTAGTACATCCACAATATGATCCTGCCCAAGGACTTCCTTGAAACTCTTTGGGCGATATTTTCGATATAGTGCTGTGTGTTCCATAAATTCCAGTTATTGTATCAAATTTTACCTAAAAATTCATTAACTAGCGCTTCCACTTGTGATGTATTTTCAGTTTCCATCAACTTCATGCGAAGTTCTTTGGCGCCATCGAAACCATTGCAGTATGCTTTGTAGTGCTTTTTCATGATGGCGAAGTTTTTATGCTTGCCAAGTTTTTCTTCGAAAAGTTTTGTGTGCTCCACCATTACTTTTAGTTTTTCTTGAATTGACGGGACGAAAATACTTCTAATTTCTCGTCCCTGCGCCCTTCCCCCGAGTACAGGGGTGGGACCCTCGGGAAGCTCGAAATCAGAAGTATCTTCATGCCTAAACAACCATGGATTCCCAAAGATAGCTCTTCCGAGCATGGCTCCGTCACAGCCAGATTCTTGCACTTTTTGTTTACCATCTTCTAGATTCAAGACATCACCATTCCCTAAAATTAAAGTGTCCTTTTTAAGTTCCTCACGAATCTCTACTACCCTTTTCATTAATTCCCAATGCGCTGGTACGTCAGACATTTCTTTACGAGTGCGTAGATGTACAGTCAGTACAGCGATATCTTCTTTTAAGAGTTCTGGGATCCAAGTATCAATTTCATTCTTGTTGTACCCAATACGAGTCTTTACGGAGACAGGTAGTCCGCCTCCACCCTCTATAGCAGCTCGGATACACTCTCGCGCAAGCTCTGGATTCTTGATCATCGCCGCACCCGAGCATTGCTTCTCTATAGATTTATCAGGACAACCCATATTTATATCTATACCGTCAAAGCCAAGTTCTTTACAGAGCTCTGCTGCCTTTTTTATATTCTCTGGTTTTGATCCGAATATCTGCGCCACTATCGGGTGTTCATTTTCTCCGTAGACAAAATCAATCAAAAGTTTTTCTCTGGCGATAGGATGCGCCAAGCCATCGGCCGAAACGAATTCAGTCCAAAAGACATCCGGCTTGCCGTGTTTGGCGATAACCTGCCGAAAAGCACAGTCAGTGACGTCCGCCATTGGCGCCAAGACAAATATTGGCTTTTTTAATTTACCCCAAAATCCCAAATCTTTCATTTGAATTTATAATATACCTTATTTCCGAACCTTAAATCAATATACAGAAGTGAGGAATATTTATCTTTAAAACCAGATAATAGAGGCTCCGTACTTAAGACAGCATCTAAATTCCCCGCTACAGTCTCAAAATCAGAACTTATTTTAAAAAGTATCTCCGGTCCGACTGCTTGTGTCTTGCTAGAGAGAGTTATGCGTACATCTCCATCATCTTGTAGATACATTATCGCTGGCTTCATACCCATAAGTGCAAGCGTCCTTTTAAATACAGCAAGTTTTATAAAATTTGCGGGTGAAAAATATAAACCAGATGGAATACCTGTGTTAAAAGGTATAGAACCATAAAATTTAAAATACACTTCTCCAGAAAAATACGGAGCTTCATTAAATATATATCCGGATTCATCCAAGAAATAACATTGAGGCTTTTCTTTACTATCTACCGCTGGTGGAACATCCCCACACCATGTGTAAAGTGCTGTCCGCTCAACAACAGACACGACTAAAGTTTTATTATCTTTCACTCTAAAGCTCATCCCTTTAACCCTCTTAGATATATTAAAAATTTCTTTAGTTATATCTTTTTTGGGATATAAAAATATATTTGTCTTTGGAAAAAACCAAAAATAATTTCCAGCAATCTCTTTTTCTACTATCGGCCTGATGTCTTCACTCGTCATAACCTTATTGCCCTCTATTTCCACACTACTTATATTAAGTTTTTCTAGATTAGAGATATATGCGAAGAGAGCAAATATACAAGAAAGCACCACAAAAGAAAGCGCCGTCTTCATAAAGATAATTTTTCTTCGATGTTTTTTCAACCCTAGAAGACTTGGAGAATTTAAGACGTGCCTCTTTTGCATACTATTTAATTTAGTAGAAAATCTACTTGGTTATGAAATCCCTACCCCCCATATATTTTCGCAAAACTTCGGGAATTTTGATCGAGCCGTCTGCTTGCTGATAGTTTTCAATGATTGCTATAAGTGTCCTTCCAACTGCACAAATCGTAGCATCATTCATATGCACAAGTTCTATTTTACCATCAACGCGTTTTACTCTCGTGTTTAGTCTGCGTGATTGGAAACTGGTCATAAGGTCTGCTGTGTGTGTCTCTCTATATGTGTTCTGACCGGGCATCCAAGTATTTATGTCTATCTGTCTATAGTCCGGCTTGCCCATATCTCCAGTACAGATCGCAAGCACTTGATATGAAAGATTTAAAGATTGCAGAAAGTGTTCTTGGATAGCAACCAAGAATTCTTGCTCTTGAATAGAAGTCTCAGGTAAACAAAAACTTTCCATTTCGAGCTTTTCAAATTGATGCATTCGTAAAATTCCTTTTACATCCTTACCATGACTTCCCGCTTCACGTCGAAAAGCCGGAGAGTATCCGACATACCGCACAGGCATTTGCTTTTCTTCTAGAATTTTACCCATATGCATGGGCCCAAGGGTGTGTTCAGCGCTACCTATCAAATACATGTCATCCACTTCCATATGATATTTATCTTCCTTTGGATCAAGTCTCGCCATCTTTAGATAGGTATTAGCTTTTACCATAAATGGAGGTATCACTGGCACGAAAGGCTTGGTGCTTACATTTATATTTTTTGCCTGCGCAATTTTTTCTAAAGTACTTTGGTTGGTAAGTATTTCAAATAAATAATTTATTAAAGCAAATTGTAACAAAACTAAATCGCCTTTTATATAAGTAAATCTTGTACCTGAAACCTCACTCGCAGTTTCATTGTCTAAGACATCTAGCGCTTTTCCAATCTCATAATGTTCCTTTGGAGTAAAATTAAAAACTGGCTTTTCCCCCCAACTTCTTATAACTACATTCCCAGACTCATCTGGACCCTCTGGTGTATCTGGTGAAGCCACGTTTGGTATCTGCAACATCAAAGCCTGCCACTCCTCCATAATTTTCTTTAGTTTTTCTTCTTTCCCTTTTATCTCTTCTTTCACTCCGCGCATCTCTTCGATCAACTGGATTTTAAGAGCAGAATCTTGATCACGAGCTATATCATTTGAGACTCTGTTTACTTCTGCTCGAAGGTCTTCCACTTCTTTGAGTTCTTTCAAGCGTTCATCATCAAGAGTAATTAATTTAGAGATATCGACGACAACCCGCTTCTTTTGAGCTGCAGCCTCTACAATATCTTTGTTTTCACGAATGAATTTTATATCCAGCATAATTTATATTATATAACAAAATGCTATAATTACAAAATGGAAATCAAAAAACTGTTAAAAAATAAATTCCCAAAAGCGCTTTTAGAAATACCTCAGCCACCAAAAGAACTTTGGATAATTGGTGAACTTCCATCACAGGATTTAATACATCTTTGCATTGTGGGATCGAGGAAATTCACTTCTTACGGAAAAGAAATATGCGAAAAGATAATTGCTGGACTCAAAGGCTACCCGATAGTTATAGTTTCTGGTTTTGCAATGGGTATAGACACTATTGCTCATAAAAAAGCAATGCAGATTGGATTGCCGACAATTGTATTCCCTGGTTCCGGACTCTCTAATGAGGCAATGTATCCAAAAACAAATGTACGACTAATGGCTGAGATAGTCGAAAGTGGTGGTTGTTTAATCTCAGAATTTGAACCAGACTTCAAGGCGACTCAGTGGAGTTTCCCAATGAGGAATAGACTGATGGCTGGCATTTCCAAGGCGGTACTTATCATAGAAGCGGAGGAAAGATCTGGAACACTCATTACCGCTAGACTGACAACAGAATATAATAGAGACCTGTTGGTGGTGCCTGGTTCAGTTTTTTCTTCTAACTCAAAAGGGACAAATAAATTATTGCGAGCTGGTGCTACGCCTGTCACAAATGCTGAAGATGTATTAGAGGCTCTTGGTTTCGAGCAAGAAAAGCCGGTAGAATTACAACAAAGACTTTTTGCAGATTTATCGCCAGAAGAAAAAAAGATTACAGAAATACTCCGCGAACCCACCTCGAGGGATGATTTAATTCGCGCACTTAAACTGCCAACTCCGACCGTTAATGCATTAATCTCTGTAATGGAAATAAAAGGATTGATAAAAGAAGAGCTTGGAGAAATTCGACTGACTTAAAATTAGTACAAATTTGCCAAAGAATTAAATTTTATGTAATACTGTGTGTGATGAAGTTATTAATTGTAGAATCACCATCGAAAGCAAAGACAATCGAAAAATATCTCGAGGGAGCTTTTACCGTGCGTGCGTCTGTCGGACATATTCGCGATTTACCAAAATCAAATAAGAAAGCTATCGACATCGAAGGGGGCTTTGTTCCTTATTATGAAATTTCTAAAGGTAAAGAAAAAGTTGTTCATGAATTACAAGGTTTGGCAGAGAAAGCAAGTGAAATAATATTGGCAACTGACCCCGACCGTGAAGGTGAAGCCATCGCTTGGCACATAGAGACACTCTTAAAACAAGACAAAAAAGTGAAAGCGTCGATAGAACGAGTGACATTTCATGAAATCACTAAAAAAGCCATAGAGGAAGCTTTAAAACATCCACGTAAAATTGATACAAATCTAAGAGAAGCTCAAGAGGCACGTAGAGTCCTAGATCGTCTAGTGGGTTATGATCTATCGGGTCTGATTTGGAAAAAGGTACGATATGGACTATCAGCAGGACGTGTACAATCCCCCGCGCTACGTATAATAATGGAACGAGAACGCGAAATACGGGCCTTTATTCCGGAAAAGTTTTGGAAAATATCTGGTCTATTTGAGACCTTAAAAAATGAAAAAATAATACTCACCTGTTCTAAAGAACCACGGGATGAAAAATTGGTTACAGAAATAATGGAAGCGGGTAAAAGTGGAAAATGGTTGGTAAGTGAAGTTAAAGAATCAGAGCAAAAACGTTCCTCTCGAGCTCCTTTTACTACTTCTACTTTACAACAGACAGCGAGTTCACGTTTGGGTTATTCACCTTCACGCACAATGCAAATAGCACAAAAGCTTTACGAGAGTGGACATATAACATATATGCGTACAGATAGTACGAATTTATCCCTAGATGCACAAAATCAAATCGTTGCATTTGTTAAAAAGAAGTATGGCGAAGAATATGCAGAAGCCAAAACCTATAAAACTAAATCAAAAAATGCTCAAGAGGCCCATGAAGCAATTCGTCCCACCCATATAGAAAATATGATTGCGGGTACTGATGAACAGCAGAGGCTCTACCAATTGATCTGGGAGAGAACAATCTCATCACAAATGACTGATGCGAAATTATTAAAAACAAAAATTGGAGCAATTATAAAAGGCCGTGAAGATCTGCCGGACTTTTCTGCAAATGGCTCTCGCCTACTTTTCCCTGGATGGCTCAAGGTAGATAGTGATGCGCGAGGTGATGATGTAGAATTACCAAAATGTAATGTCGGGGAAGAATTAAAATTATTAAATTTGATAAACGAGGAAAAATTCACTGAGCCGTTAGGTAGATACAGTGAAGCCGGGCTTGTGAAAGAACTAGAAAGTCGGGGTATCGGCCGACCATCTACATATGCCTCTATTATGCGAACTATCGAAGAGCGCGGTTATGTGAGAAAAGAAGGCAAAACACTCTTCCCTACTGATGTCGGTGAAGTTGTGTCAGATTTCTTGGAAAAACATTTCATGAATTATATCTCAGATAGTTTTACAGCCGAAATGGAAGATGAATTAGATGAAATATCAAGAGGTGAACGTCAGTATGAAAAAACATTGCGGGACTTTTATGGTCCATTCTTGAAAGATGTAAAATCAAAAGAAAAACTAGAAAAAGCTACAAACTTGGGTGATGCGCCAGAAAATATAAAATGTCCTAAATGTAGTTCAGCAATGATTATTAAACTCTCCCGAGCAGGCAAATTCTATTCTTGTTCAAAATATCCAGATTGTGATGGAGCTCTAATGCTCGATGGCACAGAATTAAAAGGTCCAGAAGAGACTGGAGAGATGTGTCCAGATTGTGGCGAAAAGAAAGGAAAGTCTGGAGGAGGAAAACTGGTTATAAAAGAAAGGCGTGACGGGACTGGTAGTTTTATTTCTTGTTCCCGCTATCCAAAATGTAAGTTTATCAAGAAAAATGAAGCAGATGAAGCAAAGAAGCGTACTGGTGTGGCATGCCCCACTTGTAAAGTGGGAGATATATCAGAGAGACGTGGTAGATTTGGTATTTTCTACTCTTGCTCAAATTATCCAGATTGTAAGTTTGCGATCAAAGCCAAACCTACAGGCAAGATTTGTACTAAATGTGACAGCCTAATAATGGAAGGCACAAAAACTATTCCAGAACGTTGTTCTAATAAAGCATGCATTATGCACAATCCTCATAAAATACCAAAAATTGAAGCATAGAGATAGGTCTGTTTTTAGCTTGATTTTCTTGTTATAATATAAAGTATGAGTCTAAGTGTGAACGAACTCACGAAAGAAATGGGCGAAAAAGACAAAGAGCTTATTGAAAAAGCTTATAAGTTTTCTTTGTGTGTGCATGAAGGACAAAAAAGGATGAATGGAGATCCATTCTTTACTCATTCTTTTGAAACTGCAAAAAACTTAGTCTCACTAGGTATGGATGCATCAACTATTGCCGCAGGACTTTTGCATGATGTTTTAGAAGATACAAAAGCAACCGAAGAAGAAATAAAAAAAGAATTTGGACCAGAGATTCTTTTTCTCGTAAATGGAGCAACAAATTTAAGTAAACTAAAATACAGTGGACATGAAAGATATGTAGAGAGTTTGAGAAAATTTTTCTTTGCTCTAGCTCATGATCTACGTGTAGTCATAATAAAATTCGCTGACCGACTCCATAACCTACAAACATTAAAAGATCTACCCGAAGCCAAAAAACGAAGAATCGCAATAGAATCTATAGAAGTATATGCACCACTTGCTAACCGACTTGGAATGGGAAAACTAAAGGGTGAGCTAGAAGATTTAGCCTTCCCTTTTGCTTACCCAAAAGAACATGCACAAATAGATAACATACTTAGAGATAAAAAAGACGTACATGAAAAATATCTAGAGAATATCTCAAAAAAATTGAGAGAGGAATTAGAAAAAAATAAAATAAAAGTAGTACAGATTGATTCTAGAGTGAAACGTAAATATAGTCTATGGAAAAAACTCGTAAAATTCAAAATGAATTTAGAGGACATTGAAAAAATATATGACATGGTTGCCCTACGAGTGGTGGTAGAGAGCGTGGAGGATTGTTATAGGGTGCTCGGAATAATACACTCAGTATGGAATCCTTTACCAGGCATAATTAAAGATTATATTTCACTTCCTAAGCCAAATGGATACCAGTCCATACATACCACTGTATTTACTGGTTCTGGTGAGACAGCAGAAATCCAAATAAGAACAAGGGAGATGCATCGAGAAGCATCTTATGGAGTTGCATCATATTTTAGCTACAAAGAACAATATGAAAATAAACACAAAAATAATGCTAATAATAAATTAAAATTTAAATGGCTAGAGGAATTAAAAGGTTTAAATTATTCATTTAATGAATCGAAAAAATTCATTGAACATTTAAAAACGGATTTTTTTAGTGACCGCATATTCATATTTACCCCAGAAGGAGACATTGTGGATCTACCAGAAGACTCAAGTGCTCTAGATTTTGCTTATTCTATACACTCTGACATTGGAAATCATATTTCTGGGGTAAAAATAAATGGTAAACTTTCTCCTATTTTCTCCAAATTACACAATAGAGATATTGTAGAAATAGTCACAAGAAGCGACGCCCATCCATCGAGTAAATGGCTAGAATACACCAAGACAACTCTTGCAAAAAAACACATCAATTCATACTTAGAGAAGAATAGTTTACTGAATAAACTAAAATCTCTAGGTAAATCTTAAAACTTATCAAAGACTAAAATTTGATATATTGTAGAGTTCAGCATCATCTTCCTTTTTCTCTTCTTTGGATCTATCGTCTAAGGGCGTTTCAATGCTTTGGGTGTTTATTTCTAAACCAGCAGGTATGGAGTTGGCAATATGACCTTCCATCATCTCATCTGGCTTCCTTTCTGTATTCGATTTCTGTATCGAATCTAAAATAGCTCGCAGATCTTCGGTGGAAAAATAATCTATCTTTATTTGACCACCTAATTCTTTCCTATCTATGTGCACTCGAGTGCCGAGCTTTTCTTGAAATTCTTCTTCAAGTTCAGTGATTTCTGGATCTGGCATAAATTCTTTCTTGCGAACTCGATCATAAGCTATTTTTCTTGCAAGTCTTTCGGCTTCACGTACTGTAATTTTCTTGTAGACAATCTCTTTAAATAAGACGAGTTGCTCTTCCGGATGATCCGCAAGCATCAGTATTGGCCTAGTGTGCCCCTCTGTTATTTTACCCTCAGATAGGCCATTTAGGATTTCTTCCGGCAAAGACAAAATACGGAGAGAGTTAGAGACATATTCCCTACTGCGACCCATCTTCTTTGCAATTTCATTATGTGTAAATTTAAATTCACTTGCTAGACGAAAAAAGGCGCGAGCACGATCGACAGCATTCAGGTCTTCACGTTGCAAATTTTCAATGATGGCTAGTTCGAGCTTCATAATAGCAGTATCTCCTGTACGGATGATGACAGGCACTTGAGAAACATGCGCTAAAATTGCAGCACGTAGTCTACGCTCCCCTGCAATAAGTTCATACTCTGTTACTAGCCCACCACCCTCTTTTTCCACCTCAAGACGAGAGACAGTGAGCGGCTGAAGTACCCCATATTGTTTTATGGAATCAGCTAAATCTTGCAAACGTGCAAGATCAAACTCTCGCCTTGGTTGATAAGGGTTGGGTCTTATTTTATTGGTATCAACCCAAAAAATTGAATTTGAAACTATATTAGACATACCCCATTCTAGCATATTAAGTTTTTTTAGAAAATTGATTTTTTGGTGTTTTGGGTGTAGAATCTGTGGATTGCCAAAGCGTGGCAAAACAAGCCCAGGTGGCGGAATTGGTAGACGCGATAGACTCAAAATCTATTGTTGGCAACAACATGAGAGTTCGATTCTCTCCCTGGGCACAAAATGTACGGGGTACATTTTGTGAGAATCGAAGGCCGGAGCGCGACGGCGCGAGGCGGGGTAGCAAGATTTTTCAGTAGAAAAATACTTGTGACCGATTCTCTCCCTGGGCACCAGGGTAGCTATGTAATAGCTGATTCTTAGAGAAGAGGAAACTTAAAAAGTTAAATCATTCTAATGAAAAATAAAAAGAAAATGCTTACGTTGTCGGATTACTTCCCGCATGGTACGGAGTATTTTTATTCGTATCCCCTCGGAGATACTATTTTTTTCTATAATGCAGGAGATCCTGTGGCAGATGAGCTCATTTCGGCCCGACTTCTCGCTTGCGCAGGAGAAGATGTAAAAGTAGTTGTTTATAGTAGTATTTTAAGACATAAGTCTTTGGATTTACTTAGGAAAAATTCTGATATTCCTTTTATACCAAAAAAACAAATAATAGTTTTACCTCCAACGATCAATGAACGAACCCCAGAACTTAAGAAAAATGAACTCATCACCGAAGCTCTTGTCAAAGAGACCTCTCGTAGAAATCTTGTAATGGCACAACCAATATTAGATGAACGCTTAGTAAGTGAGTACCAGATTGATCCAAAACTAAGTATTTGGCTTAATGACAAGAAAAATCTTGATCAATATGTTGATCCTGAATTTTTACCAAAAAGATACGCACAGTTTAGAAATGGTGAAGATTTTTTTAACTCTACAGAAAAGTTAATAGTTCCCTGTGTTGTGAAAATATCCGCCTCAAGCTCTGGTGAAGGTATTAGACTCTGCTTAAACAGAATTGACATGAAAAAGGCCAAGAAAGATTTTAAGGCTCGAGCTGGAACAATTTTCGTTGAAGAATATATTTCCTATACTCATAACATAGGTTTTCAATGCGGTATACCTTTTAATAAAAAGAAGCCCCCACATATCATTGGCTATAACCACCAAGTCACCGCAGCAGACGGTGAATTCTTAGGAGGTTTTATTTTTAAAGAAGAGAAAAATAGAAAAATAGAAAAAATTAAAAAAATGATAACCAACGAAATTCTACCCAAAATCCAAAAAATGGGATGGCATGGAGTTGGAGGTCTTGATGTACTTCTTACTAGAAATGGGAAATTCTATATAATTGACAGTAACTTTCGTACAACGGGAATGACTGCATATATTTTTCTTATAAAAAACAAATTGATCACAAAATCGATGGTCAGCTTTACTGCGACATTCCGAGGCTCTCGTGAAGAATTCACAGAAAAAGTGTTGTCTATCAACCAAGGCGAGCAAAAAATACTAACCATAGTTTCTCTTTCTAAAAAAGGTAACGAGTACCGATTCAACGCTGCACTCTTGTTTGATGAAAGATACGAAGTGCCATATCTAGCCGTAGACCTAATTGAAAGAGGTATCAAGTCAGAAGTTTTACAAATACTACGATTTTGGAAGTATTAAAAAATTTCCCCATATTATAAAGTTATCCCCCTTGCATTATATCATATATGAGATATACTTCTTGATATGAAAAAAAAGGTTACAAGTGAGCAAGAAAAGATAGGGTTTTTTATAAAGGAATTACGTGAACATCGCGGAATGACTCAGGAAGATTTCGCGCGTGAGCTTAACACCTCTCAAAGTTCTATCCCCCGCATTGAGAAAGGAGAGCAGAACCTAACCACAGAATTATTGTCTAAGATTGGCAATGTTTTAAATCATAAAATAGTCTCTATCAATGATTCTATTGATTTTAAAGTGAATGGAGGTAAAAAGTTGAGCGGTACAATCAAGACTAATTTCTCTAAAAACGGTTCTGTCGGGCTTTTGTGCGCTTCCCTCTTAAATAGTGGCACAACTACACTTCATGGTATTGCACGCATTGAAGAAGTTTATAGGGTAATAGAAATTCTTGAAAGTATTGGAGTCACCATTAAGTGGATAGACCAAAATTCTATAAAAATAACTCCACCCGAAAATTTTAATCTAAGTAAGATAAATGTAGAATCAGCCATTAAAACTCGTTCTATTGTTATGTTAATGGGTCCACTTATACACAAACTTAAATCTTTCTCTATCCCCCATGCTTATGGATGCAACCTAGGTAAAAGAACTATTTCTGCGCATCTTTATTCTCTTTTAGAACTTGGTGTCAAAATAAAAACAACCAATAAAAGTTATGATGTAAGCTCAAGTAAACTTAAGACTGGTCAAAATATTGTAATGTATGAAACTGGAGAAACGGCTTGCGAGAATATTTTATTTGCCGCAGCTTTAATTCCAGGAACTACAACAATCAGCTTCATGAGTAATAATTACATGGTTCAAGAAATATGCTTCTTTTTGGAAATACTTGGTGTTAAAATTGATGGTATTGGGACTTCTACCCTAGTTGTGCACGGTATAAATAAAATAAATCAGGATGTTGAATATACAAACAGTGAAGACCCCATCGAATCAATGATGTTTATTTCTGCTGGAATATTAACAGACTCAAACATTACCATTAGCCGTTCCCCGATTGATTTCCTTGCTCTTGAGCTCGAAAAAATGAAGCGAATGGGTCTAAAATATAAAATATTGAAAAAATACTATTCATACAACGGTAGAACAAAGCTGGCCGATATCGAAATATTCCCAAGCAAGCTAAAAGCTTTACAAGATAAAATCCACGCAAATATTTACCCTGGAATAAATATAGATAATCTTCCATTCTTTGTACCTATAGCAATACGTGCAAAAGGTCAAACCATGATTCATGACTGGTACTATGAGAACAGAGCCATATATCTAACAGAATTAAATCGTCTAGGAGCAGATATAACCCTTGCTGATCCACATAGACTCTATATCCAAGGTGGAACAGTTCTAAAACCCGCACAGGTCGTCTGCCCACCAGCACTACGACCATCTATGGTCATCCTTATCTCCATGCTTGGAGCAAGTGGTACTTCTATTCTACGAAACGTCTACATGATCAATCGTGGATATGAAGAAATAGCGCAACGTCTGAATTCTATTGGAGCTGATATTAAAATAATTAAGGGAAACTAATGATTACGAAGAGAAATAACTTTTCGCGGGGTTTGGCGAGCGACGGCGAGCCAACTTCAGAATTTTTTAAGCTTAAAAAAATTCTTACCAAAGAAAAGTTCATTTCTCTTCGTAATCCAAAAGTTATTATCATTCTAGGCCAAACTGCTACAGGAAAAAGTTCTCTCGCAGTAAAAATTGCTAAAAACATTGGCGGGGAAATAATTTCCGCTGATTCTAGACAGGTCTACAAGGGGCTCAATATTGGCACAGGCAAAATTTCTCAAAAAGAAATGAGGCAAATCCCCCACCATCTGCTTGATGTCGCTAATCCAAAGAAACATTTTACAGTTTCCGAATACAAAGATCTTGCCGACAAAACAATAAAAGGAATACTTGCTCGTGGCAAAACCCCTATCATTTGCGGAGGTACGGGATTTTATATTGATGCAGTGACCAAGGGTGTGGTTTTCCCCGAAGTACCGCCAAATATAAAACTAAGAAAAATTTTAGAAAAGAAAAGTGAGCTGGAACTTTTTAATATGTTACAAAAGTTAGATAAAAGACGAGCTAGTAATATAGATGCTAAAAATAAAGTTAGGGTCATTAGGGCAATTGAGATAGTTAAAGCTCTAGGTAAAGTGCCTGAAATAACGGAGGCCACGCCTCCGTATAAATTTATAAAAATAGGACTATACTTACCATCTGATAAATTAAAAAAGAAAGTAGAAAAGAGAGTAAAAAAGATGTTTGATGATGGTCTATTGAATGAAATAAAGAAACTCAAGAAAGCTAGGATTTCTAATAAGAGACTGATAGAATTTGGTTTTGAATATTCAGACCCAATATACGAAAAAGTCGTCTCTGAAACCCTAAAATACGCCAAGCGCCAAATGGTTTGGTTTAAACGAGATAAAGAAATAAAATGGCTAGACGCGTCTAAGAAAATTGATTTAAGTGAAATATTTTAGTTAAACCACACATTTTTTATATTTACGAATTCTTTTATGCCGTAGGTGCCGAGTTCGCGGCCATATCCAGACTTTTTGATTCCACCAAATGGCACCCTCGGGTCAGACTTAACCATGTCGTTTACACACACATTCCCTGCTTCGATTTGCGGAATGATACGTTTAGCTTTTTCCATATCAGAAGTAAAGATCGATGCTCCGAGGCCATAGCGAGTGTCATTGGCTAACTGCACGGCTTCAGCTTCTGTTTTAAATGAAATAATTGGCAGAACTGGGCCAAAAACTTCTTCATCGTATACTGGTATACCTTTTTTCACATTTGTCATAACCGTAGGTAAATAAAAATATCCTTTTCCTTTTTTACGACTTCCACCATAAACAACTTTTGCACCGAGAGACGCTGACTTTTTAACTTGTCTTTCAACTTCTAGTAATATTTGCTCAGTGGCTAAAGGCCCAATATCTATATTTTTATCACTTGGATCCCCCACAGATAATTTAGAAAATTCTCCCACCACAGCTTTCATAAATTCTTCTTCCACGCTTTCCTCCACAATAAATCTCTTAGCAGAGATGCAACTCTGCCCAACATTTCCCTGCAAACGTGCTAATACAGCTGTTTTGGCTGCTTTGATTATGTCCACATCGGCAAATATGACAAAAGGGTCGCTTCCACCAAGCTCTAACACCACCTTCTTTATTTCTTCTCCAGCCACCCGGGCGACCTCACTTCCCGCCTTTTCGCTCCCAGTCAAAGTAATTGCGATAACCCGTGGATCTCTAATTAAAGCTTCGACACGTGCGGAAGGAAGAAGTAAATTTTGAAATACACCTTCGGGGAAACCGACAGCTCGGAAGGATTCTTCTATAGCTTCTGCGCACTGAGGTACATTCGAAGCATGTTTCAATAGGCCCACATTCCCAGCCATGATAGCTGGCACAGCAAAGCGATATACTTGCCAAAATGGAAAATTCCACGGCATAATAGCAAGAACTACTCCAAGAGGATCGAACTCTATATATTGCTCTTTTTGGTCTGTTTGTAATACCTCATGTTTTAAAATATTTTCTGCATTATCTGCATAATAATCACACAGAGATCCACACTTTTCGATACCCGCTGGTCCAGACTTCATCGTCTTGCCCATTTCGAGCATTTGTAATTTTGAAAATTCTTCTGTATGACTCCTTAAATATTCTCCGAGCTTTCGCATAAGAGTTGCCCGCTCTTTAAAAGAAGTCTGCTTCCAAGACTTGAAAGCTTTTTCAGCCAACACTAATTTTTTCTCAAGTTCCTCGTTTGAGATTTCTTGAAATGTTTTTAGAACTTTTTCTGTTGCTGGATTTTTTGATTGGATCATTTTATTTTATGACCTAAAATGTAACTATATTATATCATTTTTACTTTTTCCAAAGCCTTATTAGCTTTTTCATAACTTATCGGACAAGCGATGATATGTACACCTTTAGCATTCAAAGTTTGCTTTAATATTTTCTCTAGATCTTCCGCCTTAGTGACTTTGTGTCCAGTAGCACCGAAACTTTCAGCTAATTTTACAAAATCAGGATTATTAAAAGAAAGTCCGAAATTAGCTAAATTCATCTTTTTTTGCTTCCAACTTATCATTCCATAGCCAGAATCATCTAAAATAAACACTGTAAGGTCTATTTTTAACCTTACAGCCGTTTCTAAATCTCCGATACTCATCATGATGCCTCCGTCACCAGCGACCACAAGAACTTTTTTGTTGGGATATAGCAGTTTTAAAGCAATACCGGAAGGTAGACCTGCTCCCATGGTGGCGAGAGCATTATCTAAGAGTAGGCCATTTTGTTTATTTGTAACGAAATTACGAGAAAAATAAATCTTGTACATGCCATTGTCGAGAGCCAGCATGTCACCCTTGTTTAAAACTTTACTTATGTCCCCGATCACACGTTCTGGTCGAAGTGGAAAATCAGATGCCTCGGCTAACCCTGTGATATTTTTCTTTAATGCATCCCGCACTTTATAAAAATAACTAAAATCCCACTTTGTATTAACTTTTATTTTTTCTGTAATCTGCGAAAGAGTATTTGAAATATCTCCTATCACTTCATGTGTCGGCTGGTAGACGTCTTTAGCAACAGAAGAAAAGAAATTCACATGAATCACTTTACAATTTTTAGCACTTTCTTTATCTAAAATAATCGGCGGCGTGTTTATCACGTCATGACCAATTAAAATTATTGCATCCGCCTGTTTGAGAGCTAAATGTACGAAGTCCCCGCCTTGTGTGCCTGTAGTGCCGACGTAAAGTGGAGAAGTCTCATCCATCGCCCCCTTGCCCATCTGAGTCGAAATGAATGGAATACTCGTTTTTTTGAAAAAGGCTTCTAACTCATTGCGTAGAGGATGTCTGTTGGCTCCTCCACCTAAAATAACGACAGGATGTTTTGCTTTTTCAATTTCAGTGATGGCTTTTTTAATTGAAACATCTTTAGCTGAAGGATTTATAATTTCAAAAGAAACAAGAGGGATAGCATCGCATGACTCTTCGGCAATATCTTCTGGTAATTCTAAGTGAACAGCACCAAGACGTTCAGACTCTGCCAGGCTCACTGCTTCGGCAAACATACTTGGCACTTTTTTACCATCCGTGATGGTCGCAGAATATTTTGTAACCAGCTTCATGATCGAAACCATGTCAACAATTTGAAATTTGCCTTGCTTACTCCTTTTGATCGGCTTCTGTCCAGTGATGACCAAAAGTGGAAAACCCCCAAGCTGTGCATACGCCACACCTGTGAGTAGATTCGTCGCCCCCGGACCCAAAGTAGAAAGCGCTACACCTATTTTCCCAGTCATACGGCCGATAGTCGCCGCCATAAAAGCTGCCGCTTGTTCGTGACGAGTAGTGATGAAAATAATCTTAGACTTACGAATTGCCTCAAGAAAAGCCAAAGTCTCTTCCCCTGGCACGCCAAATACATATTTCACACCATGAGCTTCAAGGCATTCGACAAGCACATCCGCAGCATTTTTATTTTTAAATGTTTTCATATGCGGGCCCACGAGGAATCGAACCTCGGTCTTTCCTTTTGGAGAGGAAAATTCTACCGCTAAACTATGGACCCGTACCCATACACATAAAACAAAACGACCATTTAGGTCGTCTTTATTCTAGCAGAAAAAGTATTAGAAATCTATTTCTTAACCTCTTTATGCTTGGTCTGCTTTTTACACCATTTGCAATACTTTTTGAGCTCGATTTTTTTAGTTACGAGTTTCTTGTTCTTACTGGACCAGTAATTCACCCGTTTACAGGTGGTGCAGGCAAGTTTTATAAGTCTATCTTGTGACATGGCTATATATTATATTAAAAACTAAGAGAAAGCAAATTTTTAAACTTACGTGGCATTACTAGCGAGAACGGTTCTAGCTAGTATCAAGAATGGTGGCTGTCCCCTTTATTCATTATCTGATAAGGACTTTTCGCAAGGACTGTCCTTGCGAGACTCTCATCTATAGAATTTAGCTAACCATGTAGCTTGCCACCCCCACCGACTAGTTATATTAGACACGGTGATCTGTGTTTTCGCAGCGTTGATTCTAAAAGATGGCTGCATGACTACTCCGACTTTTGAAGTGGCAAAGGATGTGTTACCCGCAGCTACTGTTACTGGAGTTCCAAAAGCTTGATCATTCCATGTGTAATTTGTTGTCCAAGAATCCCCTTGTCCCATAGTAAAACCATGAATACCTGTACTTCTAGAATTAGTTAAATCCAGATAAACTTCCATAAAATCATGGTCCTCGTCCGATGCTGGGGCAGACGCAGAGTTTCCATTACCGTACATAGTTATAGTTGCATAATCTGCTCCTCCTGTAACAACCGGGATAGTCGCAGTACCAGCTCCAGCAGAAGTGTAAGCGGTTTTTACCCCAACCAGAGTATCTCCGCCACCCGTACCTGTAGCACCCCCACCCCACCCCACCTTCCCCGTATTCTCACCAATAGCAGTAAGGACAGACCCAGCAGGTATACCAGTAACAGTCCCATCAGACTTTGTCACTGTCAGATCTGGAGTAATCAATCTCATTAGAGTAAGTATGCCTGACTTTATTTGAGGATATGATGCAACACCTAC
>CALRAE010000009.1 GCA_943350445.1 Candidatus Nomurabacteria bacterium
CTTCCCTCATAAAAGATCTTTACGTCCCAGAGGGACTTCATCAATCACGCGGCGTCGCTCCATCAGACTTTCGTCCATTGTGGAAGATTCTCGACTGCAGCCACCCGTAGGTGTATGGTCCGTGTCTCAGTACCATCGGTGGGGGTCAGCCTCTCAGCTCCCCTAGACGTCATAGCCTTGGTGGTCTATTACACCGCCAACTAGCTGATATCGCACAGGCCTTTCCCGAAGCGTTAAAACTTTACTCTTGCGAGACCATCGTGTATTAGTCTACCTTTCGATAGATTATTCACGACTTCGGGGGAAGTTCCTATGTATTACTACCTCGTTCGCCACTAATTTTTCACGACCTTTGACTTGATATAATCGCATCTCGATTTTGAAAAATCCGTTCGACTTGCATGCCTTATCCACGCCGCCAGCGTTCATCCTGAGCTAGGATCAAACTCTAAATAAAAGTTATTCCCCATTAAAGGGGTTAGAACGAAACAAAACAAAAAACAGTCCATTCGTCGTTGCACTCCTCAGGATCTACGACAGCTTTTTGAAGTTTCTACGATTATTTAGAATTTAAAAATCTATAGCTCTACTAAATTATTGTTTCCTGATTTTAAAAACCAGGACAAAGAAATATTTTGAGACTTGCTTCCCCGACCAATTTGAAAGGTCGAGGGTTCTCAATTTTGCCCCAACCACCAGAACTCCTAGCAGTTGAGACTATTAATTTATCAAAGAAGGTCAAATTAAAACGTCATCCCACTAAAGGAAAGACGCTGGAAGCAAGTATATATGAAGCCAAATCACAAGTCAAGCACTAAAATACCCCTTTTTTGAGGGGTATTTTAGTGCTTTTATTATTTAGCTGCTTTCTAATATCCAGAAAAATCTCGTATTGTTTGCAAGGAATAATCACCAAATCATCGTTAGATTTAGATATAAACTTTTTAGGAATAGTTAACATATTAATACCTATATGATAACCCAAACTCACAAAAAATCTGGACTCCACTCGCAAGGACGGTCCTTGCGAATTAATGCGAGTTATTGTATTGAGCGATAGCAAGAGCGGTTCTTGCTATTCACTTGCTATTCCAATTCTTCTTGTGTACGTGATAAAAATGCAAGTTGGCTTTCTGGTGAAAATACATTTTTGATATCACGAATCTCTCGAATACCTTTCTCATCAAAAGTTGCTTCGGATGATCTTGGATAGCCTGAAAGAGCAGCTTTAAATTTAGTAATGTAAGATTCCATTTCGTGACGTGAGTTAAATGGACCTATCAAGATAGTACACCCTCCTTCCGGTGTCCCTGGTCCAAGATTGCCAGGTGTATGAAACTCTAAATAACGCTTAGCTTGTTCGGCATTTTCTTTTCTAATTTCCATAATCATAATTTTTTATTTAATCTAATAATACCCCCTTAAGTGTACCCCCCCCCCGACGGGTGAAGTCAAGCATTCGGTGCATAATTAAAAAAAACGGAAGCCTTGCTTCCGTTTTTTTCACTACACTATTGTACTGAGCCTATTTCTTCTTTGGCTTCTTCTTCTCTTTTCTATGTCCATCTCCTTTTGCCATATGTTTAGATTAATTAGATTAATAATGGCGCCGCGCCCCAATTGACGATTGCGCGGCATAATTTCGCTAAATTACATCATTGCCTCACCATCAACCGCAGACATGAACTTAAACATGTTTCCTCCACAAACAACACACGTACCCTTTGCAGAATATCTACCCTTATCATTCTTCGTGACCTTCGGATTAGTCATCGTCTGCATTGTCGGCTTATTATTTGTCCTGCACTTCATACACAAAGCTTTTAATTCTGCCATATAATTTTAGCTCACTAGAGATTTCAACTCAAGCGACTTGATTAATTGTTAATAACTCACATTGTATCATATTTTAAAAATTACAGTATAGGCTATAGCACTCACAACAATAACTTTTACATAGATGTACCACACTTTGCTTTGAGAGCCGTCAGATCATCTGCAGTTAACACCATATTACTACTCTGATTCTTTTCATACATTATAGACTTTGGGTCTTTCACATGATCGAGGCCTAGAGCATGCCCGAGTTCGTGCGCCAAAACTCGCACCAGCTTTTTTCGACTACTAAATTCATAAATATCTATTTCTTGCGTTAAACCATTTGAAGAATACACACCTTCCTCGAAGGATTCCCCGCGCGATTCATTTGTAGTGTTGTATTTTTCTACAGAAAGATTGAGTGAATCGACGAGACGGTTCAATACTACCACAAGTGCATTCATCTCATCAGTCATATTATTTAGGTTTATATGTAAAACCTTAAATTCTGCAGACTCAGTATTTAACTCCACACGTTCCTTCTCCAATTCATTATATTTAGCTTCCGGAGCACCGCCCTTACCATTCCACAACTGCACTTCTGCTTCATAAGCTTTATTTTTTTGATTGAAAGCATTCACGCGTGCATTAAATTCAACTTTCTTTTGATCGTAACTCTTTTGTAGAGCGGTAAACTTCGCCTTTAGACTATCATATGATTCCCTATTATCCCCGACGACTATTCCCAGACTCTTGAGTTTGGCCGTTGCTTCTTGTCGGTAATCATAGATAAGATTAATTTTTAGAACTTTCTTTGACATATCTTCTGGACTATAAACAAAGAGATCTTTACCCACATAATCTCCTTGAGACTTTTCCCAAATAGCTTCTGCCTCAGATAGAGCGCTTAAGAAATATTTCTGTGAGATGTTAAATTTAGCATCAAAGGCACCCAGGTTGTAAGCAATTGGCTGCGTACAAGGCTCTCTTGGAAAGAGGGACGCAATATATGTATCCTGAAAATTAGAAACTCGCACAGCCACCTCTGGCCAGTACCCATAAAATACTGCGCCTACAAAAATCAGGGGTATTAAAATTTTGAGAGATTTAGTCATTATTGACCCACTTACCTTTCTCCTCATCAACACGACCAGAAATAAAGTCTTTAGTGCTAAAATTAACTCTCGGCCTAACTAAATAAGCCCTCCTGTTATTATTATCATAATACACATCATCATGATATCTATGTTCTTTTTTAAATTGAGATGATTTTGTTTTGGGTCCATTGATTATAATCGGTTCAAACCCAAAAAATTGTTGCGTTTTAGTCGAAAGTAGCCTAATCATCTTTATATAATTTTCTCCAAGATGGTCATTGCGATACATGCCTCCTACAATCACTGCATCAATAGTGCCGGATTGACATCTTTCTTGTATTTCAGTGAATCTTTTCTTTAAACCATTACCAAAAAGTACTGAAGGGACAAAAGGAGGCTGATGTGTCATAAAGGAAATATTCTTTCCAGTTTTTTCATCTATGCCAGTAACAATCA
The DNA here is from genome assembly GCA_943350445.1 of Candidatus Nomurabacteria bacterium. GTDB lineage: Bacteria > Patescibacteriota > Minisyncoccia > Phycocordibacterales > UBA9973 > UBA9973. The sequence goes on from CALRAE010000009.1 coordinate 3,372, forward strand.
ATCCTGTACATCCATAAAATCCTTGAGAAAATTTATTTGAATCATCTATCGCAGATATCACAAAGGTTCCAGGTCCACCAGTTATACAGTCCTCTCCTTTCTTGTGCCCATAAGTTCCCTGCCCTTGATCTATTTTTTTTAAATTATCTAGTAAGAAATTATTAGATAATTTTGGAGTATTCTCGGAAAGATTTTCCCCTCTTTTGAAATCCTCAAAAGACCCGATACAGGCAATAATAGGGCTAACACCCTCAATCAAGTGCCTTCCAGGCTTTGTTTCTGGATACAAACCTATTTTAGTGTGATTTGTTAAGTTTTCTCTACTAAGTCCTTCTTTCATATATACATCATAACAAAATCAGGGAACAATCAAAAGGCTCAATTTGCATTTTGACCTCTATTGTGTAATAATCACTGAATGAATTTAGTCACACAAATCCTGCCATATGCGCAGATAATCCTTTCAGTCCTATTGATATCAGCCATTTTACTCCAACAGTCTTCTGCCGGAGTTGGAGGAGCCTTGGGTGGAGGTAGTACTGAAGCCTTTCAACATACTCGCCGAGGTTTCGAGAAATTCCTCTTTTATTTTTCTATTATTTGTGGAATTCTTTTTGCTTTATTTGCTTTACTCAGTATAATGATAAAAGCTAATTAGAGGAAACGAAAGAAGAATTTTTTCAGGTCCTCGGTTCCCCGGGTCTCTCCCTCGGGGAGACCACTGCAAAAACTCTTCTTTCGCTTCCTCTAGAAAATTTTACAGTTTCATGCGTAATTTTAAATTACCTTCAAAAAAAGAAATAAATTTTGTATTGGCTTCTTTCTCGAAAAGAGAGTGGGGTGTCTTCGTTGGGCTAGTAGCAGTATTAGTATTAAGCACAATATTAATGCTTCAAGGTATCAATAAGCATTTCCTGGTAAATGTGCCCCTACGTGGAGGCTCTATATCCCTCGGCATCATAGGAGTACCACGTTTTATAAATCCGATCCTTGCAAACGAAGAAGCCGATAGAGACCTATCTGCACTCATATATTCTGGCCTAATGAGAAAAAGTACCGATGGTAGTCTAATACCTGACTTAGCAGAAAAATACGAAATGTCTAAGAATGGCTTAATATACACCTTCACCCTAAAAGATAATGTATATTTCCAAGATGGTAAACCTGTGACGATGGAAGATATCTTGTTCACCATCAATAAAGTAAAGGACTCGATTATACAGAGTCCACGCAAGGTAGACTGGGATGGTGTAAGTTTTGAAAAAATAGACGAGAGGACAATTCAATTCACATTAAAACAACCCTATGCTTCATTTTTAGAAAATACGACGCTTGGTATTTTACCAGCACACCTATGGGATAAAGCTCCACTTGAACTCAATAACGCAAACACTAGACCCATAGGTTCAGGACCATATACGGTCAACTTAGTTAAAAAGAAATCTTCAGGGACAATAGACTATTATGAATTAGTGCCATTCAAGGAATTTATTTTAGGTGAACCATATATTAAAAAGATTACTTTACGCTTTTACCAAAACGAAGATGATCTGACAAATGCGCTACTAGATAAAACCATAGATCAAATAAGCTCAATCACACCCCTTTCTGCAGAGAATTTAAAAGAAAGAAACTACCAGGTGGAATCTGTAGTCTTGCCGAGGGTATTCGGACTTTTCTTTAATCAAAACCAGAATCAACTTTTCACAGATAAAGTGGTAGTAAGTGCCATTGATCAAGCAATAGATAAAGACAAGCTGGTACGAGACGTGCTCTTTGGATATGGAGTCGCAATAAACAATCCAATACCACCAAACATGATAGAATACCAGCAACTTAATTCGGGAAGCAATATTTCACAAGAAGAAAGGTGGCAAAAAGTACAGAAAGATTTAGCAAAAGCGGGCTGGAAAACAGATGCAGAAGGATTTCTAGAAAAAACTGTAACCGAGAAAAAGAGTAAAGTGACAAAGAAGCTAAGCTTCTCGATCTCAACTGGAAATGCCCCTGAGCTCACAAAAGCTGCTGAACTCATAAAACAAGATTTAGCAGTAGTTGGTATAAAAGTTTATATAAAGAGTTTTGAAACTGGTAATCTGAACCAAAATGTAATCAGGCCACGAAAATACGATGCTCTTCTATTTGGACAAATTATAAATCATGAGTCTGATTTATTCGCCTTTTGGCACTCCACACAAAGAAAAGACCCAGGATTGAACGTCGCCATGTATACCAATGTAAAAGTAGATAAAATTTTAGAAGATGCATCTGTGACTGTCGATGAAAAGTCCAGAATAGAAAAGTACATACAATTTGAGAACGAAATTAGGAAAGATATGCCAGCTGTCTTCCTCTTTAGTCCAAATTTCATATATGTAGTGTCGAAAGATTTAAAAGAGATGACTATAAAAAACATCATCTCCCCCTCAGATCGCTACCTAAATGCATATTTATGGTACGTAGAGACAGAAAATGTTTGGAAAATATTCGTAAAATAATTATTAATAAATAAATCAAATGATAATGATAAAGAAGCAAAGACTACCCTTCAGCGCACTCAGCGTTGATAATAAAAAAGCAGAACACAAAATAGAGCACCCAGTGGCACATAAAACCCTCGAAAGACCAGACAGAAAAAGAATGACAAAAAGTTCCACCTACCAATATAAAAAGAAAAGATTTGGACGTGGAGGAGGAAATAATTCTTTTGGCCTAAAAGACCAACCTAAAAGTTTAAATGCGGTCAAAATACCACCTCCTTTAAATGGAGTCGTACGTATAATCCCGCTCGGAGGTGTAGAAGAAATCGGTAAGAATATGACAGCTATTGAAATAGGTGAAGACATTATTGTCATTGATGCTGGAATGTCTTTTGCCACCGAAGCCACTCCTGGAGTTGATTATGTTATCCCCAATACAACTTACCTAGAAGAACGCAAAGATAGAATACGCGCGCTCATCATCACGCATGGACACCTTGATCACATCGGGGGAGTGCCTTTAGTACTTTCACGCATTGGAAACCCTCCTGTGTATTCCAGAAACCTTTCTATCTTAATGATGAGAAAACGTCAGGCAGAATTCCCACATTTACCAGCAATGAAGGAAAATATAGTTGAAAAAGATGCAGTCATAACTTGTGGAAAAATAAAGGTCAGATTTTTTGGAGTGACTCACACTATCCCGGACTCGATGGGTATCATTGTAGAGACAGATCATGGATGGATAGTTAATCCAGGAGACTATAAATTAGATCAAGTAGATGGAGTTGTATCAAAAGAAGAAGAAAAAGAATACGCGATTTTTGATAAAGCAAAAATACTTCTCTTGCTGACTGATTCTACTAATATAGAAAATGAGGGTTTTTCTCTACCTGAAATAAAAGTACACCAAGGACTCGAAAATTTAATAAGGAAAGTTCCAGGAAGAATGATTATTGCCGCATTCGCTTCACACATCACCAGACTTGCTCATGTGGTAAAATTTGCAGAGTCTCTGGGTAAGAAAATAGTACTAGATGGACGTTCAATGAAGACAAACATTGACGTAGCGATAGAGGCAGGACTTTTCACTCCAAAGAAAGACACCATAATACCCATAGAGGAGGCAGACAACTACCCTCCAAATAAAGTCCTGATCCTTATGACTGGAGCTCAGGGTGAAGAATTTGCCTCTCTCAATAGAGTTGCAAATAAAACACATACAAAGTTTAAATTACACAAGGGAGACACGATCATACTCTCGGCTTCGATCATTCCCGGCAACGAAAGAGCTGTAGATAGAATGAAGGATGGACTCACTAGACAAGAAGCACGCATAATAAGCTACCGCACCGCTGGAGAAGATTTTGTACATGCGACAGGACACGGAAATCAAGAAGATGTAAAATGGCTACACCGAAAAACGCATCCAAAATTCTTTATTCCAATTCATGGCAACCATTATCGTCTAGTTTTACACAAAGAATTAGCGATGGATCTCGGCATGAGTGAAGAGAATATCGTAGTCCCAGACAATGGCTCTATTATTGAAATATCTCCCGACGGAGAAAAAATTATACTGCGTAAAGAAAAGGCACCAAGTGGTGTGATGATGGTAGATGGAGTTTCGATTAGTGATACACAAGATGTGGTTATACGTGACCGTGTGATGCTCGCGCAAGACGGAATGTTCGTCATTATTGCCCTACTTGATCAAAAGACTGGCAAACTAAAGAAGTCTCCGGACTTGATCTCTCGTGGATTTGTCTATCTGAAAGAAAATCAGGAACTTTTACGACAGGTCAGAATAATCATTAAAAAATCAGTAGAAGATGCTGCACAAAATATTACAAGTAGACCTGAAAACACGGACGGTGCTCCGATGGACTTTGACTATATAAAAGCAGGGCTAGGAGAAACAGTTTCAAAATTCTTATACCAAAAAACAGAAAAAAGACCCCTAGTCATACCAGTGATCCTAAGTGTGTAAATAATTGTATACCAAACTATAGAATCCAAAAAAAAGAAATCTATGAGAAACAACAGAAGAAAAATATACTTGGTGGGCACTATTTTCTCCCTATCGATTGCCCTGATGTCTTATGTGAACTCTAGTTTTATTTCTTCTTTTGTGGATGAAAAAAGGGTCGGAATGATTTATGCTCTCGGATCAATTGTCTCCATACTTGCACTTTTAATAGCTCCGAAAATATTCAGAAAAATTGGTGGCTATAAGTTTCTATTATGGACAATCGGACTCAATGCGCTTTCTATTTTTTTATTTGCATTTTCAAATAGCGCTTTGAGCGCTATTCCTCTCTTCGTCTCAGTATTTGCTCTAAACACTTTGATTTTTTTCTCCCTAGATGAGCTTTTGAAGATATTCTCAAGAGAGTCTTCCACTGGAAAGATAAGAGGGATATATATTACCCTATCTAGCTCTGCTTGGATTATTGCCCAACTTGCACTAGGCACAGTATTAGGAGGATCTTCTTTTAAAGTGATTTATTTGACTAGTTTTGCGATAATGTTAATTTTTTTTATACTATCGTATTTATATCTGAGATATATACCAGACCCAGAATATGACAAAATAGACACTAAAAAATATATAGCAGAATTTTTGAAAAATAAAAATTTATTCCGCGCCTATGGCATAAGTTTACTACTTCAGTTTTTCTATTGCTGGATGGTTATTTATACACCGATATATTTATCTATCCATATGGGGTTCTCCTGGAAAGAAATAGGCCTTATATTCGCAATAATGCTCTTGCCTTTTGTTATTATTCCATTCCGTCTAGGTGAATACGCAGATAAAATCGGAGAACGGAAAATACTGATAGTTGGATTCGCAATTACCTCGCTTGCGACCCTATCGCTTTTTTTTATATACATACAGCAAGCATGGTTGTGGGCTATATTGTTATTCGCTACCCGAGTCGGTGCCGCTAGCATTGAAGTGATGAACGACGCATATTTCTTTAAACACATTCGACCAGAAAATGAGGAGTTCTTAGGGGCCTATCGTAGTGCTGCTCCAGTTGCATACATCATTGGCCCCCTCCTGGCCTTTATAGTCTTTAGCTTTGTGCCATCTTTTAATTATCTTTTCCTTATTTTGGGAACAATAATGCTCTACGGAGTTTATCTATCTTCTACAATAGATAAGAGTGCCATTTAATTATCTTTCGCCACTTCTAGAACAACTGAAACATTTTTCAGGGCACCCTTGCTAAGTATTTTTATTTTTATTGTTTGACCAATATTCTTTTCACGAATAACGGAAGCAAAATTCGTCTTATCATCCAGCCTGATTCTATCGATCTCTAAAATAATATCGTTCTCCACTATTCCTACTTTGTCTGCCGGGGATCCAGGAATCACTGCCAACTCATTTGGATTTGCTCCAGCTTTTACCAAGATACCATAATCAACTGTTAGATTATTTTTTGCCTTTATCTCTGCATTAACAGACACATAGCGAACACCTAGGAAAGGACGAAGAATTTTGCCAGTTTTTTTTACTGACTCAATCGCACTTTTTATGCTGTTTACAGGTAAAGCAAATCCAATGTTCTGAGAGCCCTGAGCAATAGCGACATTCACCCCTATCACCTTTCCAGAAAGGTCGAGCAGTGGTCCACCAGAATTGCCTGGGTTAATAGCTGCATCAGTTTGAATTACTTTGTCGAGAACTTCCACACTTCCAGAGTTGTCCCCTGCAGTGATAGAGCGAGCAAGCCCAGACACAACACCCACTGAAACGGTGTTACGATATTCTCCTAGTGCGTTGCCTATAGCAATGACATTCTGACCTATTTCAAGCTTGTCTGAATTACCCAATGCCAGGTATGGAAAGTTGCTCCCTTGAATTTTTATTAGCGCAATATCTAAAACTGGATCACGGGCGATTACTTCAGCAGTGTATTTCTTGCCATCATTAGAAAAAACCGTATATGCTACATCTTTCTGTTCAACCACATGCTTATTTGTAACTATCAAACCATCACTGGATACAAAAAATCCCGATCCACCACCGATATTCTTCTTTTCTGTGCCGTTTTGACGATATTGTGGAACTCCAAAAGAAAAACCGGGTAATAATTCACCAAATGGATTTGTTTGCTGATTTGGATCGACGTAAGATTCATATTTAGGAACTTCTTTAGAGATAAGTATTGATACTACTGCTGGATTCGTTTTTTTTACTGTATCTATGACGAAATGCTCTTGTGTGAAAATAGTCTGCTTTTCTAGAATTCTCTCAGTAACAACTCTTGTATCATCTTTGTCACTCAGATCCTTGCTTGCCACCTCTTCCAAGTATTCTTTCGCGAAATATCCAAAGATGTCTGTACGGTAGCGCCAGACTAGACCACCAACAAGTATCCCAAAGAGTAATACAGATGCCAAGCTAGAGAAAAATATGAAGGAAAAATCCTTACTAGTGAAAACTTTTTTAATAAATTTTATGATACCTATTTCTTCATGCATATGATCTTAATTTGATTAAAAAATTAATAATATAATCTATTTTAATTATCTTTTAATTTTTAGCAAGTTGTTTTTATATATCTTTTCTTTATACGGCTTCAATCTGACGACTTTTACCAAAAGACCTTTATTTTTTAAGTCTTTTTTAATATTTTTTACGTAAGCTTTTTGATCATACCCTAGAGCCAGAATATCTGGATTTTCTTTTATAATGTGTGGGATGTGATTTCTTATGCCAGAGAGCACCACCTTATCAATCATTTTAAATTTTTTAATCAAATTTACTCTTTTTCGCTCGTTTAAAGTTGGCAACCTTCCTTTGATCTTTAAAACATTTTTATCTCGAGCCACTGAGACAACTAGAAAGGATTTTGGAGTAATTTTTTTTGCTTGTTTGAAAAAATTTAAGTGGCCTTTATGCACTCCATCGAAAGTTCCAAAGGTCATTATTATTGTTTGTTTTTTTATCGCTGACATAAGGATAGTATAGCAAAATTCTAAAGGATTTTTTAGCACACATATTGACGACATTTGAATTATTTTATGTTATGAGAATCTATAAGATATTAACTTGCTAAGTATCTAACATAAATATTATAATAGGTAGATATGGAGATAACAATCACAAAAAGAGATGGGACGAAAGTTCCGTTTAACGCTGACAGAATTAACAAGTCTATTGAGAGAGCTTGTTATGGCCTACAAGACCCAATCAGTAAAGTTATTCAGATAGCCACAGAGACACAATTAACTCTTTATGATGGCATAACAACAGAAGAAATGGATGCAGCATGCATAAATGCTTCTTTGCAAAATGCTCAATATAGCATGGACTTCGACAAAATAGCCACTCGTCTACTTTTAAAAGGAATCTATAAAAAAGTTGTCGGAGATTACGACAATGACAATGATGAATCAAAAAATGTCTCCAATGAGGAATTGTCTAAGCTTCATAGCTCTCATTTTAAAGAATACGTATTAAACGCAGTTGAAAAAGGCCTACTAGACAGCAGGATGGCTACAAGTTTCAACTTAGAAGAACTAGCTGCTAATTTAAAAATAGAGAACGATGAGCTCTATAAATACTCTGGACTCTCCACGATGCAAAATCGTTACCTGATGAAGAATGAAAATCAATCACCACTTGAGACTCCCCAATATTTCTGGATGCGAGTAGCTATGGGTATGTCTCTCAATGAAAAGAATCCGACAGAATGGGCGAAAAGGTTTTACGACAAGATGTCAAAGCTTGAGTATCTATCTGCGGGAAGCTCAAACATTGGTGCAGGGACTCCTCACCCAAAACTTTCCAACTGCTTCTTGATGGAAATCCATGACAACATGGAACACATCGGTAAAACCGTGTCCGATGTTTTACTTTTATCCAAAGCGACCGGTGGTATCGGACTTTCTGTTACCAAACTTCGAGCCGAAGGTTCAGTTTTGAAATCAAACAATACCATCTCTTCTGGACCTGTGCCTTTTATGCACATAATTGACTCGGCAGTTCGCGCAGTTCAACGCGGAGGCAAGAAAAAGGGTGCTCTATGTTTTTATATGGAAAACTGGCACTTAAATTTCCAAGATTTTATAGACTTGAAACAAAACAATGGAGACGACTATCGCCGAACTCGCACTGCGAACACAGCTGTCTTTATTTCTGATGAATTCATGAAAAGAGTCCTTGATGGAGATGAATGGTACCTATTTGACCCAAAAGAAGTCAAAGACCTCACTGAGCTTGTGGGTAAAGAGTTCTCCAAGAGATATAAAGAATATGTAGAAATGGCAAAAAATGGCAAAATAAAGATGTACAACGTTATGCCAGCGCGTGAACAGTACAAAAACATTCTAGTTTCCCTAGAAACTACCTCCCACCCATGGCTCACATGGAAAGATGCTATCAACGTACGTGCGTTAAACAATAATACAGGTACAATTCACTGCTCTAACCTCTGCACGGAAGTAACCTTACCAACAGACAAAGATAATATCGCTGTTTGTAATCTAGTTTCTATCAACCTCGCGAAACATATTATAAATGGTCAGATTGATTGGCACAGGCTCGAGGAATCAGCACGTCTTGCTACTCGCCAACTCGATAACTTGGTAGACATCAACGAACTTCCAGTGCCTGAAGCTGTACGCGCAGACAATGAAAACAGGGCTGTTGGTTTAGGACTCATGGGCTTTGCTGACTCAATCGAACAACTTGGCTATTCATATGAAGACAATGAGGCATACGATTTTGCTGATCAGGTCTTTGAATTTATTTCTTATATGTCTATCGACGAATCTGCTAATTTAGCAAAGGAACGCGGAAATTATCAAAACTTTGAAGGATCAGAATGGTCTAAGGGACATGTTCCAATTGACACCCTAAAGAAACTTGAAGAAGACCGAGAACGTGAACTAAATGTTAAAAAAGAATCTGCGAAACTATTGCCATTACTTGACTGGGAAACATTGCGAGGTAAGGTAAAGAAAGGTATGCGTAATGCTACCCTACTTGCTATTGCCCCAAATGCAAACATCGGTCTTGTAGCGGGCACGTCTCCAGGGATCGATCCTAGATTTACTCAAATGTTTTCTAGAAATAAAATTTCTGGTAAATATCTAGAAGTAAATCCAAACATGATGACAGCCCTACAGGGTGAAAACCTCTGGGAGAAAACACGTGAGGCAATACTAGAGAATCATGGTGATATCGAATCCATCGCAGAGATCCCAGATGCAATCAAAAGAATCTACAAAACCTCTTTCTCTATATCTCCTTATGCATACATCGAAGTAGCTGCTCGGGCTCAAAAATGGGTTGATATGGGCATTTCACGCAATATGTATCTTGAAATTCGAGACATAAATGAGATTATGAACATATACACTACGGCTTGGGATAAAGGCTTAAAAACAACTTATTACCTTCATATGAAGCCACGCCACTCTGCCGAACAATCAACCACCACAGTCAACAAAGCTCAAGCTCTAGGAAAAAGAGGTTTTGCTGTACTTCGCGACAAAGTTGCTCCACCAAAAGAAACATCAGGGGCATTAGCGGAAGTAATCATTCCAGGACCATTACCTATCCAAATACAAGAACCAGTACCAGGGGCAAAAACTCCTACTATACACGTAGTAGAAGACCCTCAAGAAAAGTTCTTGTGTGAAAGTTGCCAGTAGATTTATTAGTTATTAATGTTAGTTTTCGTTGGATTTACTTTTTATCAGGTCCTCGGTTCCCCGGGTCCCTCTCCCGGGGAGACCACTGTAAAAAAGCAAATCCAGCAAAAAATAATCCACAAACAATATATGATTTTAGGAAAAGCATCGCCAACAGACATGAACCTGCACCCCATGCATTATAAATGGGCATACGACCTTTATAATCAAGCGGTGCGTAACAGCTGGTTCCCTCATGAGATACCTCTCGGTGAGGATTTGGCTGATTGGAGAAAAATGACTGAAGATGAAAAACATGCGGTGGAATTCTTGATGGCATTTTTCAATCCAGCTGAGTTAATAATAAATAGATCGCTCGCTCTTGGTGTCTATCCATACCTCAAATCTCCTGAATGTCATCTATATCTAGCCAAACAAATGTTTGAGGAAGCAAACCACTGCGTTTCATTTGAATACGTACTAGAAACTTTTCCTTTAGACCGTGCTCGTGTCTATGAACAACACCTAGAGATGCAGTCAATGAAAGACAAGGAAGATTTCATAAACAAGTATCTCATCAGGATGACCGAAGATGACCTCAACATAGAGTCACCTGAAGGAAAAAAGGACTTTTTGCGAAACCTAGTCGCCACCAATATAGTCATGGAAGGTACCTGGTTCTATTCTGGATTCATGGTTGCGCTCTCCTTCCGCCAGAGAAACCAGTTACGCAATTTGGGCTCTATGATTACTTGGGTTTTGCGTGATGAATCTTTACACCTTAAATTTGGTATCCAGCTCATCCATACAGTCCTAGAAGAAAACCCAGAACTTTTGACTGCTGAGTTTGCTGAGGAAATACGAAAAATAATCATAGACGGAGTAAGTCTAGAAGTTAACTACAACAAAGATATGTTTCCTAAAGGTATACTAGGATTAAATGCTGACTATGTGAATCAATACGTACAGTACGTGGCAGATCGTAGACTAGAAGAATTGGGACTAGAAACACACTTCAATGTCACTAACCCAGCAAAATGGATGTCTACCGCCACAGACGTGTTTGAATTAGTTAATTTTTTTGAAGCGCAAAACACTTCCTACGAAGTAGACGCTCATGGACACAAGAACGAGGAGAAAAAATAAAAGAAAGACGAAGAGTAATAATCTCTCTCAAAACATAAAATCCCCACGTGGGGCTTTTATTTTTTGTAATTTAAATTAAATAACAAAAATTTACATCACTAAAGAGACCGCCCAAGGTAGTGGAATAGCTAGAAGTGTAAGTAGCGCACCAAGGAGAGCCATGTTCTTCTTAAAATTAATCTCCTCCCCCATTATCGCCATTTGATCAGTTACTTTCCAATATTGATGCATTTATAAAGTTGTCACCAATAAAAATACAGTAAGCAGAAGTATAGAAAGTTGTATACAAACCCCAAAGACTATCCCGAGTCCACCCAGCACCATCATAAGAACAGAGATCACCACAGCTTCTTTAGCCATAGGAACACCTTTTGATTGCCCATTATACACCTATTTCAAAGAAATACTATTTATGATAACAGCACTAAGTGGTCTGTCACCTGGAGCAGTCTTTACATTAGCAATTTCATCCACAATATTTTGCCCAGAAACAACTTTCCCAAAGATTGTATATGAGGGTGGTAAGGGATAAGTCTCAGTCATTATAAAGAACTGGCTACCATTAGTATTTTGGCCACTATTAGCCATTGCCACCACTCCTTTTGCATAACCTGTCTTTGTGTACAAATCTAACTTAGGATCTATCTCATCAGCAAATTTATAGCCCGGACCGCCAGTACCCCAGAAATCCATCTTTGAATCATCCTTGGTTAAAGGATCCCCCGCTTGAATCATAAAACCTTTAATCACTCTATGAAACTTGATACCACCAAAAAAGCCTTCCCCAGCTAGCTTTAAGAAGTTTGCCACTGTATTGGGAGCTTGTTTATCAAAAAATTCTATTGTTATGTCTCCCTTATTTGTTTTTAATATAGCGCTTGTTATTTTTTTTGTAATTTCTTTCATGTTGTTTGTGCTGTCTTGATTAATAATAGTTTTTGTATCTATTGTGTTACTTTTTATATCTATATTTTTCTCACTTTGCGACCCCCCACTATTTATAGCAAACCATATAATTAGAAAACTTACAATAATAACAAAGCCTGTAATAATATTTTTATTCATGGTTCTATTTTATCACCATGACCCTGAGTTTGTCGAATGGGTCATAACTCTATTTTACCACAACTTTTTTTGGGTAAAAATGGGCAACAGCTAAAAGTGTTAAAAGGCTAAAAAAAGCAGTGAGTGCCATCATTGGAATAGATATGTAGCCCCCAAATTCACTCACGAGGTGTTGATAACAAGAAACTCCTGATGCATCACAAGGTAGAGTTGAAGTGTCTCCAAAATAATAAAATAAATTTTGATATATAGAAATCAAAAAACCGGTAGAAAGTAAGGATGCCGCATAACGGACAACTTTTCTATCTCTATCCCAAAGAGCAGTACCAAAGAGAAACAAGGTTGGAAACATGAAAACTCTCTGCCACCAACACAAATAGCAAGGAAGAAACTCTATAATCTCAGAATAAACTAATGGGAAAACTGAGGCAAACAAAGAAATAATAAAACTTAATATCAATACATGCTTATCAATAAAATCTAAGTAGGCATTATTGGTTGTTTCTTTTGTTCTGAAAAACAAAAGAAAAAGAGCACCCACAGAAGCCACTTGAAGTAAGATGACTCCTACGCCAAGAAATATGTTCAGATAATGTATTGCTTCATTATTCATTATTTTTATTTAGGCAATTCACAGGAAGTCTTTTCTGCCAACTGAGCAAGTGGAATCTCTCCATTTAAACGTGATCCATCCGCAAACTCCCAGGTTGGATACCCGTCAATCTTTTTATCTACACATTGTTGTATCATAGCTTGACCATTTGAAGTCGAACACTCAACATAAGGAAGTGATTTCTGAGATGAACCAAAAAGTTTCTTGGTGGCTTGGCAATGTGAACACCAAAAAGCACCATAAAAAACTGCCCCCTTATCTTTAAGACACTCCGTAAATGAATCATACTTTCCAGGTACTCCAGGTTTACCACTATCACCAGAACGCACCACCGCAGTGGATATGACGCCTAAAATTAAAATACCAACCACTGAAAGGAAAACTTTTACATTATTATACATATATAAATTATATCATATGAGAAACTTTGGTAAAAAAATAATTAATCCAACAATAACTGCCACAAAAACAGATAGTAGCACAGCTGCCGCAGCCACATCTTTGGTATCTCTAGCAAAAGGGTGGTATTCTGGAGAGGTTAAATCTATGTCTATCTCGATGGCTGTATTTAAAGCTTCAGTAATAAACACAAAACCAATTGCAAAAACTAAAGCAATCCATTCCAAACTAGATACTTTAAAGTAAAAGCCTAGAGTCACCACTAAAAGTGCAGAAAGTATGTGTATGTAGAGATGCCTAGTTGTCTTAGAAAAAACATAAATACCACGAAAGGCATTTAGAAATTTCTCATTATACTTCACTTCTCTCCAGGCTCTCTTATTTGTTTGTGTTTTTTCTTGTGAATTCATTTTTTTAAATTCAAAACTTCTTATTCAACTTTTAAGACCCCTTTCATACCCAGTGCCCTATGACTGCCCACTGAACAATAGTATTCAAAACTTCCTGCTTTGTTTGCTATAAACTCTACAACTTCAGTATTTGGAGATTTTACTTCCTTAGTAGAAACTCCATATTCATCGATCGCAAAATTATGAAAACCTGCGCTATTTTCAAAAGTTATTTTTACCTTATCCCCTTTTTTGACTATTATAACAGTGGGTGTAAAAGAGAAATTAGTACCAGTAATGGTGAACTCTTTAACATTTGAAAGAGTTGCACCATTCGTGGTTGTATCCTTTGGTGTAACATCTTTCGCTGCAGCATCCTTTGTGACTGGACAAGCTTCGAATTCGCATTTTGGTCCAGTCCTTCCAACATAACTTCCATCAGGACACATTTTTGCATCCATAGTGCAAGCTACTTTTTCTTCTTCATTCGGCGTACTTGAAACAGGAGCTTCTGCCTTTCTAAGACCGAAAACAAGCCCCGCCACCACTATAAAAACCAAAACAATAATCGTAATGTATGTTTTTTTCATGATTACTATTGTATCACTAAATAAAATAATTACTACCCCACAAAAAACCTATTGGTACTGTATATAAACAGGCTGAGGGCTCAATTTGAGTAGTTCCTCTGGCGTCATTAAAACAGTATTGGGCTCAAAAACATCATTTTTATAGAACAACTTGAAACCAGTAAACTGCACGGGCTCTTTGTAAACAAATTGTTGATATGTATTTTTTTTCTTGGCTGCACCACCCCAACCATCCATGTGCATCACCACTTGAACTTCAGGTAGAGGTTTAATTAATTGATAATTGGTAATCATTTTTTGTGTATAACGATGGATAACTAAAATCTTTGGAGTAAGATTATTTTCTTTAACAATTTTGGCTAAGTAATTTGTCGTAAAATTTATATCTGTGGCATCAAGCGTACCCACTACTTTCCCTGGACGGATACCACTCTTCATAGAAAACTCTGCATCAATTCCTAAATGTATATTTGGCAATTTTAAATATTTCTCTAATAAAGGTACTTCTGTCTGTAAGTTAGAAAAACCAACTTGGATGTCCAAAAAAACGATCGCATTTACTTTCTCCGCTATTCTTAACACCTTATCTATCTCTGCATTAGGCATACGAGTCCTATATTTACCATCAGCCCCAGCTCCAGCTTGAGCTACAACGGCGATGTAATGAAGCGCGGGAAGAGCGGGAGTACTAGGATCAGCCACATCCCATTTTTTCACTTCCACAACCAGCCTCTCTAACATCTCTTCCTCTTTATATTGCCCCAAGACTCCCATTTTAGTCGAATACAGATTGCCATAATAAGCAATGACGCGTTTAAATGGCAGTATCGCCCCAGCATTCGGATATACAGCCTTCACCGGCCATATACTAGGCGGGAGAGTTTTTGGTTCAATAGTGATAATTGTCTTTATCCCAGTCTTTGGATCTGTGACCACTTTTGTAATTGGCGGTTTTGGTAACGGATTGTTGGCCACCGAAAGCATTTTTGCATCATAAGCCACCATATCGAGCGGAGGTAAAACTAGCGCAATATTCTTTTTTATTTCCGCCGTCCCATTTTGATCATTTTTTTTATAAGAAGCGCCGCCAAAAAATTCTGGTAGGATGACAAATAAAATAATTACTAAAAATATAAGAGCTACAAATGTCCGGATCAGATGTTTTTTCATCGTCTTACAGTATAACAGATAAAAACTTTTTTCTTGTAAAAGAAGCATTTTTGAGGTATTGTATTGAAGTAAATAAAGTATTTTGGGAGACCTGCATTGACCCATGTCAACGTGAAGTAGGTCGCCTAACAAATTGGGAGATCGTCTAATGGTAGGACTTCGCCCTCTGGAGGCGAATATCTTGGTTCGAATCCAGGTCTCCCAGCCAAGAAATAGAATCGCCGTTTTCGCCAAAATTATGGTTTATGCCAGGTTGGGAGTCTTCAATAGGAGCAAAGTGGGAGTATGAAAAAGCAGAGGAACTCGGTATCGAAAGAATTATTTCTTAACCACAGAACAAGCTTTTATAAAAGCAGTAAAAAGAGGATGCGGGCGAAGAGGACGAGCTAGAAATTCTGGGTGGAATTGTGTTCCGAGCATAAAAGGATGCACTTCCCTGCTGAGTTCAGCTATTTCCATAAGTCTTCTATCTGGAGAAACACCAGAGAAAACAAGGCCCCCTTCGGTAAACTTGATATGATATTTGGGATTTACTTCATATCTATGACGGTGACGTTCTTCTATGTTTTGCGTGCCGTAGGCTTCTTCAGCTATGCTACCCTTCCTTAGATAAGCAGGATAAGTGCCGAGTCGCATGGTTGCACCATAATTATTATTTTCTATCTTTTCTTTCTGTTCAGGCATTATGTCTATCACTAAATTTTTAGCATTAGGATTGATCTCGGAAGTATTTGCATCTTTCATACCGAGAACATTGCGAGCATATTCTATAACCATAAGTTGCATACCATAACATAGTCCAAAATATGGAATTTTATTTTCTCTTGCATATTTTATTACTTGGATTTTTCCCTCAATACCACTTTCACCAAAACCACCAGGAACCAAGAGACCATCAAAACCTTTGAGTATTTCCAGAGATTCTCCTTTTTCAAAATCTTTAGCACTGATATAGGTAATCACAGGTTTTACATTTAAACTATAAGCAGAAAATTTAATCGCCTCCAGAACTGAAATATAAACGTCAGATAGAATAAATTCGCCCGAATTAAAATACTTACCCACAATCGCAATTTTAACCTCTTTTTCTGCATTTTTTGATTGTTTTGCAAAAGATGCCCATTCTTTCAAATTTGACACTTGTGGTTTTTTAAGCCCAAGAATTTTACAAAGCTTTTCTGAAAGCCCGTCTTTTTCAAAATTTATAGGCACATCATAAATACTCTCTACATCTGGCGCAGAAATGACATTTTCAATTCTTACACCACAAAATGTGGCGATTTTTTGTTTACGTTTTTCATCAAGAGGCATTACCGCGCGCGCCAAAATAATATCAGGGAAAACGCCTGCGCTGTTTAAGGTGCGAGAAGCGTGCTGAGTGGGTTTAGTCTTCATCTCTCCAATAGAACCAGGAACAGGCAAATAGCTGACCATAACAGTCGCAATATCCTCTCCATGCTCTTGTTT
The DNA here is from genome assembly GCA_943350445.1 of Candidatus Nomurabacteria bacterium. Taxonomy (GTDB): domain Bacteria; phylum Patescibacteriota; class Minisyncoccia; order Phycocordibacterales; family UBA9973; genus UBA9973. The sequence continues at coordinate 20,347 of CALRAE010000009.1, forward strand.
CATAAGTCTAATGGCCTCGAGAAAAAGAATATTTTCATACTCACCCACTGTTCCTCCGATTTCAATAATCACAACATCTGCATCAGCTTTCTCCGCTGCTTTCTTGATACGCTTTATTACTTCAAGAGGAATATCGGGCACCACCTGAACATTCTTTCCTTTATATTCGAGATTTCGTTCTTTGCGAATGACTTCCATGTACACACTACCTGTAGTCATATAGTTTATACTTGTGAGTTTTGCGTCCAGAAATCTTTCATAGTTACCCATGTCTTGATCAGTCTCTAACCCATCAGACAAGACGAAAACTTCCCCGTGTTCAGTAGGATTCATTGTCCCCGCATCCACGTTTATATAAGGATCAATTTTAATCGTAGTAACATTCAAACCTCGAGCTTTTAAAATTGTTCCAATAGATGAAGAGGCCACTCCTTTTCCAATTCCTGACATGACGCCACCCACCACGAAAATATATTTTGTTGATTTTTTTTTCATATTAAAAAAACGAAGTCTATTTATTTAAATATTTCCTAACTGCTAGAAAACTGGAAATTACCCCGATTAGTATACCTGATAATAGAATTATTGCAAAAATCTGTAATATATTTGAAACATAGTAATCATATACGTTCATACCGAGAAAACTCGTCATCTTACGCCCCAGCCATGCCGTAGCTGGCCAGAAAAGGACCAAGGTGGCGAAAGTGGCGATAGCACCATAAATGACCCCTTCCACCATAAAAGGCCCCCTAACGCGCATTTTAGAAGCCCCCACTAGACGCATGACGCCTATCTCCTCCTTGGCTATAAATATAGTTAGCCGAATGGTATTAAAGGTGATAATGAGCGAAGAGATTATTAAATAGAGTGTGAGCAAGAAACCGAATTTTTGTGCTCCAGATATAATGGTATTTAATCGATCTATCACCGACTTGTTCTGATGATAATTTACTTTGTAAATAATTGAGTCTGACCCTGAAGCTAGAGCATTGTCGGACTTCATGAAATTCGCGATACTTTCATATTGTGAAATTTCTTTTGCTTTAACATTTAAGTACGCACCGAGCGGGTTGTTTCCTATCTCATCGAGCGCCGCTATTGTTGGATAGTCATTGGCATGAAGAGTACGGAAATTCTTTAGATTGTCTTCAGCTGAAGTATAAATAACCTCTGCGACTTCAGGCAATTTAATGAGAGATTTTTGTAAAGTCATGATCTTCTCAACTGGAGCACCCACCACGAAATAAATCGTTACATCCACCTTATTTTTGATTTGATTGAGTGAAGAATACAAAACACCCTGAAGTAAAATAATGGCTGTGATTACTGCCAGGGCATTCACCACCTGAAGCACGGCCGCAAAAGACACAGACCCACCTCTTTTGAAGTTTATAAAACCGGATTTTATGATTCTTTTTAAATCAGTACCTGCCATATATATAACTATATCACTTACCGTGCTTGCTGTCTCGAATCACCTTTCCATTCTCCATAGTAATAACTCTTTTACCTATGGCATCGATAACCCCACGATTGTGAGTCGCTAAAATAACCGTTGTACCGAGATCATTTATTTTTTTAAGAATTTGAACTATCTCGTGAGTATTTATCGGATCTAAGTTCCCCGTCGGTTCATCAGCGATAATGAGCTCAGGCTGATTAATGATGGCACGAGCAATAGCCAGCCTCTGTTGTTCACCACCAGAAAGTTGGTTTGGAAAATGACTCACTCGATGACCTAGATCAACTAATTCTAAAACATGCGGAACATCCGAAGCTATCTCTTCATCAGTTTTACCCACTGCTTCCATAGCGAACGCTATGTTTTCATAAGCAGTTTTATTTGGTAATAATTTAAAATCCTGAAATACTACCCCAATGCGACGACGGAGCTTGGTCAAATCCTTATTTTTCAATTTATGAACATCAATCGACTCGAAAAAGACCGTTCCAAGCGAAGGCTTATCTTCAGCTAAAATCATTTTAGTAAGAGTCGTCTTGCCAGCGCCCGAATGACCAACAATAGAAACAAACTCCCCCGCGGTGATAGTGACGGTGACATCATCTAGCGCCACTGCGTCTTTATATATTTTTGAAACGTTGTTGAAATAAATCATGAGAAATTACTTTCGGTAATATTTTTTATCAGGTCCTCGGATTCCCGGGTCCCTCCCCCGGCCAGACCATGCTAAAAAGCATTACCGAAAGTAATTATATCACACCCCTACAAATTCTTCTCTGCCTCAATGAAAATATCTATCTCGCCATTTAAAACAGCGCCCACATTTGACGTTTCAGCCTCTGTCCTATGATCTTTGACCATTTTATATGGGTGCAGTACATATGAACGAATCTGATTACCCCACTCTATCTCCGTGTTTTTTAATTTCATACTATCTTCTAAAGATTTCTTTTCTTCCTCCGCTTTTTTGAAAATTTTGGCTCGCAAAATACTCATCGCCGCTTCCCTGTTCTGCTCTTGCGAACGCTCGCCGGAAGCATGCACGGCTATACCCGTCGGGATATGGACGATTCTGACAGCTGTTTCCCTCTTGTTAACATTCTGCCCACCTGGGCCACTCGAGCGAGCAAATTCTATTTTTAAATCGTCCGGAGAGATGATCATATCTTTCTCCTCCATTTTTGAAAACTTTGGTAAGACTTCGACGAGTGAAAAAGATGTGTGTCTTAATTTTTTAGCATTAAAAGGTGAGATGCGCACCAACCTATGCACCCCGCCTTCTTTTTTGAGCGTTCCATAGGCCCCCTTACCCGAAATTTCTAAAGTGATATTACGATATCCTCCATGATCGTTTTTATGTTCATGAATAAAAGAAATACTCCAACCTTTCTTGATTACGTATTTCATATACATGTTTAGCAAAATAGCAGAGAAATCTTCCGCATCATCTCCTCCCGCGCCAGAAATTATTGCAAGTATTGCATTCCCTTTGTCGTACTTACCCAATCCTTCTTTTTTATTTTTTAATTCAGCAATTTCTTTAAGTATACTTTGAGCTTTATTTTTATCATTCCAAAAATCTGGACTAATTATCTCCTCTTCTAGTTTTTTTATTACTTCTTCAATTTTATATGTATCGTTTTCCATGATATTCGAGAGCCGAGAATGGGAATCGGACCCATGTTCCTACTTTACGAAAGTAGTGTTCTGCCACTGAACTATATCGGCAAGGATCTTTTTAGTAAACGCCCCTCTTCAACCCTTTTACTTAAAACTCTATTAAGTCTACCATTTCCTCTGTTTGATCCGGAATATGTCGAAGTCAGCGAGTCACAGTTGGGGCAAATCAAGCGAAGATTGCTTTCTATATTATTACGCCAATTCCCGTCAATATGATCCGCAACCAAAGGAACTTTTCCTGTTTTTTTGTTAATTTCTGACCAACCACACAAACAACACTTGTCATTATATTTTTCCCGTAAATAAATTTTTATGGAAGTTGAAACAACACCCAAACTTTGTAAGCCATTCACCTTTCCTTCTTTCCATTTTTTAATATATAAATCACGCTGGTATGCAATCTGACATTTATTACTACAATATCTGTATCTAGCGCGAGCAGTTTCTTTCGTACACTTTAAACATTTTTCCCGTTCCATTTTAGGCAATGACATTCCTAAATTATATTATTTACAACTACCACTGTCAAATTTAAAAGTGGTCGTAAATTGAGTAAGAATTGTTATTTATACCCACTTATTTCCTTACGGAATTGCCATATGATCGCAAACAATATTAGACCATAGAACAACACCGCACTGATTAGCTGAAGTGATGAGGTTGCTTGAGCTAAAGCAAACAACCCCACAGAACCAAAATAAAGCACAAGAATTATAAAGACTACATACTTAACAACCAATTTAAAGGTGTTGATTGTTGGAGGTTTGGACGCTTCCAAAGCTTCAGATTTTTTGATTTCTTTATTCATTATTTAATTATAAACTATGAAGTTACAAAAAGTCTATAAGGGAGCCGTTGCGCAGGATTGAACTGCGGACCTCGTCATTCGTTTACACCTCTATTTCGCAAAAAAGCTTATAAGAGGACTAGACTGTATCTTACGCATATCTTCACGATTTAGCGTCCCTTGTCAGTCGTTCGGGCGGAAGCGCAACATCTGCACTTTCGCCACGGTCTTACCCTTCGCAGGGCTTTAACCGTAATTCGGGATTCACAAGCAAGTTTCCTCACAAGTGGGCTATACGATAACCAATGACGTGCTCTACCAACTGAGCTACAACGGCGTATAAGTTATAAAGTAAAAAGTTATAAAGTTTGTAAAGCAAATAGAAAACGTATTTTATTCAACTTTCAACTTTAAGAACCTTATGAACTTTTCACTCTTAGTATACTAGTTGATATTAGCTTATTTTGCAAAAGTGTTTTTAGTTTGCATGACATATTAAAGAAAATAAAAAATACGATAAAAGAAATTTATATCTAAACTTTTTAAAGAAAAACCTAACAAAAAAGGTCATCCTTAAAAATTAATTTTAAAAGAATACATCCCCATACCGCATACTCCCATTAGAGGAACGCCCTCTTTTGGTATTCCAATATCAATCTCTGTATCTCCTGTTTGAGGTAAAATCTTTTGAAAACCAATTGAGTGAATTATGAGTGATGCTGAGCAATCATATGTGCCATCTGTCTTAATAATAAGCTTAGTTGGAATGCCAGCCTGTGCAGTGGAAATTCTAGGTAAATAGCCACCCTTAGCATCAATAGTTACATATTGAATACCATTTTTTATTTCAACATTTTGTTTTGAACCCGTTTCGTTTACAAAATCTTTTTTAGAACCACCACCAAAAATAATAAGAATTGCTACTAGGAGACTAAATGTAATTATAATAGATACTGTTTTATTCATAAATTAATTATATATTAAATAAAGGATTAATTACACCAACCCCCGCCAGACCTGCCAAAAAAGCAAAAAGTCCAAGACCGATCACCACCACCCCTGCAGACTTGAAAAACAATGATGCGTGTCTTCCACGTGCAAAAGATGCTGAACCAAATGACAAGAGTAAGAGCATTGGCAAAGTTCCAACAGCAAACGCCAACATTATAGATAATCCAGATATAAAAGATCCACTAGAAATTGCTGAAATCTGCATTGATTGTGTAAATCCACACGGAAGAAAAAAAGTTGCAAAGCCTATAATAAGCGGAGTTAAAGTTTTATGTTCTATTTTTCTAAAAACAGAAGAAAATTTTTGAAAAATACCAGAAGGTAATGCTACTTTATTTTTTGTAAAAACTCCAACTAGATTAAATCCGAGCAACAACATAACCAACGACGCAAGAATCCCCAGTATTGCTGTAAATGTGAAATTTAGACCAATAGTATTTCCAATTAACCCAAGAACGCCACCTAATAAAGCGAAACTTGCCAGTCTTCCGATGTGAAACAGTACGAAATTTTTTTTATCACTCACCTTGTCTTGTGAGACTTTAGCCGAAAGCGACAAAACTAAACCACCCACAACTGCCAAACAGCTTGAAACTGATGCAATGAGTCCGATAATAAAACTCGTGGCTAGGGTCGTTTTTCCACCGAGGCCAATATTTAAAATTCCCGATTTTTGTAAAATAAAAAATAAAATCAGAAACGTGAGACCAATGGGTATTGCTTTCCAAAGCACATCATCCCCTTTTTTTTCCTGAATCATTTTTTCTAACGAAAGAGTGTAACCATGGTCTTTTATTTTACTTGTTAGAATAGAAGCGATTTCCTCGAAACTTTTTTCACTATTGGTCTCCACATACACAGTTTCTTTTTTTAGATCGACATGAACATTTTTTACAAAATCCTGCTCTTTCAAAACATCTTCAATCAAGATTTTACATGATGCGCAGTGTGTTCCCGAAACGTGAAATGTGTATGTTTTCATAAATTTATATTGGAGCCTTTTCCGGCGCACGATCATTATTGGTTTCAATAAATTCTTTTATCTTTTCTTCATCAATTGCTTCCAACTTAAGAAGATAGTTCCATGAAGTGAGTGCAATCATCGTATCCATATTTTCACGCGGAAGCATGATCTTTTTCCCAGAAGACTCGTTAAACACTTTTTTTAGTCTATTTATATCATCTTGATTTGAATCACTTCTATACCAAAGCACCGCCGCGCCATGTTCCATACTGTGCACCACAAGCTCGTCCAACACAAGCTTGTTTTTTATACCTCCACCAGCTACATCATCTCCAATATGAGCCCCAGAAGTAGGCGGATTTGAATTGTATGGTTCATGAGATTGTCCCTTTTTTATGTGGGGTGATTTCATTTCCACAATTTTTTCTCCGACCAATAGTTTACTCAATCTATCTTTATTTTCTACTTCTTCCTTTTCACCAAGCCACGCAGAGCCAATAACGATGAGAATCGTTGCTAATACCACCCCCGCAATAATTTTATGTTCTGTTTTCATATTTTTATAATTTCTTACTCTTAATTCTAAGAGAATTACTGACCACGGACACTGAAGACATAGCCATCGCAAATCCTGCAAACACTGGTGAGAGCAACCAACCGAAAATCGGATAGAACAATCCCGCAGCCAGTGGGATACCCACAATATTATATATGAAAGCCCAAAAAAGATTTTGCTTGATACCGCGCATCGTCATCTTTGAAAGTTTGATCGCTTTCACAAGCTTGGAAATATCTCCATGTAAAAGCGTAATACCCGCAGACTCAATCGCAACATCTGTCCCTGTACCCATCGCTATGCCCACATCAGCTTGCGCGAGCGCTGGAGCATCATTCACGCCATCTCCAGTCATAGCGACAACTGCACCACCTGATTGTAATTCTTTAACTTTTAATAGTTTGTCTTCTGGTAAAACATGCGCAAAAACATCATCGATACCCACTAGGGATGCTATGTGTTCTGCAGTTTTTTCATCATCACCTGTAAGCATAATGACTTTAATACCAAGTTTATGTAGATCCGCCACGGCTTGCTTGGAAGCAGCTTTCACTTCGTCCGCCACTATTACAAACCCAAGCACTTTTTCTTTCATCGCAATAATAACTGGCGTTTTGCCTTGTGCGGTAAATTGTTCTAATTTTGAGTTATCAAATACCAAACCTAAATCTTGAATAAGTTTGGTATTGCCAGCATAATATTGCACACCTTTCACAGACCCCTTCAGCCCCTTACCTTGAATACCTTCAAAGTTTAAAACTTCATCTATTTTTATATTTTTCTCTAGAGAATAGTTTACGATGGCATGAGCGATAGGATGTTCAGATTTCTTTTCAAGTGAAGCAAGTATGGATATAAGTTCTTCATCTTTCAAACTTGAAAAATTCACAACATCAACAAGGGTTGGTTTGCCTATTGTGATAGTTCCAGTTTTATCCACAATCACTGTATTAACCTTGTGTAGTTTTTCGAGTGTCGCGGCATCTTTAACTAAAATACCCTCCTGCGCCCCCTTTCCCACCCCGACAATAATTGCCGTAGGAGTCGCGAGGCCGAGCGCACATGGACAAGCTATCACAAGCACTCCCACAAAAGAGACCAATCCATAAGACAACGCCTGCGCAAAACCAAGTGGCGGAGAACCGATCAAAAGCCACAGTGTGATAGAAACAAATGCAATCCCAATAACAATTGGCACAAAAACGGCGGATATCTTGTCAGCGAGCGTTTGGATCGGCGCGCGACTTCCTTGCGCCTCCTCCACCATTTTAATAATCTGGGCAAGAAGTGTCTCAGAACCAACCTTGGTGGCTCGAAAAGTGAAAGACCCACTTGTATTTATTGTGCCTGATACCACTGCATCTCCTATACTTTTTTGCACAGGCATTGATTCACCAGTCACCATTGATTCGTCGACGAAAGAAGACCCCTCGTTTATCATTCCATCCACAGGGATTTTCGTTCCTGGTTTTATAATGATCAGATCACCGTGCACGACGTCATTCACAGATATTTCTATTTCTTTCCCGCTTCGAATCACCAGTGCGGTTTTAGCTTGCAGGTTTAGAAGTTTTTCAATAGCATCACCAGTTTTTATTTTAGAACGTGCTTCTAAATATTTACCAAGAGCAATAAAAGTAATGACGATAATCGTTACGTCATAATAAGTCGCATCTACATTTAAAAATGGACGAAGTGAATCTTTAAAGGCAGTCACTGTAAAACTATAGAGAAAAGCCGAGACTGTTCCGATACCAATAAGTGTATCCATGTTGGCCTTGCCATAGCGCAAGAACCGATATAAACCAAGAAGATACGGCTTCCCTACCATAAACAAAACATAGGTCGCAAAAATTGGCAAAAGATGGTGGAAAAATTCCTTAATTGTATAACCCATCGCAGAAACCATGTTGTACTCCGCTAAAATTTCCCAACCCATCACAAAAATACTAAAAATGGCAAGCGGAATTGCCGAAATGACTTTTGTTCGCATATCTTTTATCTCCGCTAGTTTTTCCTCTTTAGATTGATTAAGTCCCAGGTGTTCGGCGTGTTCGTTGTCACTCATACCCATAGCGCTCGCCGTCATATTTGCACTCATATTATGCATATCATGCTTCTTTGGCAACATAAGTGAATACCCAAGTGGTTCTAATTTTTTATTAAAATACTCCGGACTTGTTTTACTCTCATTAAAAGATATCTTTGCATTTTCGGTGCCATTATTCACTGCAATATCTTCTACCCCATCAATTTTATTGATTGCTCTCTCTATAATACTAGCGCACGAAGCGCAATGCATTCCTTTTACTTTGTAAGTTTGTGTTGTATTCATATGATTTTGCGAAATCATGCCGCGCAATCGTCCATTAAAGCGCGGCGATTCTACTTACGCTTTAGTTGATAAACTTTTAGAATCTCCTTAGTGGCTTTATCTGTCTGTCCACTTTTTATTTGATTAACCACACAATGCCCCAAGTGCCCCTCAAGTAGCGCATCTTCAACGTTTGAAAGGCCCTGCTTGATGGCAGAAGTTTGAGTGATAATATCAATACAGTATGAATCTTTCTCAACCATATTCTGCAAACCTCGTACCTGCCCTTCGAGAATTTTCAATCTTCTAATAAGTTTAAATTTATTTGTATGCATATTAAAAGTATATACCCCCCTAGGGGTATTGTCAAGCAACTCATAAAAGAGCATCTTCCCCACTTTATCAACCATAAAGAAAAGCTTGTCAGCACCCACACATAAGTGATAACATCACTTCTTCAACTACGCATTAAAAAATACCCTTTCGGGTATTTTTTAATTTGTGCGGACTAGTGGACGAAGTGGGAACTGCTATACGAGAGCATAATGGGCATATTTATATACCGGATTTGGGCAAAAAGCTAGAACTCGCATAGCTTTCAATATAGCACCCTTTTTAACTTTATTTGCTTTGATTTGAATAATCTAAACTCTGAGCGATAACCATATTTTTGTGACTCCAATAGTAGTTGGCAACAAATATAGCTCCAACAATAGCAAGGACAATTAATCCATTTGTGATTAAGTCCTTATGATGATTCCTCATTTTTATAAATATATACAATAGCAATACTAATGTTATTATTCCAAAAACAATATAAAGAATTACATTTGTGGTATTACGAGGTGAAGCAATTAATTTCTGCCAAAATGTAGGATCTTTAACTGACTGTGTTCTTACATTAGACACAACTTCTACTCCGAGAACATTTGTTGGTATTTCTACAAAAGCTACAACCTTTGGTATTTCTTCTGTTTTTTTAACATCTACTACTATAGTTTGGACTTGCTCTACTGTTTTAGATAAAGGATTTGCATATACTTGAGCGACAAATACTGTTTCTCTTCCTTCGTACATCCCCGTAGCTACTCCTGTCCCCAATTCTGTGTAGTTCCCTTTAACTATATTTGCTTTATGTGTTGGACTATTCATCCAAGCATTTGTCACATCTTTTGAATCAGTAAAATTAATAGCGAGGTTCTCTCCAGCATATTGATACTGATATCCTGCCTGTTCAAGCCAATACCACGTGGTCTTGCCTTCAGGGCTTGTATGGGCAAAATAGCCCTTTGTAGCCATATCTGTAGCTTTCAGTAGAGCTACTTCATTTAATAATGGACTGATTGTAAGAGTTGAAAGGTTTTGTGTCTGTCGTTCTCCGTTAGTAAGATTCGCTAATACTGCTGATATAACCTCCGCCGTCATACCTCCTGTTGTGTTTAGATGGGTTAGTGTTGGACCAAGAAAAGTAATTACTTCTAAAAGTAAGACAATAATAACAATATTACGAGTGTTAGAGCCACGCAAGATGTGGGGACGATGGCTGTTGCCCTCGTGTGGAATAAAATGCTTTTTAAGCCAAGATATCATTGTTATATTATACTCAATAAAAACCCATTTGTAAAGATGAGGTTTTATTCGTTAATTTATAATTATTTATTAAGAAGCGCGCGAACTTTTGGTCCTGCAATTCCATCACCCTTCAATTTATTCGCAAGTTGAAACTTAATAAGCGCGGCTTTAGATTTAGCATCAAATTTGCCATCGGCTGTAAGAGTATATCCAAGAGTATTCAAGAATTTCTGAAGCTCTATAACCTCATTCCCCTTTGAACCCATTTTTAGGAATAAAGTAAATATGAATTTTTCTGCACCGAGGACTTTTCCAACTACTGTAGTGCCAGTGTTTCCAACACAAGATTTACCAGTGGTTACACTGAATCCAGTTGTTCTAATATCACATCCTGCAATTGGTCCTATTGAAGCGCCTAATACTTGGCTGATAGGTTGAGGAGAAAAAAATCCACCACCACCACCGCCACGAGTGATAATTGCTACTCCAGCCATTCCAGTCATCGCTGTATTTTGAGCTGAGGATACTCCAGCTAAGTTAGTAGCATCATTAATTGCTGTATCACCGTCGGTTTTGAATCCATTTAAGATTATCAAATTAGCAGATGTGTAATTTGTATCTGTATATAATGCTCGGGCAGTTGTAAGAGCGGTGTGTGCTGTTACTTTTGCAGCGGCTAATTCTGTTGCTAGTGTTACCAAGCTACCTTGAGCAGCAGTGATGTTTGCTGTAGCGGCATCAACTTCAACTTGAGTGTTTTGATCGGTTACAACATTAGCAGATACAACTAATTGATAAGCTGTCCAAGTTGCTGATGTGTAGTTTGCTTGAGTTACTGCTGCTAGGGCTGTAT
>CALRAE010000010.1 GCA_943350445.1 Candidatus Nomurabacteria bacterium
CTGACCCCCACCGATGGTACTGAGACACGGACCATACACCTACGGGTGGCTGCAGTCGAGAATCTTCCACAATGGACGAAAGTCTGATGGAGCGACGCCGCGTGATTGATGAAGTCCCTCTGGGACGTAAAGATCTTTTATGAGGGAAGAAGTTTATTGACGGTACCTCATGAATAAGAGGCTCCTAATCTCGTGCCAGCAGGAGCGGTAATACGAGAGCCTCGAGCGTTATCCGGAATTATTGGGCGTAAAGGGTGCGTAGGTTGTTCTGTTAGTCTTTTGTTAAATCCCCGAGCTTAACTTGGGAATCGCGAAGGAAACGGCAGAACTTGAAAGTGTGAGAGGTTTACGGAACTCATGGTGTAGGGGTGAAATCCGTTGATATCATGGGGAACACCAAATGCGAAGGCAGTAAACTGGCGCATATTTGACACTGAAGCACGAAAGCGTGGGTAGCGAATGGGATTAGATACCCCAGTAGTCCACGCCCTAAACGATGATCTCTCGCTATTCGGAGTATCGACCCTCTGAGTGGCTTAGCTAACGCGTTAAGAGATCCGCCTGGGAAGTACGACCGCAAGGTTAAAACTCAAAGGAATAGACGGGGACTTGCACAAGCAGTGGATTATGTGGTTTAATTCGATGGTAAACGAAGAACCTTACCAGGGTTAGAAATTCTAGTGAAAGCCCGAGGAAACTCGGGGCCTCGCAAGACTCTAGAACAGGTGATGCATGGCCGTCGTCAGTTCGTGGTTTGAATTGTACCCTTAAGTGGGCTAACGAACGCAACCCTCGTTGTGTGTTACAAGTGTCACACGAGACCGCCCCCGATTTTGAGCATTAGCATTATAAAATTTTATAAAGTTAGTGAATAAAATCGGGGGAGGAAGGAGAGGATGACGCCAGGTCAGCATGTCCCTTTGATATCCTGGGCTACACACATAATACAATGGCCATTACAACGCGTAGCGACGAGGCGACTCTGAGCTAATCGTCTAAAAATGGCCTCAGTTCGGATTGAAGTCTGCAACTCGACTTCATGAAGCTGGAATTGCTAGTAATCGCAGGTCAGCTAAACTGCGGTGAATACGTTCTCAAGTCTTGTACTCACCGCCCGTCAAGTCAAGGGAGCCGGGAATACCCGAAGTCTCCACATAAGTGGGGCCTAAGGTAAGCTCGGTGACAGGGACTAAGTCGTAACAAGGCACGGGTAGCGGAAGCTGCTCGTGGAATAATTCAATTTGAAAACTGTCCGGACATTAATTTATTAATGTTTAAGATGTATCTCAGATATATCTTGATCTCGCCCCGCGAGATTGGACTAACTGAGTCGGTATTGCACGCCTCAATTGAGCGTGTAATAGACAATGATAGAACGTCTTAAAAACTATTTGACATGAGGCAAAGACCCAAGGTTAAAGAACGAAACAAAACAAAGTACAGCTCAAATAAAAGAACATCCAGAAATGGGTGTTTTTTTGTTGTCTAAATCATGATTGACAGAATCCTTTAACGGGTGTATAATAGAAGAGTAAGAGATTATAAAGTTCTTTAAATTCTTGGTTTTTTGGTCTTGTGTTCGTTTCAGCTTCTAGTCTACAAAATTTTGTAAATTAAAAGCTGAGACGAACCCGTTGTTCGTGTATCAGTGGGTTAACCACAACTAGTGACCGCTATGGCCGAAAAAGACCAAAAAACCACAAGCTCGGTTGTTCATCATGATGAACTCCTACACAAACCTCCTCCCCACCCAGAATCAGTTTTCCGTTCCTGGGAACGAATCAAGTATCCTCGGGGTTGTCGAATCGAGGAATTCGACCAACTCCCTGAGAGGGTCAGGGCAGCTCGCCGCGATCAATATCGCGGATGATCAAATCAGGCCGTGCGGTGTTGCTTTTAGCGACACCCACGGCCGATTTTCGTTTATGCCTATTTTTGTATACAAAAAATATGTTAGAATTTAAGTATGCCATTGGCTACTAAAAAAAGAGTTGGAGTAATACGAGGTGGAGCGGGGGGTCACTATGAGTCCTCGCTTAGACGAGGCGGGGAAATTATTTCTCACATCTCTGAACATCTTTCCGATAAATATAAAACTTGCGATATTTTAGTTGATAAAGATCATATCTGGCACATGCATGGGCTGCCTATTAACCCCACGGACTTGATGAATAAGGTGGATGTGGTTTGGAATGCTTCACATCCGAGTTTCTCTAATATTTTACAAAGTTTCTCTATTCCTCATATCAGTAGCAATTCTTTTTCCCATGCTTTAGAAAACAGCAGGGGGATGCTGGCGGAACATATGAAAAAGGCTGGAGTTAATATGCCTCGTCATGTGCTTTTGCCGTTATACCAAGAAGACATAGATGGTCCACTAGAAAAATATTTAATAAAGAAAGCCAAAGAAGTCCATGCCAAGTTTGGCGCGCCTTGGATCGTGAAGTCTTATATTTCTGATTCTAGTATGGGGGTGCATTTGGCGAAAACTTTTCCGCAGTTGATTGATGCTATAGCAGATGGAGTGAATCACCAGACGAGTATTCTCGTAGAAGAATTTATTTACGGCAAAGTCGCGGGAGTGCATTCACTCGCGAATTTCCGTGGGGAGAAAGTCTACACCTTTCCAGTGGTGAGCATTTTTGGTGATCTTTCAGCGCAAGAAAAAGAAAAACTCATGGCTCTCGCCAAAGATTTACACAGCCATATGGGCGCAACGCAATATTTAAAATTAAGTTTCGTACTCGACAAAAGGGGCAAGGTGCATCTATTGCATGCTGATTCAAAAATAGACCCAAGAAAGGACTCATATCTAGCAAAAGTCTGTGAATCCGTCGGTGCCAAAATGCATCATGTGGTGGAGCATGTACTCGAGCGGGCGATGTAATTATGAAAAGATTTTTGCTCACAATCTCGCTATTTTCTATAATAGCATTATCAATTTTATATGTTTTGAAGCAAGTTGATAAACATACTAATAGTCAAAATAATTTTTATAAAATTATAAAGTATGAAGTTGATTCCATTAAACCCATTGTCAATAAAAATAGTATAAATGATAAAGAAACATTAAATAATACAGTGGGTGTGCCAGTTTTTTTGTATCACATAATTTCTCCCAGTGTGTCAAAAGGTAGTTATGGATTCATATCACTATCGTTGTTTAGAAAACAGCTTGATTATTTACAACAAGAAGGATATGTCACCATCAGCCTTGATCAACTGTATAGTTATATGAGTTTAAGAAAAAATATCCCAGAGAAATCTATAATCTTATCTTTTGATGATACAAATGAGTCTGATTATACTGTCACATTTGCAGAACTAAAAAGTAGGGGGCTAAAAGGAATTTTCTTTACTGTGGGTGCTAAAGCTGTTACTCCAATGTGGAAATCTAGATTGCAAGAAATGTATGCTGGAGGAATGGAAATAGCTTCACATGCTATGAATCATAAATATTCTGGAGGGGGTCCTGATACTAATGGCAAACGGGTTGATGTTGATGATGCTAAAATGGTCAGATATGAATTAAGTGAATCAAAGAAAATATTGGAGGATATCACGAACTCTAAAATAGATTATTTAGCGTGGCCTGGAGATTCTTATACAGACAATATGATAAAGTTGGCTCAAGAGATAGGTTACAAAGGATTATTTATGGCTAAGACAGATTACACTGAAAATATTATGCATCATCCTAAAGCTAAAAGTGGGTTTAATAAAATAGGGGATGATGTGTTACACATAAGAAGAATAACAATAAATGGGGCAGACTCCTTCGACGATTTTAAGTTAATGCTCAAAGATGGTGTCTATCCAAGACCTTTGTAGTTTTTTCATGATATAATTAGATAAATTATTTTTATCTGTAGCGGGCTATCGCACTCACATAGGCACATATGTTGGAGTCTAGCCATCGCCCGCTTCAAATGAAAATAATTAAAAACAAGAGTTGTCCACATATTAGGTGGGGAACTCTTGTTTTTGTTTTTCATATGCGGGATAATTAAATAGTTTCGAAGCAATAAATTTTTACGGTCGTTTTATTGCAAACTAAAATTAGTAAATTAATTTCATCTCACAATAAAATATATGGCAGCAAAAAAGAAAGTAGTAAAGAAGGGAAAGAGAAAAGCAGTGAAAAAGGCAAAGAAGAAAACTGCGAAAAGACGAAAATAATTATCTATCCAATCTTGCAAAAAACTCCCCGGAATACGGTGAGTTTTTTGTTTTTTATGCTAATATAAGACTTATGTCTTTATTTAGTAAAATATTCGGTGATGAGAGCTCAAAATTCATTGGACATACCTCAAAAACAATAGAGAAAATCAATGCTTTAGAGACAGATATTTCAAAGTTGGCAGATGCTGACTTCCCAAAGAAAACACAGGAATTCAAGGATAGATTGGCTAAATCAGACAACAAGCGGGAGACTTTAGATGAAATATTGCCTGAGGCTTTTGCTTTGGTACGAGAAGCTTCTAAAAGGAATCTAGGTGAAAGGCACTATGATGTACAGCTCATGGGAGGTCTTGCACTCCACAATGGCAAAATTGCAGAGATGCGTACGGGTGAAGGAAAGACTTTGGTGGCGGTGCTTCCATCATATTTAAATGCGCTCACCGGCGAGGGTGTGCACATTATCACAGTCAACGATTATCTTTCACGTATCGGTGCAGTCTTGATGGGGCAGGTCTATAATTTCTTGGGTCTTTCCGTTGGTGTCATAAACTCAAACAATGTTTCATATCTCTACGACAGTACACACAAAGAAGAAGATAAAGAGAGGGATGGTGTGGGTGAGTTTAAAGTTATATATGATTTTCTAAAGCCGGCATCCCGTAAAGAGGCATATCGCGCAGATGTGACTTATGGGACAAATCATGAGTATGGGTTTGACTACTTGCGAGATAATCTAGCAGTAAACATAGATGCTCTTGTGCAAAGAGGTCATCACTATGCAGTTGTAGATGAAGTGGATTCTATTTTGATCGACGAAGCGCGTACACCACTTATCATTTCGAGTGCCGCAGGAGATTCGGAAGATTTTTATGTAAAGTTCTATCAAATTGCTAAACAAATGAAGCGAGATGCAGACTACGCCGTCGACGAGAAACTAAAAGCGATAACTTTGACGGATGCTGGTATAACTAAGGCTGAACAATTGCTCGGTGTAGAAAATATTTATACTGAAAAAGGCATCAAATATGTGCATCACCTAGAGACGGCTGTAAGAGCTCAAGCTATTTTCGAAAAAGACAAAGATTATGTGGTTAAAGATGGCGAGGTTATTATCGTCGACCCTTTCACTGGACGCCTGCAGCCAGGCCGAAGGTGGTCTGAAGGTATACATCAAGCGATAGAGGCGAAAGAAGGGGTAAAGATAGAAAAGGAGACTCGTTCTTCTGGTTCTATCACTTTCCAGAATTATTTTAGATTCTATAAAAAGCTCTCAGGTATGACAGGTACAGCCAAAACTTCTGCAGAAGAATTTTTGAAAGTTTATGGTCTCGATGTCTTGGTGATTCCTACCAATAGCCCTATTGTGCGTATCGACCACAATGATTTAATTTTCCAAACAGAGAAGGGAAAGTTCAAGGCAATTGCAAAAAAGGTTAAAGAGTTAAATACGAAAGGCATGCCAGTACTTATCGGAACTATTTCTATTGAGAAGAACGAGCTTCTTTCAGCGTATTTAAAACAAGAAGGCGTGCCCCATGTTATTTTGAATGCAAAGAATCATGAAAAAGAGGGTGAGATTATTGCTCAAGCTGGTAAAAGGGGTGCGGTGACCATCGCTACAAACATGGCTGGGCGTGGTATAGACATTAAACTGGGGGGTAATCCAATAGTTAAAGAAGAATATGAATTTGTGAAAAGCGTCGGTGGACTTTTCGTGTTGGGTACTGAGAGACATGAGGCTCGTAGGATAGACAACCAGCTTCGTGGACGTGCGGGCCGACAGGGCGATCCAGGTGAGACGCAATTTTACGTTTCTCTCGAGGACGATCTGATGCGTGTGTTCGGTTCAGATAAGATAAAAAATATGATGGGGCGTTTTGGTATGCCCGAGGATACACCGATTGAAAATAGATTTATCGGTAAAACTCTAGAAGGTGCACAGTCAAAAATAGAAGGTTTCCATTTTGATGCACGCAAGAATACACTTGAATATGACGATGTGATGAATCATCAGAGAAAAATTATCTACGAGAGACGTCAAAACATGCTCAAGGCAGAGAAAAAAGAGATAGAGATTTTACTTTCAAACATAATTGCTGAGCGTGAGGGGGCAGACAAGGCAATAGCAGAAAAAAGGAATAAAATGGGTGATGTGGCATTCTTGGAAACAGTTCGAAGAATTGCTCTATATACCACAGATACATTGTGGATGGAACATTTAGAAGCGATGGACTACTTGCGTAGTTCTGTGAACTTGCGAGCTTATGGCCAGAGGGAGCCTATCGTAGAATACAAGAAAGACGGTCTCTCTATGTTCAAGGAAATGGAGAAAACATTTAAGGAGCAAGTATTTTCTTTGGTCAGCACCATTGATACCAAAAATGCCGTAAATGCTCCCGAAAATAATGCACCGAAAGAAATATTGATCAATCTTGGCGATGAGGCAAAATCTAGTACGGTGAATTCTGATGCCAAAAGTGAGGCGGGCAGGAATGACCCTTGTCCATGTGGAGCCATCAACCCGACAACTGGCGAAGTCTATAAATACAAAAAATGTGGGCTCATCAATGCTCCACAACACCGAAAATCTTTGGTGAATTAAAAGATATCATTGTGTGGTATAATGTTTTTATTATAAATTCATCTTAATAAGATAAAATTTCATGAGTTCACAAATGAAAGGTCTTGTAAGTGTAGTCTTAGGAGTTCTCGCAATTTTTTCGAGAGTAACGGTTGATATTTTGGGCCTAACTCCGTATGTGTTGTTCACTAAAGTCATCCCTCTTGTAATAGGGGCATTTGCCATATATTTAGGTTTCTTGGCACGTAAAGGCGGGGCTAGGTTGTGGGGTTTGGCTGGTATCGTATTGGGAATAGTAGCAGTAGTGGGCCATTTGGTCGGACTTTCGATGCAGTAAAAACCTATTTTTCTGTTGATGAATAAAACATTTATAATTGTATTTATTATTCTATTCTTCCTAAGTGCACTTTTTGTGGTTTTTCCGCCTGCAGGCAATTACTTCGGATTTTCAGGGGTTGAAAAAAATCCCACTCAACTTTTTCTTGTGGGTACGATCCTGACACTTGTTGTCGGGCTCCTTAAAATCTTTTATGAAAAAGAATACGAGAAGGCTTTAAAAATTTCCCACACTCCTTATGCTAAGTATGGTTGGTACACCTTAATCTTTTTTATTATCTTTGTGTTTTTATTTTATGGGTACGCTTTTCTTTCAAAATAATACGATTGCTTTAGGTCTTACCCAAGATAGCATGGGGAATAAAAAACTTATCACAACTCTTTGCATAGTTCACCAACATCCGAGAGTATTACTCGGTATGAAGAAACGTGGATTCGGAGCAGGCAGGTGGAATGGTTTTGGTGGTAAGGTTGCACAAGGGGAGACTATTGAACAAGCAGCAAGGAGGGAGATGAAAGAAGAATCAGGGATTGATGTAAAAGATCTACAAATAATGGGAATCATTGATTTTGAATTTAAGGGTAATCCAGAAATTCTTCAAGTCCATATATTTAAATCAAATAATTTTACGGGCGAGCCCAAAGAATCAGAAGAAATGAAGCCAGAATGGTTCTTTGTTGATGAAATTCCATTTTCTAAGATGTGGCCAGATGATATTTATTGGATTCCGTTGTTCTTAAAAGGAAGAAAGTTCAAGGGTAAGTTTCTTTTTGGTGAGTCTGATGCTATTCTTGAAAAAGAATTAAACGAAGTTGATAAATTTTAATTTATGATTTTTCAAATATTGGAAATAAGAAATATGGCAAGTGAGGCAAAGGAGAATCCTGGGAAATTTGCCGGTGGGCAAGCTGGGAGCATGTTTTTGGATTTATTGGTGACTCCAGCACTGATCACATTGTTTTGTCTGATAAGTTTTTTTATTTTAGGCTTTACATCGTGGCTTGGTGGGCCCTATTGGTTTTTTAAGTTTCTGTTCTTTTTAACCCTAGCTGCTATAGTCCTTATTTTCTATCTTTTAAGAAAAATCTATCTACTTATAAAATCTGTGACAAAGAATGTGGTTGAGAGTACAATAAAAGTAGAATCAACAATCATTGAATAATATGCTAAAAATATTCAAAAATCTAAAAATTAAAAGACGAGCTATTGCACTCTTGGCGAGGTTGCATATTTTTGGTCATCCATCTAAAAAGTTAAAAATTGTCGGTGTGACAGGTACAAATGGCAAGACGACGACAGCCACGCTTTTATACAGGATAGCTAAAAGCCTTGGATACAAGGTGGGGCTTATAGGCACAGTGGAAAATATTATAGGTGAAGAGGTGAGGCCTGCGATGCTTACGACTCCAGACCCTATTGCTTTAAATAAATTACTAAAAGAAATGGTTTCAAAGAAGTGTGAATATGTGTTCATGGAGGTTTCATCACACGCGCTTGATCAGCATAGAGTGGCGGGGATAAATTTCGTCGGGGGGATTTTCACAAACCTGACTCATGACCACTTAGACTATCATAAAAACTTTGAAAACTATTTTGGTGCAAAAAAGAAATTTTTCAAGATGTTACCAAAAAAAGCTTTTGCTTTAACGAATGCTGATGATGGGTATGGATTAAAAATGCTTGAGGGTATACAGGCGCACCAATTTTCTTATGGTTTCGAGCAAGATTTTGAGAAAGTTTATTTTCATGGAGAAATTACGAAAATGGATTTTGATGGTTTGGAACTTTTATTTAATAAAATTCCCATCAAGTCAAAGCTTTTAGGTAAATTTAATGCCCACAACCTGCTTGCTGTCTGGAGTACTTCCTCTCTCCTTGGTTTTGATATGCAAAAGGTAAATAAAATTTTAGAAAACATAGAACCGCCGCGCGGAAGATTTGAACATCTTACATCTGTAAATGGTGTTCTTTGTGTCGTTGATTATGCTCATACCCCAGATGCTTTAGAGAAAGTATTGTTAACTATACACGAGATAAAACCAAAAAAAGGGCACATAATATCTATCTTTGGTTGTGGGGGTGACAGAGATCCACTGAAACGTAAAATAATGGGTAAAATTGGCGCTGAACTTTCGGATATTGCCATATTTACTTCTGATAATTCCAGAAGCGAAGATCCAGAAAAAATTCTAATTGAAATGAAGGCTGATTTGTCTCTGGAATTATCTCAAAAAGTAAAATCAATTGTTGCTAGGCGTGAAGCAATCAAGGAGGCTGTGAAGTTAGCCACTTCAGGAGACATTATTCTTTGTGCTGGCAAGGGTCATGAAGACTATCAGGAAATAAAAGGTGTGAAGCATCATTTTGATGACATGGAAGAACTCAAGAAGGCCCTAGGTCAAAAACAGAAATAGCTTCTCAAGAAAAGCAATCTATCTGGCGAAGCTTCGCCAGCGAACTGCTCGTCGCTCAAGAAAATAATAAATGGAATACCATTTTTATTTTCTAAGCTCCTGCGCAAGGCTTTTCTTAAGAACTATTTCTGTTTTCGCTTTCCCTTGTGTTAATATGAATTTATGACCGATTTCCGCTCATATTTTAAGGGTAAAAGGGTGACGGTGGTGGGCCTTGGGCTTTTGGGTAAAAGGCTCGGCGATATTGCCTTTTTGGCTGAGTGTGGAGCAGAAGTTTTAGTGACGGATTTTAAGTCTACCGAAGAATTAGCTCCATCAATAGAGAAACTGGCAAAATATAAAAATATAGAATATGTTTTAGGTGAACACAGGCTGGAAGATTTTGAGAATTGTGACTTTGTTTTAAAAGGCCAAGGTGTGCCACTTGATTCACCATATATTGCGCACGCGAGGGAGAAGGGTATACCGATTGAGATGGATGAGTCACTTTTTGTTAAACTTACGCCGGAAGTAAAAATAGTAGGAGTGACTGGGACTCGTGGTAAAAGTACTGTAACCGTTTTGATTTATGAAATTCTGAAAGCTAGCGGTGCACGGGTCCATCTGGGAGGTAATATAAAAGGTACGGCAGCTTTGCCACTCTTAAAAGAAGTAAAAGATGGGGATATTGTAGTCCTTGAGCTTTCATCTTGGCAGCTCCAGGGTTTTGGTGAAGCAAAAATTTCTCCGCATATTTCTGTATTCACGAATTTCATGCCGGACCATATGAATTATTACAAAAATGATATAAAGCAGTACTTTAGCGACAAAGAACATATTTACAAATTTCAAAAGGCCAATGATGTGCTCGTGTTAGGTTCGAGTATGAAGGGTATGGTTGAAGCTGTAAAAAGTAAAGTAATAAATGCGGATGTAGGGAGTATTCCAAAAAATTGGAAGGTTAAGTTGAAAGGAGGGCATAATCTAGAAAATATTGCCTGTGCCGTAGAGGTTGCGAAAGTTTTAGATGTCCCAGAAGAAATTACAAAAAAGGTAGTGGAAAATTTCGGAGCGATTTCTGGTAGGTTGGAGTTAGTAAAAAATATTAGAGGTGTAGATATTTATAATGATACAAATTCTACTACGCCAGATGCCACTATGGCGGCCCTGAATTCTTTTTCAGATAAAGTTATTTTAATAATGGGGGGTATGGATAAGGGGCTTGATGTTAAAGAATTAGAAGCTGTATTACCAAAGAACACAAAGAAAGTTCTACTTTTGCCTGGATCTGGAAGTGAGAAGATAAAAAATAGTAATATAGATTTACAAAAAGTATCAGACTTAAAAGAGGCAGTACAGGAAGCCATGAAGCAGGCGAAAGATGGCGACGTTATACTTTTTAGCCCTGCATTTGCTTCCTTTAATATGTTTAAAAATGAATATGACAGAGGGGAAAAATTTATGGAAATAGTTAAGGACTTAAAATGAAAGACCTAGATTTATCAAAAATTAAAAAAGTATTTTTCATTGGTATTGGTGGTATAGGCATTTCGGCTTTGGCTAAAATGTGTGTCTCAAAAGGTATGGAAGTTTTTGGAGTGAATGACGAAGACGGTAAGACGATTGATTCACTAAGAGAGGTCGGGATAGATGTTATATTTCAAAAAAATATGAAGGAATTTCCAGAGGCGGATATGTATGTGTACAGTGATGCTTGGATTTATCGGGGACCAGAAATTATAGCGCAAGCTCGAGCTTCAGGCAAGCCAGTTTTGTCATACTTTGAAGCTTTGGGGCAATTTGCAAAAGAATACAAAGTCATAGCGATAGCTGGAACTCACGGCAAGACCACTACCACTGCCATGGTTTCAGGTATATTGATTGATGCAGGTCTAGACCCTACATGTGTAGTGGGTTCTTTAGTGCAAAAGCTTGCCCCGTCCAAAGGCGGGGTTGGTAGTAATTTTCGGAAGGGGGATAGTAAGTATATGGTTGTCGAAGCAGACGAATATAACAGACATTTCTTAAACTTTAATCCCTACATTACAGTGATTACGAACATTGAAGCTGATCACTTGGATTGTTATAAGGATCTAGCGGATATACAACAAGCTTTCACTAGACTTTCCTCACAAAGTGAAAATGTTATCACTGACTACACTAAATATTTAGAAAAAGTTCCGAAGCTACTAGTGGCTGGGTTACACAACAAAATGAACGCGGCCGCAGCGCTTGCAGTTGTAGATATTTTGAATATAGATCTGGCGATTGCTCAGAAAAGCCTTTCAGAATTCTCTGGCACTTGGCGAAGGCTTGAGAAAAAGGGGGAGACAAAGGAGGGGACAATAATTTATGATGATTACGCTCACCACCCGACAGAGATCAAGGCAAGTTTGCAGGCACTAAGGGAACTTTACCCCAAGGATGCTAAAAAAATTACAGTCCTTTTTCAACCTCACCTATACAGTCGCACTAAAGCACTCTTTAATGATTTTGCTGAAAGTTTCGGTGGGGCCGATAGAGTTTTACTTTTACCTATTTATTTTGCTCGAGAGGCTAAGGATGAAAGTGTCTCAAGCGAAAAGCTGGCTAATGCTATCTGTGCGAGTTTTCTGAAAGGGGATAAGCAGGCTTCTGTGCAAGCCTTTCCAGATTTTACTTCAGCCGAAAAAGCAGTATTAGACCTAGAACTTGGACCAGATGACGTCTTTGTGACCATGGGAGCAGGGGAAGCCTATAAAGTAGCTGACAGGGTTTTTAAGATTTAGCTTCACGCGAGTTCTCCTTTTTGATCCCTATCTACAAAACAACAAAAGAAAATCTCTTTTTATAAGGTCCTCGGTTCTCCGGGTCCCTCTCCCGGCCAGACCATTCTAAAAAGAATTTCCTTTTGTGTTTAGTAAAAACCCCTTATTTTATAAGGGTTTTTTAGCTTGACATATGGTCAAAACGTTGTCTAACTATTGACTTTTAAATCTTAATATGCTATTATATACATGTACCCTTAATATAGGCTCCAAAGCTTATTACATAAGGGTTTTTTAATTTTATACCCAATTTATGAAAAACAAAAAATTGATAAAGTTTGTGGAGTCGTTTATTCTTTTGCCAGTCTTAACAATGTCGGGAATGCCTATGGGTAACACAATGGGATCTGTCTCACAGGCTGTTGCTAACATCGTTAATGCTCCATTTACTGCGTTACAAAAACAAAATATCTTGACCTACGAATCTTTAGCCCTTAATGATGCTATCAAAAAAAAGCTTGAGGATCAAAAAGCCAAGGCTGTTGCTATCGATGAGTACTTCAAGGCGCGCAGTATGCCCCTCGAAGGTACTGGTATTAAGATGGTTCTCGAAGCTGAAAAGAATGACCTCGATTGGCGTCTATTGCCAGCGATTGCTGTCCGAGAATCTAGTGGAGGCAAGAATGCTTGTAAAAAGGTTCAGAATAGTTCTTTTGGCTGGGGTTCTTGCAAAATTGGATTTAACTCTAACGAACACGCAATCGAACTAGTTGCCTTTAACTTGGGAGGCAATAATCCAAAGACCTCTCATCATTATGATGACAAAACGACTAAACAGATTCTTCGTGCGTACAACCCACCTTCAGTTGTTCCTCTTTATGTGGAGCAAGTTATCTCTATAATGAATGCGATAGGAGAAGCTGATGTGGTAGAAGTAGCTAATACATAATCTAAAAATCCCTCATATTGAGGGATTTTTAGATTGTTTCCTTTTACTATTCTAGATGAATCAAGGTCATTTTCTGGTCTTTTGGTTCGAACAATGTGATTTGGAAATTGTAATTCTTTCCAAGTTCTAGTTTCTCACGTAGTTTTGATTCTGAGGCAAAAGTGGAGTTGTGTACTAGTCCAGCCACACCTTCTTTGATAGAAATTAGCGCTCCGTGCTTGTTGTACTTAATAACCACTCCTTTTATAATGTCTCCCTTCTTTAACTTTCCTTCAAATTCTTTCCATGGATTTTCCTTGAGGGCTTTAATAGAAAGAGATATTTTACCATCTTTGATTTCAATAACTTTTGCTCTTATTTTGTCTGCAATTTTAAACATTGTTCGAGGGTTTTCTACGAGCCCCCAATCGAGTTCAGAGATATGCACGAGGCCTTCGAGTCCATCTTCGAGCTTCACGAACACTCCGAAGTCGACTAATCCAGCGACAGTGCAGTCGATATCATCACCGACAGTATATTTACTCAAGATTTCCTTCTTCTCTTCTGGATTATTATCTTTCTCAGAGAATATCAGCTTGCCTTCTTTCGGCAGGGTGGAGATGATCATGACTGAAATTTTCTGTCCAACAAGTTTTTTCAATTCCTTTAAGATTTTATCCTTATCAGAATCAAGTACTCGAGGATAGTGATCTGCTTTGAGTTGAGAAGCAGGCAGGAACCCTTGTATACCTTGCCATTCTAGAATAAGGCCTCCTTTGTTTGCATCTTTGATCTCAAGGCTCATCACTGTCTTTTCTTTGATTGCCTTCTCAGCTTCATTCCAAGTTAGGGCTTGTTTCGCTTCTTTTAATGAGAGCTCAGTGTAGCCATCTGAATTTTCCTTTTCAACAACTTTTGCTTTGATAATATCACCAACATGGATTTTTCTGATTATATCCTTTGCGTTGATAAATTCACGACCGTAAATAATACCTGCTCCATAAGGAGCTAGGTCTATATAGACTGATGATTGTTCAACACTAATGACTGAACCTTCTACTAGAGAATCTACTTCTGGCTTGTTTACACTGCGATTTAAGATAGAACTCAAAACCGTATTTTCTTCTAGGACTATTACCTCTACTTCTTTTGCTTCTTTAACTTTAGCCATAAAAATTTTAAATAAAAAATCCGCCGTAAAGCGGATATAAGATTAGGGTTTTTGACAGAACATCAAAAGGTTATCCTAAATCCATACTTTTTAATACTTTCACTCTAGCAAAAAACATGATAGAATGCAACCTGTTATGATAATCACATATTTTGGCAAACAATTTTTCAAAATACAAAAAGGGGAGACGGTATTATCTTTTAACCCTGTCAGTAAAAGTTCTAAAATAGGTATCAACTCCCATTTTGGAGCTCATGTGGCTCTAGTCACTACCAATCATCCTGATTACAATGGTCTTGAGCAACTTTCTCATGGAGAACGAGTACCATTTTCTATAACTGGTCCTGGAGATTACGAAGTAAAAGAAATTTTCATAAAGGGCATCTTGTCTGATTCTCATATCGCAGGTAAAAAATATATAAATACTATTTATATATTTTCCGTGGATAATATCAACATTGTTTTTCTGGGGGCACTGTCAAATGGTGATGTGTCAAAAGAAGCGCTTGAATCTATAAACAACCCTGACATTCTTTTTGTGCCTATCGGTGGAGGTGATCTACTCGATGCGAAAGCTTCTGCGAAATTAGCTTCTTCCCTTGAACCCAAGATGATCATCCCGATGGATTATGATGAAAAGAGCTTGAAAGCATTCCTGAAAGAGATTGGAGAAGAAAAAGCTGAGGTGGTAGATAAATTAACACTTAAATTAAAAGATTTAGAGGGTAAAGAAGGTGAAGTGATGGTGTTGAAAGCATCATAAAGTTATGAAAAAAATAATTCAAAACTTAAGGAATCAATCAGAAGAAGTTAGGAGACATATTTTACATGTTTCTACTATTGTGTGTGGTATTATCTTGATATTGCTTTGGGTGTATTCCTTGGGAGTAAATTTGAGTAATCCGGATACACAAGCGAAAGTGGAGAATAGTTTCGAACCCCTTTCTGTATTAAAAGCTAACATTGTGGACGGTTATCAAAGTCTTTACGATTCAGATACACAGCAATAATTTATGGCAAAAAAATCTTTAGACACAAAAGGGGAAGAAAATGAGAAGAATGAGAAAAATAGTAAAGTAGTTACGATGGACAAAATCCTGCCGATTGACGTCGTGACTGAGATGAAAGAGTCTTATCTAGCTTATGCGATGTCCGTTATTACCCAACGTGCCCTACCAGACGTTCGAGATGGGCTAAAGCCAGTGCATAGGAGAATCTTGTATGCCATGCATGAGATGGGGCTTACCTCTTCTGCGCGTTTTAGGAAATCAGCAGCAGTAGTCGGAGACGTGCTCGGTAAATATCATCCGCATGGTGACGTGGCTGTCTATGATTCGATGGTGGGTATGGCCCAAACATTTTCCTATCGGTATCCTTTTATATTAGGGCAAGGTAACTTTGGTTCGATCGATGGAGACAATGCAGCGGCGATGCGTTATACTGAAGCAAAGATGTCCAAGATTTCCGGAGAACTTTTACGAGATCTAGAAAAAGAGACAGTTGATTTCCGACCAAACTATGATCAGACTCGTAAAGAACCGATTGTTTTCCCTTCTTCTGTTCCATCTCTACTATTGAATGGTACTTTGGGTATTGCTGTCGGTATGGCGACAAATATTCCTCCACACAATCTCGCTGAAGTTTTAGATGCTACTACTCATCTTATCGAGAACGAAGATGCCACGACCGAGGATTTAATGCAATTCATCAAAGGTCCGGATTTCCCGACTGGGGGTATCGCTTATGGCTACAAAGACATGCTCCATGCGTATTCCGGTGGGCGTGGCGGAGTAGTGTGTCGAGGTGAGGCAGAAATATTAGAACAAAAGGATGGTAATTTTTCTATTATTATCACTTCCATTCCTTTTAGAGTTAATAAATCTAATTTAATAATGGCGATAGCGGAGTTGGTGCAAGAAAAGAAACTTGAGGGTATCAAAGGACTTCGTGATGAGTCAACAAAAGACATCAGAATTGTGATTGATCTAAAGAGTAGTGCGCATCCAGAGAAGGTTTTGAATTATATTTATAAAAATACTCAGCTTGAGTCGAATTTCAATTTCAATATTGTGGCGCTAGTAGATGGAGTGCCTCAGACTCTCTCACTCAAATCAATTCTCGAGCAATTCGTCTTACATAGGAAAGAAGTAGTCAAAAGGAGAAGCGCTTATGATTTAAGGAGAGCAGAAGAGCGAGAGCATATTTTGCTAGGTCTCAAAAAGGCACTCGATAAGATAGATCGAGTTATAAGTGTGATTCGCGCTTCAAAAAATTCTCAAATTGCGAAGTTTAATTTAATGAAGGAGTTTAAGTTCTCCGAATTACAGGCAATAGCAATTTTGGAGATGAAATTGTCTAAACTTGCAGGTCTAGAAAGGCAAGCAGTGGAAGATGAACTTGCAGAAAAACAGAAATTTATCGCAGAGATGAAAGACCTTTTGGCAAGTCCAAAGAAAATATTGAAAACTATCGCGGGAGAGTTGGCTGAAATCCGTGCTACATACACAGACGAAAGAAGAACAAGAATAGTAAAAGGGGGAGTGAAAGAAATTTCCGATGAAGATTTGATCCCAGAAAAGGAAACCATGCTGGTGCTCACAGCTGGTGGATATGTAAAATGTACCGATCCATCTGAATATCGAGCTCAAAAGCGTGGTGGGGTAGGTGTGATTGACCTAGAAACTAAAGAAGAAGACTTTGTGACCATGCTTGTCTCTGGTTCTACTCATAGCAACCTTCTTTTCTTCACAAATTTGGGTAAAGTTTATCAAATGAAGATGTATGATATTCCAGAAGCTCGTCGTGCGACCCGTGGCAAATCGATCATGAATTTCCTCTCTCTTGGAACAGAAGAGAAAGTTAATTCAATATTGGCTATGCCAAAAGATATCGATAAATCTCCAACCTCTCTTATGCTTGTGACAAAAAATGGTACCGCCAAGAAAATGTCTTCTGAGAGTTTCAAAGACGTACGTCGAAGTGGTATTATTGCTATTCGCCTCGACAAAGACGATCAGCTTATTTCTGCACTTGTCACAGCCAAAAATGATGAAGTAATGATAGCAACTGCCGAAGGACAGTCTATTAGATTCAAAGAGTCTGATATAAGGGAGATGGGTAGGACTGCTGGTGGTGTGCGTGGAATAAAATTAGGAAAAGACGATGAGGTTATCGGAGTGGATGTAATTAAAAATAATCAACAAAAGGCAGGTGGCGGTGCAGCCTTTTTGACTATGAGTGCAAATGGTTTTGGTAAAAAGACCGATCTTAAAGAATACAAAGTCCAGAAACGTGGTGGCTCTGGTATAAAAACTGCAAAAGTAACCCCAAAAACTGGTAAATTGATCGTGGCTAAAGTATTAAATGGTGAAGAACAAGAATTAATAGCTATGTCTAAGAAGGGGCAAGTCATCAGGACAGCCTTGAATGACATATCCTCTCTTGGTCGCCAGACTCAAGGCGTGACCATCATGCGTCTTCGTGGAGGGGATGGCATTGCATCCTTGGCTTGTATTTAATTTGTCAAAGAGCACCTTTGCGTGTGGGGTAGTGGATATTGTTTTTTCATACTATAATATAGGGATGTTTACTAGTCCGATAAAAAATCTAAAAGCTCTTATGCTCCGAGAGGGTGATATTGTGGCAGACTTGGGTGCGGGAACTGGTTTTTATTCTATTCCTGCTGGACACATAGTCACTAAAGGCAAGGTTTATGCAGTAGAAATAGTTAAAGACTTTTTAGTGACTATCAAAAATAAAGTAAGGGATGCGCATTTAAATAATGTAGAAATTCTGTGGGGAAATGTTGAAAAGCTCGGCGGGACAAAAATAGGGGATGGTGTTTTAGATGCAGTCATCGCTTCCAATGTGCTTTTCCAAGTTGAAGATAAGCAAAATTTTGTTTTAGAAATAAAAAGAATATTAAAAAAGGGAGGCAAGGTGCTAC
Source organism: Candidatus Nomurabacteria bacterium (assembly GCA_943350445.1). Classification (GTDB taxonomy): domain Bacteria; phylum Patescibacteriota; class Minisyncoccia; order Phycocordibacterales; family UBA9973; genus UBA9973. Next base: position 18,286 of record CALRAE010000010.1, read on the forward strand.
TTGTCGATTGGTCAGACTCATCTGTTTTGGGTGCGAAAAATGCAGTTCCAAAAGTTAAAGCACGAGAAATCTTTGAAAAGAAAGGTTTTGCTTTTGATCGTGAGATTAACACGGGTGAGCATCATTATGGTATGATATTAGTCAAGTTGTAAAGTTTATAAAGTAGAAAGTTCATAAAGTGAAAACCTAAGAAAATCGCATGAAAGGAAGTTTCCAAATTATAATTATAATCATATTCATCGTCGGAGCTGTTTTTGGCGTTTTGGTTTTTTCTGGAGCTATACCCATCGGCAAGAATAATACTCCAGGGGGGCTCGGCACTGTTACCTTGTGGGGTACTGTACCACAGAGAATAATGGCTCCTCTCTTAGAAGAATTTAATGTTGTTAATACTTCTTTTATCCTTCAATACGTTCCAAAACCCATAAATACTTTCGATCAAGATTTACTTGAGGCGCTTGCCGCCGGTGTAGGCCCCGACATGTTCTTGTTGCCTGCCAATTTAGCATTTCATTACGCTAATAAGATTTCCACTATTCCTTATAGTAGCTATCCTTTGAGTTCATTTAAAAATAATTTTGCTGGGGCGGGGGAGGTCTTCTTGACTTCAGGTGGCATTCTGGCTTTTCCACTTTCTATTGATCCGCTTATGATGTATTACAATCGAAGCATGCTGGATGCAAATGGTGTTGGATCTCCACCCGTATTTTGGGATGATGTAGTTAGCTTAATACCAAAGCTGACCGTCAAGGACGATTCCAATAAAATAAGTAAAAGTACCATTGCTCTAGGGCATTTCTCTAATGTCGCTCACGCTAAAGATATCTTGACCACTTTATTTATGCAGGCAGGCAATCCAATAATTAGTCAAAAAGAAGGATCTTTTAGTTCTAGCTTGAGCACGACAAGTAAAAAATACGATCTTAGTTTGATTTTAAAATTCTTTACTAATTTTGCCGATCCAAACCAGTCTGTGTACTCTTGGAATAAATCTTTCCCGAATTCGAGTGAGGCTTTTTCAGCCGAGAATTTGGCATTTTATTTTGGATTTGCGAGTGAGCTTACTTCACTTATAAATAGAAACCCAAATCAGAATTTTGGAGTTGCTCCATTTCCTCAAATCAAGAATGCTGGTTTTAAATCAACTGGTGCAAATGTGACAGGGGTAGCCCTCTTGTCTTCATCAAAGAATTTCAATACTGCTTTTACAGCAGCCAGCCTTTTATCTACAGGTAATTTTGCTTCTCAGTTTGCTCTCGCTACTGGCGTTTCTCCAGTTCGTAGAGATTTACTAAAAGTTAAACCCACCGACAGCTATTCACCAGTATTTTATGATTCTGCTCTGTATGCTAGAAGTTGGCTTGATCCTTCATCTCCTGATACAGACAACATCTTCCGCAATATGGTTGAAGGAGTACTTTCCAATAAAATGACGGTTGAGGCTGCCTTATCAGATGCTAGTAGTAGGTTGAACCTTTTATTATTTAGATAGAATAATAGTGTAAAGTTCATAAAGTAAAACCATATGTCAAAACTAACTAAAATCTTAATTCCCCTCGCAGTGTTTCTGGTGCTGGTTGTGCCTTCGCTGTCTTTTTCTGCTAGTTTGGTGCCTTGCAATAACAACACTGTCTCGATTACAAACAGTTATGGTACAGTCACCCCCGCTGTTCCTTGTGATTTCAATGCTTTAATGAAGCTTGTAAATGGTGGGATTAATTTTATTTTGAAATTTCTAGCCATACCCATCGCAGCTATTATGTTCTTCTACGCTGGTTTCCTAATGGTGACTTCAGGTGGTAGTAGTGAGTCTAAGACTAAAGCCAAGAATATTTTCACCAATACTGCCATCGGGATCATTTTCATAGCTGGTTCGTGGCTTATTATCAAGATGATACTAACCATTTTGGGGTATAATTCCGCTTGGATATTTAATTAACAATATATTATAATATGTCTATGAATTTTCTTAAGAAACATGTATATAAAATTATCCTACTATCATGTTTGCTTGTGATTCCTTTTTCTGTACTTTATGCTGTGGAGCCTGTGAATGGTGGCAGTGTAGCAGGTCCAGTGCCTTGTGATCCTGGGAAGATATGTAATCCACTAGGTCCGAACACAGCTAGTATCCCTGCTTTCATTAGAACTCTTTTGACGGGGGCCTTAAAGATAGGAATACCTGTGGTGGCTCTTGCTGTTATTTACTGTGGCTTTCTTTTTGTGGCTGCGCGGGGTAATGCAGAAAAACTCACCAAAGCCAAAGACGCCCTTTTGTATACCTTGATCGGTGCAGGAATACTTCTCGGTTCATGGTCTATCGCAGAGCTCATATCGAGTACTGTCACTGGCCTCGGGACATAAAATTTATTAAAAATAAAGTCGCGCTTTGGGTCGTATTTAAAAGGAGAATACGACATGATTCACAGAATCAATTGCGCGACATGATTTCGTAAAATCACATGAAAAAAAAATTATTGAAACTATCCCTATTTATCTTTCTAGCCCTAAATTTAATTTCTCCAATGTCAGCTGGGGCTCAAGAGTATGACGCGAACGGACGTCTAATAAATAGAAATATAACTGAATTTGATCAGAGACAGAGAGATAGTCTTGCAGGTCAGGCTGCCGCTGCTTCTCTTCAAGCCACAGCATGTGATAACCTAACTGGTTTAGGAAACATAATATGCAAGGTCCATAAAATTTTAAATTCAATTGTGCCGGTTTTACTTGCTCTGGGGGTATTGTATTTTGTTTTCGGAGTGGTTCAGTATGTTATTGGAGATGAAGGAGAGGCGAAAAAGAAGGGTAGGGATAGGATAATATCTGGTATTATTGGTCTGGCTGTTATTGTCAGCATGTGGGGGCTTGTGAATATTGTAACCAACACTTTTGGTTTTAAGGGAAATATGCCTAATATCCCTACTTCACAATCCACAACAGGAGCTTGTATTTTAGGTAATAACCCAAACGTTCAAAATGTTCTTAATTACGGTACTTGTATTATAAATAAATCGTTAATCCCTCTTATCTTTGCTTTGGCTATTATTATGTTTATGTGGGGTGTCGTGCAGTTTGTCATCAATAGTGGTGAGGAGGCAAAGAAAGAAAAGGGTAGGCAATTCATGATATGGGGTATTATAGCTCTTACGGTAATGTTTTCTGTCTGGGGTATTGTGTCAGTGTTGGGTACTACTTTTGGTATTGATTCTGGTATTATTCCACAAATTAAATCCCCATAGTTGCTTTTATTTTAATACCGTATGTAGTATAATTGGGGTAGATTATTATTTAAGGTCGCTTTATTATTAACATTATATTAGTAATTATGAAAAAGAAATTAATTGTTTTATCAGGTTTGGCTTTAAGTTTGGCTCCAGTCGCGGCATTGGCACAGGTAGGAACTAGTGGTTCTGCTACTTCTGTTTGTGATGCTACTCTAACCTCAAACGGGACACTGTTTACGTTGTTGTGTAAGTTTGGAACACTTCTGAACTCAGTTGTTCCTGTTTTGATCGCTTTGGGAGTTGTTTATTTCGCTTGGGGAGTTGTCACTTACGTTATAGCTGGTGAAGATGAGGCAAAGAAGAAGGGTAGAGACATGATCATCTACGGTATCATCGGTCTTGCTGTTATCATCGGAATGTGGGGACTTGTGAACCTTCTTCGAAATACTTTTGGTTTAAACAATAGTCAGAACTTCATAGTTCCAACTGTGCCTATTGTTCTATAAGGTAAGATATGGATTTATTTTCTACTAAAATAGCCTATGCGGGTGTGGATGCTTTCATAAGTAAAGTAAACACACAGATCATAAACCCACTCATTCTGTTTCTCTTTGCCTTAGCGTTAGTATACTTTCTTTATGGTCTGTATGAGTTTATAGCGAATGGCGCCAATGATGAAAAGAAGACCACAGGCAAGAGTCATATGATTTGGGGTGTAGTGGGCTTAACTATCATGATGGGGGTCTGGACTATTCTGGGCATAATATTGAGTACACTTAATATACCTCCAAGTCAGATAAATCCAGAGCAAGGCACGGTAAATTTACCACCTGCTGCGCAGTAATTTTTTTAAGTAGAAATACGAAAGGGCGGTCGTCCATGTTGGACGCCCGCCCTTTTGATTTGCGTGGCCAGCGCGATTTACGGCCTCCTTTCTATTGGGCCTTGATAATCCCAATCGTTGTAGATTTCAATTTCTCTTTGAACGCCTGGAGGGTCCGAGATGAAGGTGTAAATTCCATCCGGTTGTTCCCTAAAGTGACTCTTCACTCCAGACTTTGTATTCAGAACCTCTCCTTTCGGGGTTCTGATCGTTATTGGCTTATCAGGCCAGCCCCTCCACCCACTACGTAGGGGTATTCCCACTCCGTTTGGCGGGATGGTGACCGTCTTGAACGTCCAGGGATTTAAAGCCGGGACGATTGCAACTACTCTTACCGGCGGAGGGTTAGTGCCCTGCGCTGGTGGTGTGGCTGGTGTTGCCACTGGTGTGGTGGATTTCTTGGCAGTCCATTTGCTGTAACCACAAGACCCTAAACCAAGCAGTGTGAACACAATGATTACTCCCAGCCATGGGAACGATACTCCTGGCTTCTTGCATTTGAAGATGATGAGTGCAATTGCTCCCACCACTATGAGCCAGAAGACGATACGTATGGCTGTCATGGTCTGTTTCCTCCAACTGATATGACGGGTTGTGCCCCGCCTTGTTGAACTAGTGTTGTGATGCTGGAGGTTTCACTTGCGGCTGCTTCCATTTCAAGGAGGCGAGCTACAGCTTTCAGGATTTCTCCTTTTTCTGCTCCAGTAGATGTCATCGCTTTGACGACTGCTTCTATCTGTAGCTTCTGGGCGCTGCCGAGGTCTGCAATCCTCTTTGCATCTGCCGCAGTTTTGGTTTGAACCTGTAGTGCGTATGCTGCTGCTTCTACTTGAGTAGCCTCAGCTTGCTTTTCAGCTTTGAACCGTAGATTCATCGCGTCTCGCACTGTTGGGTCGGACGGATTCCATTCGGGGATTGTTGCCCCCACGAGATGTAGTCCGGTCCGTTTTTGTAAGGCTCGATTAAAAGCCCCGATGGGATCGCTAGGGTCATCTGAAACAGGGATTTTTGTCAGGACCTCCAGGATACCTCCCTCACCCTTGTTCTTATCCTTGAAGCCATCCATGGTGAATTTTTCCAGGATGTCATTTACAGCTCCACGTAGTATTGAACCAGCGAGTTCAAAGAAGGCTCCTTTGAGCTCTACTACTGGAGTGTATGCGTCAACAACAGCGAACTTGCCGACGACGATGAGATCGACGATTTGTCGGTCTTCTAATTCCACTTTTTCCAGCAAGAAAGGTCGCGGAAATACTCCACGGAGTGAGTCAGCTGTGATTTCTGGTTTTTCTTCAATCCACTCCGTTATCGGTTTACCTGCTAACTCTTCTTTCGCTCTTCGTGGCTTGATCTTAAAACTTTTGATCGAGGCGAAGGGTGGGATGCCGATCCAGTAGATGCCGAACCGTTTTTCCCACGATTCTTTTGGCTCTACCTCACCATCGGTGAGGGGGACAAGGATGTGTCCTTTGAGCATTTTTCCTTTGACATCAGCAATAATCCGCCGGAGGGTATCCCCCCGATAGATATATTTGATGTTTCCGCTTTCGAGCAGGGTGAAAAAGATATTCACCGTTGCTAGCGCGTATGCCACGAATGGGGATAATAGACCCAATATCGTGACATAGAGGCATATTTCCTGCGTTGCTGTCATATTTTTTCTTTCTCTATTGCGCATCCACTTACGTGGATGCTTGGTTGTTGTTGTGAGCACTTTAGTTAGCTCGCTAAAGAGCCAATGCTTTTAGCTACTTGGCGAGCCAACCACTCACTTCCTAACCTGTTTTCAAAGAATCTATACCCACCATATTGTATCACAACTAACAGTAAAAGTCAATAGAAAAAGCCCCCTATTTTAGGGGGCTTTTTCGTGCTTCTTTTAGTCGTGTTTCATTGGTGTTGCGTGATAAGCTGCATCAGCGCCGTAGATCTTTCTAGCTATAATGACTATTAGCAATACTAGTATCGCTAATAGGATCCATTGAATTATACCAGAAGGTAGGAACCCTTTTGATCCAAAGATTGCACTAGCTGCAAGGCCACTATTTGTAGAAGTATCTATCTTGGCTACGGTGTTTGTCGTGGTAGTAGTTGTCTTTGCTTTTGCAACTGTTTTTGGCGTACTTGTAGCATTTGGATTTGTACTACTTGAGTAAACAGTCGCTGTGCTCGAAGGAGTGTAGTTCACATATGCGATAGGGTTTGGTTCAATGTATGTGACAGTCGGTGCTGATGCATAGTAATATTGTGGCGGAGTGTATGTCTGTGTAGGTGACTGGTAAATAGGAGCGTAATTGCTATAAGGTCCAGATGTAACAATGTTGTAGTCAGCATTTGCTGTTCCTGCTAGTGCAAGAAGCATCAATACACTAAAAATTATATAATATTTTATTATTTTGTTTATTTTATTCATACATAGGTAGTATATCACCTTTTAATATAAATGTCAAGCCCCTAATTAGGGTATTAAAATATGGGTATTTTGGCTTTCCATGAAACAGAAAAGGCGTCGATGGCACCCTTTCAGGTTGCGCACGACGCCTTTGATTGATTGATGTTTTACGAGCCCATCGAGCTCGTCCTCTTCACCGGCGGGTGATGATGTTTACACCGCCGGATCCGTTATTGTAGCCGCCTTGAATGCCAACACCCGATCCGCCTGTGGTGTTAGCTCCACCAGGGCTGTTGTTGTAATAAACCCCAGTTGTGACGTTGCCGCCACCCGAGAGTGTATTTACCCCACCAGCTGAGTTGTCGCCTTGGCCGTAGTAGGTGCCACCGCTCCCACCATAATAGTTGGCGGGTCCACCGAGAAGCGAGGACCAGAAACCACGAGTGGCACCACTGCCACTGATTGCCCGTGCGACGCCGACATCGCGAGCGGTTTCGAGCTTTTTGAGCTCGATTTGTCGGGCGACTTCGAGCCCTGTGAGGCTGGTCGCTTCGGTGGTAATGGTCGAACGACCTTTTGCGTCGGTCGCCGTAACCACCTTGCTGGTGATGGCCTCTTCGTCCTTCCCGTATTTGGGAGGCCGCACGTCGTGACCGAGGTTTCCTGAGTTGATGCTGGTGCATGCGGACGTGAGCGTCCACATGACCGTGGCGAGGAAGAGACCGAACCGAATGAGTTTCTTTTTCATAAGTTGTTAACTTTTTATTGTTTCTTCTTGCAGATGTTTGTTTCCTGCAAGATAGCAACCAAGAAAGTCTATTTTCTGGGCTATTATCTTGCAAGAAAACCATACACAAGAGGGAACATATAGAAAGAACAATATCTAACCTACTTTTTATAGTATAGCATAATCACACTCAAAAGTCAAGGCTAAAAAGGTTGATTCTAATAGAGAGCTTGTAATTTAGGTATTTTTTGCATATAATCTAATCCGTTGCCCGAGTGGCGGAACTGGTATACGCGCACGACTTAAAATCGTGTCTCGCAAGGGATGTGGGTTCGATTCCCACCTCGGGCACTGGGAAGTTTGTAATTTTATAATTTAATATATGCGCCCATAGCTCAGCTGGTAGAGCAGATCCCTCTTAAGGATAAGGTCGTAGGTTCGATCCCTACTGGGCGCACAAGATGTAATAAAAGTGATAGTATTACATTGTAGAAAATAACATGCCGGGATGGCGAAATTGGCAGACGCACT
>CALRAE010000011.1 GCA_943350445.1 Candidatus Nomurabacteria bacterium
CAGGTCCATTGGCTCCTAATACAACATCTAACGTGGGTAAGGGTGGTGATGGTGGTATATCTAATGGTAATACCGGGAATACTTCTGGGGGGAATGGCGGCGGCGGAGGTTTTGTGATCAGTAGGGTGGTTGGGTGTAGTACTGGTGGAGGTGGGACCACAACATCTGGATCTTCTATTTGTGGGGGTTATGATATCAAGTATCCTGGAACAACTAAAATCAATTCTTGGGGTTGTGCTATAGCATCTAATTCCTGTCCAACAAACTCTCCTGCTCTAAAAACCTCCAATGTCACGATAAATAATGCTGAACAGACATATGTCTGTGTTGGTGGTCCAGTTTCTGCTGCTGTTGGTGTTTCTATTTCTGATGTTCGAAATTCTTTAGAATACAAGACATGTACAGTTACCGGAGGTACAGGGGCAACTGGGATTACCTGCGTTGCCTCGTGTTCTACAGGAAAGAAAGTGACTGGCGGTAGTTGCACTTCATATTTACCTAATACAACTGGTTTTGCGATACGGATCGATAATTCTAGCCCAACAGACGATAGGAGTGGCTGGACATGTACCGCGGTTCCGGGACAGACTGCTACGTTGAATGGAAACGCAGTTTGTCTTTAGTTGTAGACTAGAGGTGCCACAAAAAAGTACTAGCTAGAACAGTTCTTGCTAGTATCTATTTGATAGTAATTCGCAAGAACCGTTATTGCGAAAAGACATCTCTCTGACGGAGAAATAGAGAATCTGATTTATGAAAAAATAATAAAAATGAAAGAAAAATAAATGAATAAAGCAGTCAAAGAGCTCGATTTTGAAACAGCAGCGATACTTAGGGATGAAATTGGGTTATTAAAGGCGAATTTATAAAAAAAGATAAATAAAAATCTTCTGAGACTTTTTAGATTATTGTGATATAGTGGTATTAGTTTAATAGATTAATTCCTATTGACCCCCTAAGAGTAAGGAAGGGTCTCATTGCGTTATTAGACTGAAATATATGCCCAAAACAGATAAAAACATAGATAAAATAACAGTAAAGGGGGCTAGAACCCACAACCTGAAGAATATCAGCGTAGAAATGCCACGTAATAAAATGGTGGTTATTACCGGCGTTTCTGGGTCCGGAAAGTCTTCTTTGGCTTTTGACACTATTTTTGCCGAGGGGCAGAGGCGATACGTGGAGTCTCTCTCTTCTTATGCGCGACAATTTTTAAATCAAATGCCCAAGCCGGATGTGGATGAGATTACTGGGCTTTCTCCAGCAATTTCTATCGATCAAAAATCTCGCTCAAACAATCCGCGTTCGACGGTGGCGACGATTACAGAAATTTACGATTATCTGCGCGTTATGTATGCCCGCATCGGACATCCACATTGTCCACAGTGTGGAGAAGCGATAAAAAAGCTTTCAAATGAAGAAATTTTAAATTTTGTTCTAGATTCCATTAAAAATTACGAACTTAAAAGTTCTGTTTCTGGTGGAGCGAAGAAAAATAAAAGGAAGGTTATGGGAATAGAGTTTGATGAAACGGAAATAAGTATTTTTTCTCCAGTAGTTCGGGGACGCAAAGGGGAGTATTACCAATTGCTCTATGATTTACTCGGAAAAGGTTTCTCTCAGATTCGCCTCGATGGTTCTATTAAAAAACTTCGTGAACAAATAACTCTTTCTAAAAATAAAGCTCACAACATAGATATATTGGTGGATCATTTTGCTTTGCATGAATTTGTTGATAATAAAGAAAGTAGTAGAACTCGACTCTCTGAGGCTCTTGAACGTTCGCTCATTGAATCTGACGGGTTAGTGACTATCAAAATAGGAGAAGATGAATTTATAATGTCGGCAAAGTTTGCTTGTAAGAATGATGGTTTTTCTTTTCCTGAAGTCGAACCCCGCTTGTTTTCCTTTAATTCTCCCTATGGAGCTTGCCCAACATGTAATGGTCTAGGCTCAAAATACTTTATGGGCGACGAACCGTGTGATGCTTGTCATGGAGCGCGACTTCGTCCTGAAGCTTTAAATGTTTTTCTAACTGATCACAATAAAAAAGTAAATATTTTAGATCTTGCGTCGCTCTCAATTCAAGATGCACATGAATTTTTCAAGAATCTAAAACTTTCCGAGCAAGAAAAGGAAATATCTGTGCCGGTGGTGAGGGAGATAGAAGCACGACTACAATTTATGCTAGATGTTGGTCTAGATTATCTACAGCTTTCTCGTAAAGCAAACACCCTCTCCGGTGGGGAAGCGCAACGTATTCGCTTGGCCTCTCAACTTGGTTCTAGGCTTGTTGGGGCGCTCTATGTTCTCGATGAGCCTACGATTGGTTTGCACCAGCGCGATAATGACCGTCTAATTAAGACCCTTCTTAATTTAAGAGATTTAGGTAACACAATTTTGGTGGTTGAACACGATGAAGACACTATTTACGCTTCAGATTATATCGTGGACATCGGTCCAAAGGCGGGCGTGCATGGAGGTGAGGTGGTGGTGGCTGGTGATCTAGAAGAATTATTAACCGCAAAGAAAAATACAAGTGGCTCACGAACACTTTCCTATCTTCGTGATGAAATAAAAATAGAAATTCCTAAAAAGCGTCGAGAGGCGAAAGGCGTTCTTCGTATTACAGGTGGAAAAGTTTTTAACATAAACAATTTAAATGTAGAAGTTCCTCTTGGTGTCATGACCTCGATCACAGGAGTGTCTGGTTCTGGCAAAAGTTCTTTTATGTACGAGATTTTGTATAAAAATCTACAGGCTCGCTACGAAAGGAAGTATCGTACCGCTCAAGTTTTCAATTGCTCCTCATTCACCGGCACTGAATATCTTTCTCGTGCTATTTTGATTGATCAATCGCCGATAGGACGTACCCCGCGTTCCAATTTGGCTACATATACTGGGGCTTTTACTCATATTCGAGATCTTTTTGCTACTACAGAGGAGGCTAGGCTTCGTGGTTGGAAATCTAACCGTTTTTCTTTCAACGTGAAGGGCGGACGTTGTGAGGCGTGTGAAGGTAATGGCGAAATTGCCGTGGAAATGCACTTCTTGCCGACGGTTTACGTGACTTGCGATGTTTGTAATGGTAAACGTTTTGATAAAGAGACATTAACTGTAAAATATAAGAAGAAAAATATTTACGAAGTTCTGCATCTGACTGTAGAAAATGGGCTAACCTTTTTTAAGGATATTCCTGCTGTTTCTGATCGTCTACAAACTCTAATGGACGTCGGGCTCGGTTATTTAGAGTTAGGGCAGTCTGCTACGACGCTCTCTGGTGGGGAAGCACAGCGTGTAAAAATCTCAAGTGAGCTTTATCGCCCACATTTAGAAAAGACGATATATCTTTTAGATGAGCCGACTGTTGGATTGCATTATGACGATGTGCAGAAACTTTTAGAAGTTTTAAATAAATTAGTTACCAAGGGTAATACTGTTGTTTTGATTGAACACAACCTGGATATAGTTAAAAGCTCTGATCATATTATAGATATTGGTCCTGAGGGTGGGGTAAAAGGTGGTAATTTGGTTGCCAAAGGTACTCCAGAGGATGTCGCTAATAATGCAAACAGTTTCACTGGGAAGTATCTTAAAAAAGTACTTAGGAAATAAATTTTTGTGAAAAATGATTATATAAAAAAACTTAAAATACCCGACAAGTCCGGTGTTTATTTTTTTAAAAGAAATAAACAAATTTTATACATAGGTAAGGCAACTTCGCTTAGAGATAGAGTAAAAAGTTATTTCGGAAAAGATTTGATTGAGACGAGGGGTCCAATATTGGTGGATATGGTTTTTCAGGCAAGCACAATTGATTTCCAGACTACTGACAGTGTGCTTGAGGCGGTAATTCTCGAAGCAAATCTCATTAAGAAGCATCAGCCGAAGTACAATACTAAAGAAAAATCCGATAAAAGTTTTAATTTTATTTGCATAACGAAAGAAGAGTTACCGAGAGTTTTAATTTTACGTGGGAAAGAACTTCAAGATAGAGTTCCTTCCAATTTTTCGTCCCTGCACCCTTCCCTTGAGTACAAAGGTGGGACCCTCGGGAAGCTCAAAATCGAAAGGAACTCTATCTTTGGACCTTATACAAGTGGGACACAACTTCGTGAGGCAGTGAAGATAATTCGCAGAATTTTCCCGTTTCTGGATGAAAAAAGTAAAAATTATATGGAATTTTATAAGCAAATAAACCTAGTGCCTGATTTAGACGATAGAAAAATGTATTTGCAAAATATTATAAACATAAAATTATTCTTTGCTGGTAAAAAACCACAGATTTTCAAAAATCTTAAAAAAGAGATGAAGCAATATGCCAAAAATCGTGAATTTGAAAAAGCAGGAGAAATAAAAAGACAAATTTTTGCCTTACAGCACATAAATGATATAGCTCTCTTAAAGAATGATATTCAGTTGAATAAAAATTCATTCAGAATCGAAGCCTATGACATTGCCCACATGGGTGGTAAAAATATGGTGGGAGTGATGACTGTTGTAGAAGATGGGGAAGTAGTGAAAAGTGAATATAAGAAATTTAAGGTCAAGACTCAGACTAATGCAAATGACACTGGGGCGCTTGCTGAAATCGTGGAAAGACGGTTAAAGCACAAAGAATGGGTATTTCCACATCTTATCGTCGTAGATGGCGGTATGGCTCAAATACACGTAGCTGAGGGCATATTGTCTGCTTTTAATCTTAATATTCCTGTAGTCTCAGTGCTCAAAGATGAACGACACAAACCCAAAGACATTATGGGTGATAAAAATTTTGGGGTAAAATACAAAAAGGAAATACTACTCGCAAACAGCGAAGCGCACAGGTTTGCCATCGCTTATCACAAAAAAATGCGTAATAAAAACTTCTTGATATGAGTAATAACAAACAAAACATTTTAATATTGCATGACATACGAAGCGTGGAAAACGTGGGTGCAATGTTTCGCACAGCTGATGCAGTGGGGATTAACAAAATTTATTTAACTGGATATACACCAGCGCCACTTGATCGTTTTGGGCGAAAGAGGGGAGATTTGGCAAAGTCAGCACTCGGGGCAGAGGAATTTGTGTCTTGGGAGCATAAAAAAAGTACTTCTCTACTTTTAAATAACCTAAAAAAGGAAGGTTTTTGGATTGTCGCTATAGAACAAGATGAAAAATCTGTGGATTACAAGAAAATACGACTTCAAAGTAAGAATGCTTTTATCGTGGGCACAGAAGTGACAGGTATACCGGAAAATATTTTAAAAAAGTGCGATGTAATTGCCGAAATTCCAATGCGAGGCAAAAAAGAATCGCTAAATATCTCTGTGGCTTGTGGGGTGGCACTATTTAGAATTTTAAAAATATAAAAAAGAGAAATATTAAAATTTATAAAGCAATCTATCTGGCGAAGCTTCGCCAGCGAACTGCTCGTCGTTCAAGAAAATAATAATAGGATTACCTATTTTATTTTATAAACTCCTATGCAAGGCTTTCTATATTTTATATTTCTCTTTTTACTTCTGGCAATTCGAGCAAAATATTGTCGTTCTGGTTTGAATCATCATTTTTTGAAGCGGTTTACCGCAGCTAACACACATTTTGCCTTCCTTACCGTAAACCTTGTGTTCTCTAGCGTAATTCCCCCTGGTTTCATCTAAAAGTCTATAAGTGGCGATAGAAGAACCGCCGACTTCGATTGCTCGTTTCATGATACGAATTATTGCTTTATATAATTTCCCAGCTTCCAGATCCGATATTGAAGACGCATTTCTGTCTGGACGGATTCGCGCCTCAAATAAACTTTCATCTGCATAAATATTTCCTAGACCAGTTACTATTTTTTGATTCATCAAGACTGCTTTTATTTTTCCTTTCTTTTGTTTAAGCATGTCCCTAAAATATTTAGGAGTAAATTCACAGGAGAATGGTTCAAGACCTAATAAACCAAAATGATTTTTAGATTCAAATGATTTTATGTCTTTATAATACAGAAGATAGCCAAACATACGGGTGTCATTATAGAAAAGGTTTCCACTATTAAGCTCAAAGGTTATATGTGTATGTTTATTTGGAAGTTCTTTTTCAGAAAGCTCAATGGGATGGCCACCGCTTACAGTTTTTGAACTATAAAATGGCTTGTAAACAAACTGCCCAGACATTTTCAGGTGTACTAGAATAATTTTCCCGTTGCTTAAATTAAAAATTAGGTTTTTGGCGCGTCGTTCTACACCTAAAAAATGCTCTCCAGTTATGCCTTTAATAAATTCAGATTTTTTTGTCTCGGAGGCTTTACGCAAAGTTCCATTTCCAAAAACTAGTTTGGGTTTTCTAACTTCCACCCGACGAATTTTTTGTCCGACTATCACTCGTTTTAGACCTCGTCTCAAGTTTTCTACTTCAGGTAATTCTGGCATATTATTTCCCACCCAAGACTTTTAGCGCTTCGCGGATTTTGGTATTTGTGTCTGCATCGGGGGAGACTTTTTTTAATACCTCACGGGCATCATTTTGGGAATAACCAAGAGACTTTAACGCTTCAAGGGCATCTAGTTCATCTCTCAAGGATCCTTCTTTATTATTATTTTCTTTTCCCACCTTATCTCGTAACTCTATGACTATTTTCTCAGCTGTCTTTTTACCGATGCCTGATATTTTCGTTAGATAAGAAGTATCTCCTGTGCCTATGGCCCTACGCAATGTCTCAATCGAAGTGACTCCCAATATTGTCAGTGCTCCTTTTGGTCCGATACCAGACACGCTGATAAGCATCTCGAAAAATTCTAGTTCCGCATATTCTAGGAACCCGTATAAATCTAGCGCGTCTTCTCTTACATGAGTATGAGTCCAAAACAAAACTTCCGTATCATTTTTACCTGAACGTAGACGCAGGGCATCCACTCTAGATATCGTGTCAGGGGAGACGCTGAGCTTATATCCGACCTCATTTGTCTCTACCACCAAGAACTTCTCTTTTTTTAATATTATTCGTCCTTTTATGCTGCCGATCATGAATTAATCATACCATAATTGCTTTTTTTTGGGTTTTTTGCTATATTACACAAATGCCAATTACACAATCAGCTAAAAAAGCAGTCCGAGGTTCTTTGCGCAAAAAGGCTTTTAATGACAGTCGCAAGCGAGCAATGAAGGAAGTAATCAAGAAAATCGAAAAGATTTCTAAAACAGACAAGCCAGAAGCTCTAAAAATGCTTAGTTCCGCTTTTGCTATTATCGACAAAGCTGCTAAAAAGAATGTCATCAAGAAGAACAACGCTGCCAACAAGAAAGCTCGTTTGTATAGAATAACTAAATAGATAATGAATCACCTCTTAGAATTTTATGGAACAGAATGCCCACATTGTGTGGACATGCATGAGCTCGTGGTTAAACTAGAAAAAGAAGAGGGAATCAAGGTAGAAAGCATCGAAATTTGGCACAACAAAGAAAACGAAAAACGCCTGCTAGAAATCGACAATGGTGAGTTGTGCGGTGGAGTGCCTTTTTTCTACAATACTCAAACAAAGAAATTTATCTGTGGCGAAGACAGCTACGACAATCTAAAAAAATGGGCGAAGGGGGAGCCATTTGCTCAGTAGAATAAAAAAAATCAGAAACTATATTTTATAAAGCAATCTATCTGGCGAAGCTTCGCCAGCGAACTGCTCGTCGTTCAAGAAAATAATAAATGGAATACCATTTTTATTTTCTAAACTTCTGCGCAAGGCTTTCTAAAACATAGTTTTTGTCTTTTCTTGTAAGCATGCAAAATAAAAAACCACCCTTGCGGGTGGTTTTTTATTGAAGCGAGTATTACGCGCGTTGCACGTTTACAGCATTCAATCCTTTTGGAGATTGCTCTGTTTCGAAAGAAACAGTATCACCTTCCTTAAGCTCGTCAAAAGATACGCCAACTAGAGAGTTACTATGAAAGAATAAATCTTTCTGTAGTCCTTCTCCAGTAATGAAGCCGAAACCTTTATCAGTGAGTCTTTTTATTGTACCAGTCATTGATTTTTAAATTAAATTGTTAAAACAAAAGTGTTCTACGAAATCGACTCTTTTCTTTATCCGTTCAGGTCAAAAAACTTTCTGACCTTCAGGATCTACGATCTACTTTGTTTAAAGAGTATAGCATAGAAGACCCCATTTTGTCAAGCGCTGTTCTTTTTGCTTTCTATTTTACCCAAAATAGGCTAGTCTATGACAATGTCTAAAGAAGCAAAAAAAGAGGCAAGAGAAACCTCAAAAACACAGGAAACTATAGTCCGATTCGACAATGTCTCATTCGAATGGGGGGTTAATAAGCCTATCTTAAATAGCGTTAGTTTCACTGTACGTCGTGGAATGAAGTTTACTTTAATGGGGCAAAATGGGGCTGGTAAGAGTACTATCTTTGGGCTCATCTCTAGCACCAGTAAACCTGAGTCTGGAACAATCAACGTTGTTCAAGGGGTGAGTATTGCTTCAGCGAGGCAGGTGATTCCGCGGGACCAACTCGATTTAACTGTTAGAGAATTTTTTGAAAAATGTTTCACCAAAAAAGTTTATGATATTGATCCCCGTATAGATGATGTTTTAGAGGTTGTTAATTTAAAGGGGCATATAAAAATTCATGACAAAATAATGCGAACATTTTCTGGGGGACAGCAGGCTCGACTTCTTTTAGCCTCTGCTCTTATCCAAGATCCTGATTTACTTCTGCTCGATGAGCCCACAAACAATTTAGACAAAGCGGGGATTGCGCATCTGACTAACTTTTTGGTTAATTACAAGAAAACTGTTTTGGTTATTTCTCACGATGCAGAATTCTTGAATGCTTTTACGCACGGAGTTCTATATCTAGATGTGTACACAAAAAAAATCGAGCAATATGTAGGTAACTATTTTAACGTGGTGAAAGACATCACCGCTCGCGTGGAAAAAGAAAACATGAAGAATGCCCAGCTCCAAAAAGAGATTCAGGCAAAGAAAGATCAAGCAAACGTGTTCGCATATAAAGGCGGACGACTTCGTCTCGTCGCCAAGCGTATGCGTGAGAAAGCAGAAGAACTCGAAGAAGAAATAGTGGAAGTTCGAAAAGAAGATAGGGCAATCCGACCTTTTACCATCCCGAGCCAGCCAGACTTAATAGGGGAGATTTTAAACATTTCTTCTTTTACTACGATGAAGGCTGGCAAGGTGGTAAAGCATAAAGCCAACATTTCTTTGAATAAAAATAACCATCTATTATTACAAGGGCCGAATGGAATAGGTAAAACAACTCTTTTGGAAAGGCTTGCCAGTGGTCATGCTGAAGGGGAAAAAGTAAAAGAAGGGATACGTATCGGATATTATAGACAAGACTTCTCAACTCTTAATTTTGATCACACAGTCTATGAATCTCTCTCGAGTGCCATGCTGGCAGGTGGAGAGAGGCTCAACGAAGAACATATGCGTTCTGTGGCTGCGGGGTTCCTCATCACTGGAGAATTTATCCGTACGAGAATCGGCGACCTTTCAGAAGGGCAGAAGGGGCTCGTAGCATTCGCGAGGATTATCCTCATAAAACCAGGACTCCTCATCCTCGACGAGCCGACAAATCACATAAATTTCCGTCACTTGCCAATCATAGCGAAATCTTTAGATGAATACAAAGGTGCGATGATCTTAGTCTCCCACGTGCCTGAGTTCGTTAAACAGATTCGGATAGATGAGGTTCTGGATTTAGAGAAATAAAAAACTAGCACAAAAAGTGCAAAAAACCGGTCAACTTTTGTTTGTGTTGCCGGTTTTCGTGAGAGTGGATCAGTACTCTCGGACTTTTACTCAAAGAACGTTGAGCACGTTTAGCGGGAGATGCAGGCGATGAACCCCACTCCACCACCGATTGTAGTAAGTATTCCCCAGACCAAAACTTCCTGGTTGATTCTGAATACTTTCGGAAAATCACCATTTGCCTTCTGAGTCAGATGGTCGATGTATTGACGTGCTTGGGGATTGCCTAAGTCAGACAAAACCATTTGCCTTTTGTTGTAGGCACCCATGCAAGTCAGCAACACTCCAAGCATGGTGACGATAAAGAAAAACCAGCTCATATGTGTCCTTTCTTGACCACTTTTTGCACGTCTGGGTCTTCCCGGTCTCCTGAAAAAGAGATAGAAGATTATCCTGAGATGCGCGCTGTTTTTTTGAAGTTACAGCGTTTTGTTAAAGAACCTACTTGTTCTTTTTACACCTTGTAAGCACTTTTGTCAAATTAAAAAAATTAATCCTTTTAGTTTAAAACCCGACAGATTTCAGAAAAGTCTCTAGTTCTTCACCTTTTATTTCTCTTAAACCGCCAGCTTTTAGAATGCCGAGCTTGATGTTCATAATTCTTTCGCGTTTAAGGTCAGCTACCTCTTGGAAGAGAGCAGAACACATACGGCGAATCTGGTGTTTCTTGCCTTCGGTCAAGATTATTTTAAAAGTAAAATTACTTAGGATTTGCACTTTACATTTTTTGGTTTGATATCCCTCGATGTTTACCCCAGCTTCCATTTTTGTTTTAAAGCTAGAACGGAGTTTATTTATAGTTCGAACAATATATTCTTTTTCATGAAAATATTTTGGATTCAAGAGTTGATCGGTAATGCGTCCGTCGTTGGTGACGATTAGGAGCCCATGAGATGCCTTATCGAGCCTGCCGAGGGGGAAGAGGCCTTGCTGTAAGTTATTGTTGGGCGAGTCAGTCTCTATTCCCACTGGTTTATTGTAGGCATAATATTTATATTCTTTCTTCTCGGCCCCTTTTACCTCCACCTTGTCAGTTTCCAGCACTTTACTTCCGAGTACTGCGAGTTTGCCATTGATAAATACTTTTTTTGCAGTTACCAACTCATCAGCACCCCTCCTTGTAGAGATTTTCTTAAGCGCTAGATATTTATTTATACGCATCGGGTATAAGTTTTTATTATTTTCAGACATAAGTACTATTACTTTAGCATATTTACTTATGCTCGAGGTTTAATTAATGTCCATGACCAGATGAATTAGAATCTTTCACTGGTTTACTTCCTGTAAATTCACCATTTATACGCTTACTCAAAAGTATTAGTATAAGTACAAGAAGAATCAATAGAAGCCAACCAGTAATGTTTCCAGGAAGAAAAGAACTACTTCCAGCTCCCACAGCACTGGCTGCGAGTGATGGCTCCAAGGTTGTTGTATTTTTTACATTTTCTGTATTCGTGGGAGTAGTATTTGTTGTATTTTCTGTGGCATTTTCCTGAGTCACCACTGCTTTGTTTGTAGTAAAGCTTAAAGTATTGCCATTTACTTTAGAAGATGAATACTGGACAACAGCACGAAAATAATAGGTTGTTGATGGTGCAAGTCCTGTAATAGTATTTATGTGCTTAGCAGAATTTAAAGTTCCAAGATAAACCATTGGAGTTGAGTTTGCTAAGGTTGGAGTTGCTCCCCATTCAAACCAAGTTCTTGCGCTATAATCTGCTGAATTATTTACTAGAGCATTTAATTTCACACTTTTACTACCTATTGATGTAGCTTCGTTGGTTATAACACTAGGATTTAAGGGGACATTATTTTCTATGATTGTGTTGTTTATTATGTTTCCAAAATTAGTTCGGAATGAATTAGTGTTTCCATAAACAACTCCTTGTCCACCTTGCGCGATAGCGCGGAAATAATAAATAGTGTTTGAGCTTAGATTTGCAACATTTGAACTGTAATTGGCATATCCAGAATTAGAGTTGATGTGTACTGTAGAGTAGCCAAAATTAGTATTTGTTCCATATTCAAACCAAGTTTCCACATTGTAGGTACTGTAAAGATTGCTGCCATTGACTTGGCCATTCAAGGTAACACCCACACTAGTAATATTGGTCGCATTTGTCGTCGTTATATTTAGCGGATTATAGTAATTATAACTATTATAATATTGTGCATAGCTAATAATAGGGGAAAGCGTAAACAACATAGCTCCCACAAGGATTATTCCCGAAAATTTAATTATTTTATTCATTATATTTTAATTATAGCACTTCTGGAGATAAAAGTCAAATTAAATTTTATGGCTACAAATAACTTCTCGCCGTCGCTCGGAATTTTCGCAGCCCGCCCCTCGCGGTTTTGTGTACTCGTAAAACATCGCTGTGGTCAGCACAAAATGAAAAAAAGTACCGCAGGGTACTCTTTTTCATTTTGTGCTCCTGGCAGGAATCGAACCTGCATCGCCAGCTTCGCAGGCCAGCATTCTATCCATTAAACTACAAGAGCAACTTGTCCCGCCTTACCCCACTTAGCGAGGCGAGGGCGTGGATATCTTTAGACTAGCAGTTTTATTAAAAAAACAAAAGTATCATTAAAATCCCAATGATTCCATTATCTTGGAAGATGCATGTTCTTTCATTTCTTCTTCTACTACACCCTTCCCGAGCATTATGGAATGGATATCGTCTGCTATCTCGTAATCAATAGGTATAGATAGCATTGGTATGAAAGCCCTTTCTGATTTTATGAAAAGTGTCGGTTTGAATTTAGTTTCACCGGTAGTGTCTATCTGGACCCAGAAAGATTTTATGTTTTCGTAAAGATAAAGACGGTTTTTAATTTTTAACCCCTTGTCATTTAACTCATAGGAGATTGTCTCTGGCTTTTTGACTGCAAAAAACCCTAGCAGTGCTCCGCTTATCACCAAGAGGGCTGCGAAAAAATAATTTCCGTAAATAATAGAAGCGATAGAACTAGTTATGACAATGATACCAAGTGCCCAGAACCAATCCGTGCTTCGATCTTTCTCCTCATATTCAAGAGCTGACCACTCAAGTTTATCCATGGGTTAATTTTACCATAGAGTAGTAGATTTGAGCAAAGTGATGTACTATATCTCTTATATTTATGATGAATAAAGACCCACTAACGCTTGTTATTTTTGGGGCAACTGGAGACTTATATCAAAACAAGCTTTCGACAGCCCTGTTTAACCTTTTCTCCTCAGGACTTTTACCTTCGGAATTTAGAGTGGTTGGGTTTGCTCGTAAGCCAATGAACAATTCAGAGTTTCAGAACTTTACCCGAAGTGCCATTTTTGAAAAAAATAAAAATGCAGATCCAGAAAAAATAAAAGTTTTTCTAAAACTTTTTTCGTATACACAGGGAGATTTAGTAGACCTTGAAGATTTTAAAAATTTAGGCAATTCTCTTGCAGAAGATGACGGGAAGAGGGGATTCTGCACTAATAAGCTTTTTTATTTGGCAGTACCTCCTGCTTTATATGCTTCTATCTTTAGCAACATCGCCGCGGCAGGCTTAACTATCCCTTGTGCCCCATCGACAGAAGACAGAAAAGGCGCTTGGACGCGTGTTTTAGTTGAAAAACCGTTTGGTAGCGACCTAGCGGAAGCAAAACGGCTGGATAAAATGCTGGGCGAGCTTTTTAATGAGTCGCAGATATTTCGTATTGATCACTACTTGGCTTATTTGGCCAAGGGGATAGTGGATCAGATTTTAAATTTTCGTTTTGGCCCTAAAGAGACTGAATCTAGCTGGAACAATAAAAATATACAAAATGTGAAAATAATCTTTCACGAGAAAGATTTAGTGGGGAAGCGTGGAGCTTTTTATGATTCCGTGGGAGCTTTTCGAGATGTCGGTCAGAATCATATGTTACAAATGCTGGCATTGGTCGCTATGGAGAATCCGCTTTATCAGAAAACTGGTGGGATACACAAAGCGAGGCAAAAAGCTCTCGAGGAGGCAGGACTTAGAGACGAATACCCGATTGTGCATGGACAGTATGAGGGATATTTAAAGGAGTCTGGGGTAAAAGATGGCTCGAAAACTGAAACATTTTTTCGACTGAATCTTTTTTTAAATAATCCAAAATGGGAAGGTGTTCCATTTATCCTAGAATTTGGCAAAGCTTTGAATAAATCGGAGGTGGTGATTGAGGTTTGTTTTAAACAAATCAAAACTTGTTTAAATTTTCCTGTTTCCAATGAAGATACCTTGCGTGATGCTTATGAGAAAGTTTTTTATGATTGTATTTTAGGTGATCAGACTATTTTTACGAGTATTGGCGAGGTAATAGCAGAATGGGCTATCGCTACGGATGTTATAAAAAAGTGGCAGTCAGTTCCATTAGTAATTTATAAAAAAGGTTCTAAGGCAGAAGATATTCAATAATATTAAAAAAGAAATAGGTTATATTGGGTTGGGTAAAATGGGTAAAAATATGGTTTTTCGTTTACTTAAAAATAAATGGAAAGTTGTAGCTTACAATCACGGCGTTGAGAAAGTTGCCGAAGTTGTAAAGAAGGGCGCAACAGGAGTGACAGATATTAAAGATCTTGTTTTCAAGCTTTCTACACCCCGTGTGGTTTGGATAATGGTGTCGCATCAGGCAGTTGGTGAAGTTATAGATGAGCTCTTTCCATTGCTAAAAAAAGGTGACCTTATTATTGATGGCGGTAATTCACCGTATCGTGAATCTATCGAATGTTCTAAAAAACTTGCCAAAAGGGGCATAGGATTTTTAGATATTGGTGTCTTTGGTGGGCCGGGTGGGGCTTTAAATGGTTCTTGTGTGATAGTGGATGGCAAGAAAGAATTATACGAAAAGCTTGAAAAAGATGGATTCTTTGCTGATACATGTGTCGAGCGGGGCTATGGATATATGGGTGCTTCTGGAGCGGGACATTTTGTGAAAATGGTTCACAATCGGATTTAACATGGAATGATGCAATCTATTGCCGAAGGATATGACTTGATTCGACATTCTAAAGAATTTAACCTTGATCTTCTAAAAGTTACGGATGTTTATTCATATGGGAGTGTTATCACTTCTCGTTTGGTTTCTTGGATATACGATGGCTATAAAAAATATGGGAAAGACTTAAATACTATTTCTGGTTATACTTCTGCTTCTGGAGAGGGGAAATGGACCGTCGAGGCAGGTCAAAGAGAAAATATACCAATGCCAGCTATCGTCGCTGGGTTAAAAACCAGAAAAACATCTCAGAAAAAACCTTCATATCAAGGAAAAGTGGTTTCCACTATGCGTGGTGAGTTTGGTGAGCATCCTCTTAAAATAGGGGAAGACGAGATGGAAATATTATAAAAAAATAAAAAATATATTTTATAAAGCAATCTATCTACGCAAGCTTGCGTAGCGAACTGCTCGTCGCTCAAGAAAATAATAATCAGAGTACTGCTTTTATTTTCTAATCTCCTGCGCAAGGCTTTCTAAAACACAGTTTTTGTTTTTTATATTTTGCTATACTATAAGTATGAAAATCATCGACATATCATTACCTTTAAATAATCAAACACCTGTATACCCAGGGAATGTTCCTCTTTCTGTCAGTATTCATCATGTAATGCCAGAGCACGCGACTCAGCTTTCTTCTATTACTATGGGTTCTCATACGGGCACACATATAGATGCGCCAGCTCATGCTGTGGCTGGCGCGCCGACTTTAGACAAGATTCCACTTGAAAATTTTGTGGGTCCATGTCGTGTGCTAGATTTTTCAAAGTCCAACGTCGCGTCTGTAACCAAAGAAATGCTTCAAAGTAAAAATATAAAAAAAGGAGAACGAATTCTTTTAAAAACAAAAAATTCTCTTCGTGGTTTCAAAGAATTTTACGATGACTATGCATATTTGAGTGGTGATGGTGCGGATTATTTAGCAAGCTTGTCTGTGCTCATTGTCGGTATTGATGCTTTGTCTATAAAACAAAGGGGAAGTAATGATCATCGTCCTCACACGTCACTACTCGCCGAGAGTATTCCTATTATTGAAGGTCTAAATCTTGCTTTGGTCGAAGAAGGTGAATACGAATTATTTTGTTTACCACTTAAGTTTATAGGTATAGATGGCGCTCCAGCTCGAGCTGTGCTTATCCGAAATGCGTAAAAATAAGAGTTACCTTTCTTGGAAAATAAAAATCTAGCCATGCATCCGTCGGTGAGATTCGTGTACGAGGACCACCAGTCCCGCTATTGCTAGAGTCATATTTTTAAACACAAATTCTCCATTGAGCGACAAGATGGGAAAATGGGGACTGAATATGATATGCCAGCCGAATATAAATGTTGAGAAGGTACAGAGCAAGTGGAAGAGGATAATACAGTGAGTGAAAAGGAGAGCTCGATTGAGCGTCAACATTACTCCAATAAATACTTCCACCACTCCGAGAATTAAAAGGCCACGTCCATGAGCTAGTATGGGCATGATTGAGTTGTAGATTAAGTCGAAGATTGCATTATATCCTAATATTTTTAGTGCTCCAAACCAGATGAAGATTATGGCGAGGGTGTATCTGAGCACAGTGACCAGACTATTTTCATAACGCGCAGAAAAAATATTTCGCATGTTTAGTATATTCATGACCCTTATTCTAGTAGAAAAATTATTTTTTTGAAACAAGTATTTCTACACTAATGTTGCTTTAGTAACTTTTGAGTTTTCTGGGATTCAATAAACTCAGATAAATGGGTACCAATAAGAACTGCATCTACGGCCACTTTAATGTCTTTCACAGTTTTAATATTATTTGCTCGGCAATATCCATCCTTTAAATATTTTCCGTGCTTCTTCAAAAATTTCTTTCTTCATTCCACCATCTGATAAATCTCTACTGTTCCAGACGACTGTGTTTCGAGCCGAACCCTGAAGACCAATGATTCGCGTCTCGTCTGCTCCCTGCGGTCGAGGGAGCAAAAACCAAAAATGTTCCTTACCTTTCTTGTTCTCTCGACGGGGTAGGGGTGGGGGGCCGACAAAAAATGGAAAGGAATTTTTTGTTTTTTGCTTCACCGTTTCAGATTACTAAAAGAGCAATCTTATTCTAACACTTTTGTTTACTCTTTTCTCCGTCCTCACGGCGAGACGAGGCACTCCCTCTCCGTGTTTGGTTAGTAGTTCTAAACTCTGTGGCTTCGACGGCGAACAGTGGTGAATCATAAAGCAGATTATGTTAGGAACAAACAAATCTATATGTATTTGCCCAGCCCACCCGCGCAGTAGAAGATATCTATCTAGTGATACATAAGAAATAAATAAAGATAATTATTTTTAACGACCAGCGGAAGCTTTTCTGAGTCGATCCATCACTGCTACGAAAAGACCTTTTTCCGGGAAAACTTCAGCAATAATAATATCAACCTTAAATCTATCAAATCTACGAAGCATAGTAAATAAATTCCAAGCGCATTCTTCAGGGTTTTTCCTAGAGCCCAAAATAAAAATTTTAAACGCTCCTTTATATTTTGAAGCTGTCTCCTTGCTTGCTAAAACTCCTACCTTTTTGTCATGTTGTCGATCTATAAATTTTTGTATATTTTTGCCGGCGAGAATAAGCGGCGCGCGAGGAGCGTAATGCCGATACTTCATACCAGGAGATTTGGCAATGCCAGTTCTTTTTTTGACGCGCGAAGTTATTTCAGGAATTATTTTTTTTAAATTCTCAAGAGAAAGACCTCCTTGACGGAGAACAACCGGCGGAAAAACAGTCATATCCACAACAGTTGATTCTACGCCCACACTTGTTCTTCCTCCATCCAAAATCAAATCTATTTTATCTTCAAAATCTTCCGCGACATGTTGCGCTGTCGTTGGACTTGGGTGTCCAGAAATGTTAGCCGATGGTGCAGCTATTGGCATACCAGCCGCACGAATCAAAGCAAGAGCAATCTTGTGATTGGGCATACGAATAGCCACAGTTTTTCCTCCTGCGCTCACCTCCTTTGGTACAATGGATTTCTTTTCTAAAACTAAAGTCAGGGGACCTGGCCAAAACTTATCAATCAATTTTTTTGCTACCTGTGGAATTTTTTTGGCAAGCGAATAAATTTCGTTTTTATCCGCTATGTGAACAATCAAGGGATTGTCCGCTGGTCTTCCTTTAACTTTAAAAATCTTTAAAACAGATTTTTTGTCCAAAGCGTTTGCACCCAGTCCGTAAACCGTTTCTGTGGGAAAAGCCACGAGTCCACCATTTTTAATAATACTAGCTGCGAGTTTTATTGATTTTGCTGTTATTTTTAATTTCATAAGTTTCTCCTTATTTTAATTACGATTTTCAACTAAGGATTGCAGTACCCATAATACATAGGATCAGCTAGTTTATTATGTTTTGTTATTAATTTATTTTGTGAATATTTATATTTTGAACATGTATATAGTTCATGTATTGGCAAATCTGTAGGCAAAGAACACAAACTGCAGGCAAGACCTTTCTTAATGTCGGTAATAATAAATCCAGGAGTCTCACACTCTGGACAAACTGATTCAATATTTTTTAGTAAGTCGATTGTTGCTTGTTCTATAGCTTTCATTCGTATTGGGTTTTTGTGTGCACGCATATCAGTTTCAATAAAAATCTTTTTTGTAAAAGGACGAGATAGCATTTTTTTTGTCCGATACGTACACTCTTCTAGTGTAGAGATATTTTTATATATCCTAAATTTACTTTTCTCCCCGAATTTCAAAATAATTCCAGCGTCAGGAAAATTATACTTAATCGCGAAATTAACAGCTTTATCTGCACTTGTTACATATTCACCATCCATATTTGTTTCTGATGTCCGGTGGTGCCCTCTAATTTCAAGCTCATTTTTTTTATCAATAAATAGAATAAGTTCGAGATTCGATTGAATGAATGGAATTGCAGGATGTGCTCCAAAACTTCCTTCACTTGCTATTGCTAGATCAGTATGTGTAAGCTCCATTGCCGCATATGCCTTTTTTATCGCTGCCTCAAGTTGATTATCCGTTTTTTTTATTTCTCTAGCAAAAATTCCAAATTTATCGGTATTAAAAGCGCTAGGTATAACAATAGTAACGCCAAGCCGTTGTTCAAATAATGGTGTAATAACCTGTTCCTTTTTATGCATCGTTGCAATTATAATCTTTCTGCCTGCAAATTTTTTTAAAGTATTAATCATAATATTTACTTCAAAAGTTCATTACTCGCAACTGCAAGCGCTTGAGCAATTTTCTCTATTGTGGAAAGTGTTGGATTACCTTTTCCAGCTTCAATATTACTGATTTGAGCACGATCAAAACCGAGAGCACGACAAATGTCACCTTGCGACATTTTCCTTCGCTCCCGGATACGCTTTATGTTTTTCCCTAATTTTATTGAATGGGTTTTTATATCCACAGTTTTTAGTATAGCAACTTGTTGTGTTTTTTAACAATAATGTAATATATTACAATAGATAAAAATGCTGACGGTGAAGCAAAACCAAAAATTTTCCTTACCTTTATTATTTTCCCCGGCAGCGGGAATGCATTAGGGTCTGAAACCCTTTTCGAAAAATTGCGGTGTGTATTAAACAAAGTTCGAATGTATTTTGCTGATAATCCTGATGCCGACTAATCACCACGCGCGGAGCGCGTGGTGATTCGAACCAATGCGCCTCGGACATACTCGCGGACTCGCGTGTTCAAAAACCAAAAATTTTCTTGCATTTTTCTCGCGTCTCCTCCCCCCACCCCTCCACCGCGAAGCGGAAAAAGAAATGGAAAGGAAATTTTTGTTTTTGCTTCGCCGTTTTATTCTCTGAAAAGAGCATCATCATTTTATCATATTTTGATTGCTCTTTTCTCCGCCCTCACGGCGACTGAGGCGCCCTACTATCCGCGTTTTTTGGTAGCTCCAACCTCCGCGAACGCACACAACCGCCTACGCATAGCCCGCTCGGCTGGCCACTTCGGCGTTATGTGCGTTCGCTTGGTGGCTTCTACAGGGTTTTATGGTAACTCTAAAGACTATGTTTTGTGCTAGGCACAAACAAATCTGTATTTGCTTACCCCAAACGCCCTGTGCGCGCACATCCCGCCCAGGAAGGGCAAAAGGAATCATGGCGTTACTCCCTTAATTACATTTTTCTAGAATCATAAGCCCAGTGGAGGAGCGCTTGTCTTTGTCTTGGTCGACAAAAAATATCTCCAGTTCTACAATTATTTTTGATTTGCATAATATGTCTACGCATAGCAATCCACCTTTTTATTTGCGTATCATCATCATCGGTTCTACGACCCATAAAATATCTGCAATACCACTCAAACCATCCACGTGGATCTTGTGGATTGATCCAGCCTTTGGCTTGCCATACTGAAAGTGGCTGACTGGCATTTACTCCAAAAAAATTTATTTTGGGGTCATGTTTATAAATACCATTTTTTTGAAACTTTGCTTTTGTAAACCAATCTTTAGGGAACTCTTTCGTACAATCACGCATGTACACCCCACCAAAAACACCGATTGCGAGCATTTGTTTTGGGCTTAGGTTTGGTTTAAAGCGAGGATCAAAGTTTCTGCCGACAGGCTCGGTTAATAGATAGCTATATTTCTTTTGCATCTTGTCATTAACAAAAACTTTTATTGGATGTTGTATGCTCATGTTATTTTGTAACAAGATACCAAACGACTAGTGCTAGAGAACCCCACCATACAAGATCGGACAAAATAAGACCAACTGTTATTTTTCTTTGCCAAGACTCCGGCAAAAGTTCACTCGCGCGTCCTTCTTTTTCTTTTTGCAAAAGATATGGACTTACACGAAAAGATAAAAACAGACCGTTAAATACAAGCACGATAGAAATGAGTGAGAGATACATCGGCACTCCAGAAAATGGCTCGTTTCTAAAGAATAGAGTGCCACCAATGATAACTAGAAAAATACCCACCCAAATAAGTGGCTTTGTAACTTTATGTGTCCGTGTTGTCGCCTCGGTCCAATAACTTGATTTTCGCCCTAAAAATCCATGAATATCAATAACTATCACTGCTCCGAGGCCAATGACAAACCCCGCAAGTAATATAAATAATCCAATAAAGTCTAAGTTAATCATAAAATATTATTTTCTTGGTAATGGAATAAATATGCTTGTCTTCCGCTTATACTCTGCAAAATCTGGATTCTCCTCCATTTTTTTCTCGAGCATAGGAATACCGGAGACTTTCAAAATCAAAAAGGTTATAGTGATCGGCCCGATTATACCAAGCCAGCCACCCGAAACAGAGAGTGCGATAAGCCAAATGCCCCACCACTGGATTACTTCACCAAAATAATTTGGATGTCGAGTATACGCCCATAGACCCCTTTGCATCAACCTGCCTTTATTCTCCGGATTTTTAATAAATCGGGCGAGTTGTGCATCACCGACAGCTTCAAAATAAAAACCAAAGAGCCAGACGGCTACGCCTAAAAAATCTAGCAAGCCTAGATCTCCGCCCGCACTTTTGTTTATAAGCAGTACTGGCAGGACGATGAGAAACAAGAAAGCACCCTGTAAAAGATACACTTGAAAATATGAACGAATATAAAAATACTTACCCCATTCTTTCCTCCATGCGAGATATCGATAGTCCTCCGCCTTGCCCTTGTTTCGTGCATGAATATGCCACGCCAAACGCAACCCCCACACAGTTACCAAGATATCCACCAACAGTCCTCTTGCTCCCGAATCATCCGAAAGAAAAAAAGACACCCATATCATGAGTACAAACCCCAACCCCCACGCCACATCAGCTACGTCATTTCTTTTTTTGAGCAAAGAGACCACGAACCACAAGCTCATGTATGTAAACAATATTAAAATTAGCGTTATAAAATAACTCATAGACCGATCTTGCTTGCGATGAAGTATGTCGCGGTAGATACGGAAGCCGCGAGTACTGCACCCCACGCTAAATCAACGATAGTTACGAGCA
>CALRAE010000012.1 GCA_943350445.1 Candidatus Nomurabacteria bacterium
GTAGCGGCATCAACTTCAACTTGAGTGTTTTGATCGGTTACAACATTAGCAGATACAACTAATTGATAAGCTGTCCAAGTTGCTGATGTGTAGTTTGCTTGAGTTACTGCTGCTAGGGCTGTATTGTAGCCAGTCATAGTTGAAAAAAATGATGCACTAAAAGTAAATGAAGTTCCAGCAACACTTGCAGTACAAGTGATAGTCGTACTGGTAGTATCAACACAGGCAACATCCGCATTTAGATCCATAGAAATAGCTAAAGCAGCCACAACTGTCGCAGCTAATGTGTCAACAGCAGTGTAATCATAGATTGCTCCATTTATGGTCGCCCTAAATGTTTCTCCTATTGCCACAAGTTCAGGGGTAAAAATAGCTACCTGAGCAACAGCTGAAACAGCAACTACATTTGCTTGTGAAATATTAGAAATTGCTGATTGAGTTGTATCAGGACCAAAGCTTGTGGTATCTGATGTAACTGTGAATCCCGTACCAGCAACTTTTGCTGTGAGAGTAATAACACTACCAACAACACCCGAAGTAAATGCTTGTGTTCCATAATTTGTCGAAGCCAATATTGCATTATTTAATCCTGTGGCAATATCACTTGTAGAAGTTGTAATAGCTGTGAAAGAAATTGCTCCATCTGTTGGTAAAGTCGCTGTAAAAATATCTCCAACCTCAATTGTGCCACCGATAGTGATTGTATTAATCTGAGCGACCGCAGAAACAGCTGTTATATTCGCAACAGTTTGTGTAGCAGTAAAAGTACTAACAGCAAGTGCTAAATTTGGTACAAAAAAACCGCCAACTAGAAAAGCTGCGGTTATACCCAAAAACATTATTTGATTAAAAACTTTATTTCTTAAAAGACCCCCCAAAAAAAACATTTTTATATTCATATTTTTATTATTAATTTATAATATTTAATAGAATTAAATTATTTCCCTATTATACTATTTTTAAATTCATTAAGCCCTTTTATTTGTAATTCATGTAAGTGAATTGATGACCGCTTGGATTTAATTAATTGAATGGAATCTTGAACACTCATTCCTTTACTAATTAAATATGCTGCAAATAAAGTTGGAGCTCGACCATGACCATTTTTACAATGAATAAAAGTTTTTATCTTATTGCTAATCAAAAAATCCAGAAATTTAATTCCTATATCAAAATCTTTAGGACTTGGAGAGGTTTTATCTTCAATTGGTAACCACAAAAAATAATCTACACCGCTTGGAGCATCTGTACGGTCTTTTTCGAGACTAATGTCAGCACGCACACCTTTTGATAAAAGTTCTTTAGAAAAACCAACCTGACAACACATATTGGTACCAATAAAAACTTCATCAGTAATTTGATTGTAATCAAAACTGACTTGCCCAGTTAAATGATTAAAAATATCTCTTGGACCATGTGTAATCATAGTTTCTATTATACCACAGTTCTACGTCTAATTAATATACAGAAAAAGAACCATATTTCTATGGTTTTTTTCGATGCGCGACTTAGTGGACGACGTGAGAACTAGCTTCCAATACGACCTAGCGAATTAATATATCCTTTTATCAAAAAGAATATTATTTCTCTTCCGTAAGACCCAGACTCCGCCTTAGTTCTTGTATTTTATTCTCATCTTCACTTTTCCGTTCCGCCTTTTTTATCTCTACGTTTTCTGTTTCCAGCTGTGTCCGTTGTTGTAAGGTATCTACTACCTGACCATCTTCATTTTTTGTATATATGGCAGTTACATCTTCTTTTTTTACCGTTCTTTCACTAGCAATCGAAAAAGGTGCCTCAATCACATAGCCACCTTTAGGTACAGGATGATACTTCCCATCTCCACCCCTACTCCAATAAACTGCCTTGCCATATCTATTTTCTTGTAAACCAGCAGACTGCCTGTTTCTAACTATACCACTTTCTTTTAAATCAGCTATTGCCGCATTCCCTGTAATACTTCTATACACCTTATCTGGCGATGTAAGCAAATCTTTTCCCATACTCATGAGTTCAAAAACTTTATTATTATTTGGTTCTTTTTCGGGTATATCCTTTTTTTCTGTTTTAGGTAATTCTTCCATACTAAAAGTATATCAAGTTAGAACTGAAAATACTATCCAGTATAAGGATATATCGAGTAAATTTTCCTTTGCGCGGCTGATGGGTGCTGACCCCACGGCCTCCCACGTGACAGGCGGGTGCTCTACCGTTGAGCTACAGCCGCAAATTATTATCAAGGCATAACCCTGATTGTGTCGGAGAGTGGAATCGGACCACTGTCTAAGGCTTATGAGTCCTTCGTTCTACCATTGAACTACACCGACATATTAACATTTCCTCGACAAATAGACATTTAGGCATGTCACTTGCCGACTTGTTGCGGGATCAGGAATCGAACCTGAGTCTTAAGGTTATGAGCCTTACGAGATGCCTCTTCTCTATCCCGCTATCTTTAGAGCCTTTATTCTACCCTAAATTAGTAAAAAAGCAACCTAAATAAAGCCAAACTCGCGAAAAATCTGTTCATATAAAGTAATCACCCTTTTTGCCTCATGTTGTGAGATCTCAAAAGAAACACCTTCGTGAGCTATCCTGTTTCTGACGGTATGAACTTCCCATGCATGAGTTAAATTATTAAATTTATCCTGAGTGGCTGATTTGAGTCTCTCACCTAAAGTTTCCCCCTTAAAACCCAACTCCATCAGAAGCTCATCCAACATCGAGTCAGCCTCAATGATAGCCAGCTTCCAATCACTTGAGTGCTGAGAGAATAGATGAGTTAAGGTTTGTATCCACCTCTTATTTTTTGATATTTCGTCTCCATGGCTAGCCTTTTTCTCCCGCTCTGCTTGATGGTGGGCATACTCAGCTATCTCGTGTTGAAGATGCTTGTATTCTTTTCGCCTAATTTCTAATATTCTGATTGTCGTATATGCCATTATGAATATAAAAAAGAGCGCGAAAAAAAATAATACCACATGTGAAAAAGACAACATATCAGGACCATTTTTTTTAAAGAAATAAAAGAACTGATTAAAAAATTCGAATCCTTGATTAAACAAGAAATCTGGATTCAGCCAATCTGAACCAAGAACGGTTTCACCCAGAACAGGATTAGGATTTACTGGTAATGGTACAGCCATATAAAAGTAATTATACCATATTAAGTTTACCTCCAACTTCAAAAAGAGCATCCTCCGCTCCATGTGGCGCCATAAACTGAACCCCAAGTGGTAATTTTTTACCTTCTACTTCAGTAAACCCAGATGGCACAGAAATAGCTGGCACACCCACAATATTGGCCGTAACCGTAAAAATATCAGCCAAATAGACAGAGAGCGGATCACTCTTCTCCCCTATTTTCCAAGCGACAAATGGAGCAGTGGGAGTAGCAATGACATCTATCTCATTAAACACTCGAGCAAATTCTTTTTTCAAAAGATCCCTCGCAATAACTGCTTTACCATAATAGGCATCGTAATAACCAGCCGATAGCACGTAGGTGCCAAGGAGAATTCGCCTTCTGACTTCTTTACCAAAACCAGCCCCCTTAGTCAGGAGATAATCTTCCAATAAATTCTTACCGTCCTTGTGCATACCATATCGAACTCCATCAAAACGTGACAAATTTGTCGATGCCTCAGCTGGCATAATAATGTAATAGATAGCTAGTGCCATATCTAAATTCTTCAAAGAAATGTCTTTAACCGCAAAACCAAGTTTCTCTAGATTTTCCATTGATTGTTTGAAATTCTCCTTCACTTTTATATCGACGCCCTTCCCATTAACTAAATCCCAGGGCACTCCGATAACTTTTTTTAGAATTGGTTTTAAATATGTCTGGTCATTAATCGTAGTACCATCTAAAACATCCTGACCACAAATAGCGTCATAAATAATTTGCGTATCTTCGGCATTCTTGGCAACTGGGCCGATACAATCAAGAGAAGAACCCATAGCGATAAGCCCATAACGTGACACACGTCCATAGGTTGGCTTCATCCCGACTATGCCACAAAAGCTGGCTGGTTCGCGTACTGAGCCTCCTGTGTCAGAACCAAGCGCCCCCAAAGCTAAATTAGCAGCCACAGCCACGACTGACCCGCCTGAAGAACCCCCCGCCACCCTTTTAGTATCATGAGGATTTTTTGTAACGCCATAGGCTGAATTTTCTGTAGAGCCCCCCATCGCAAATTCGTCCGTATTGGTCCTACCTAAAAATACAGCGCCTTGTTTTTTTAATTTCGTTATAACCGTAGCATCATATGGAGCAACATAATTTTCTAGAATCTTTGATGCGGCTGAAACCTTTCTACCTTTAATTAAAATAACATCCTTAATAGCAAGAGGAACACCTAGAAGGGGTAGTGATTCCCCCTTTGAAATTCTATCATCTGCCAATTTTGCTTGTTCTAATACATCGTCGTAAATTTCGAGATACGCGTTCAACTCTCCATTTTTCTTTTTTATTTCATCCAAATAGGCCTGCGCTAATTCGACAGCTGAAAATTCTTTAGCATCAAGCTTCGCTCTAGCGGAAACAATAGTTAGATTATTTAAATCAATCATAGTATCTTTTTTACTTTCAGAAAATTATCTTGTGCTGATGGAAACTGCCCCGTGATCAAATCCTGGGAAAATTCACAAGGTTCTATCTTGTCCTCTCTCCAAACATTCACCATTCCATAATCAGTTTTTACGTCATCTACCTCTACCGCCTCAATCTGTTTCACATACCCTAAAATACTATCCATATCAGATAATATCTCCCTTTTTTCATCTTCTCCAAGCTCAATTCTCGAAAGCGCCGCAAGGTTTTCTACGTCTTTTATATCCATATTATGAGTATAGCAAGAAAGGGGAAAATTATAAAACATGCTTTTTTAGGGGGTTTCGTAGGCTGTCGAGCTGAGAACTTCAGGATTTTTTAAGCTTCAAAAAATCTGCACCCTACAAAAAGATATGTTTTATAATTTTTAACCAATTAAAGCTTTAATTCTTTCTTCTACGGGCGGATGGGTGGCAAAAAAACCACCAATTTTTTTACCAAGTCCTGCCCCTTTTGGATTTGCAATGTAAAGGTGTGCGATAGCACCAGATTGACGAGACATAGGTCGGCTATATTGAGAAATCTTACGAAGCGCATTTGCAAGCCCTTCTGGATATCTAGTGAGTAAGGCGCCAGATGCATCTGCTAAGAATTCACGTTTTCTAGAAATAGCGAATTGAATAAGCATTGCAAAAATGGGTGCTAAAATTGAAAGGATAATACCAACAAGTATAAGTACTCCGTTAGCTTTATTGTCATTACTTCGATGACCTCCAAAAAAAACACTACGAGTGAACATATCTGCGATTATAGTAATAAAACCAACAAGCACCACGACGACGGTCGAGAGCAACATATCACGATTTCCAATATGAGAAAGTTCGTGTGCCATCACTCCTTCTAATTCCTGTTTATTTAAAATCGTAAGGAGCCCGGTAGTAGCACAGACGACAGCATGATTCTTGTCTCTCCCTGTCGCAAATGCGTTTGGTGCCTCGTCTACTACCACATAAACCTTTGGCATTGGAAGCCCAGCAGTAATAGAAAGATTCTCCACACTTGTATATAAGTCAAAATATTCTTCCCTTTTGGCTTCTTTTGCCCCAGCGAGCTTAATGACGATTTTATCTGAAAACCAATAGGAGAAAAAATTCATCAAGATGCTGAAAATCACAAAAAAATACAGAATATTTGGATCTTTATAATAAAAACTAAAGAACCAACCAAACGAAATTACCACCACAAAAAATATTGACATAAGTAGCCATGTTTTTCTTATATTTTTCGATTGCTCCGTATAAAGTGTCGTCATTTATTATTTATCTATTGATCTTTCTGATAACTAGCCACTACAGAATCAATATAAGACCCACTACAACCAAGATCTTTAATCTTATTTTTTTCAACATTTGTCTCTATGAACAAACCGAGGGTCCCGTAAAAATATATCTGACTTGCGTATTGTCCTAGATTATTGATATTCGGTGCATTAAACGAAGGAACTTTTTTGGTTTCGTCTAATACCTTAACAATACTGAGGGGGCACATTATCGACTGCCCAGCTAATTTCTTTCCAGTTATATCAATCAATGTGCTATCTAATGCATAGGAAAGTTTAAAATTACAATCATTTTGATCAGCGTTTTTATTTTTTATAACTTGAAAAATAGTTGGGAATAATGGATCTGCTAAAATAGCTTTTGCATCTTCACAAAAGAGGGCGCTATCGCCCAAGCAGCTCAACACTGGATCATTCTGATATGCAATAGAACTTTTTAGGTTTGGTGCTGTGCTAACCCCACAATCTTTAACTGTAACTATATTATCTTTCACTACTACTATTTCATCTGAGCTAGGGGATGTTTTGGGTTCAAAATAAGAACTGGTTAATCCCTTGATACTATCTAACCCTGAATTCAAAAAATTCATTATTTGTGTTTGGTAAAAATACCAAAATACTACACAAAGTAGCCCAACAATAATAAAAATCAAATTATGCAAGGATATTTTAGCATTGGTTTTAGTGATAACAGAACTCGCTCCAAAACCTTGCATTGGCATTACTATCCGAAATGCCTCACTTAAATCATTCTCACTCCAACCACTTTTGACCAATTCAGTGTGGATCTCAGACCGAGTACGATTTTTGGCAAGTTCTGCACGTATATAACCCATAAGTTCTGTAGTAATCATAAATACAATTATATCAATAAATGAATGCAAAAAACAAGTTTACTAAGGGCACATTACCGCAGATGGAGAAACTATGGTTGATTTACTAACACCAGTAGAGTCTATACACCAGTATTCAGAGCTATCTGATAATTTTGCCGCTACGACATACGCTTTTACTGTACCTTTGCAAAAAAATTCTGTTCCACCATAATCTTCAACAACTTTACGATTAATTTTTAATTCTGAAGAAGAGCAAAAACCTGAATATGAATAAGTGTCGTCATAAAAAGACCTTGCTGAGAAACCAGCGTTATTTAAACCAGTTTTTATGGCTGCCTCTTTTCCTTTTTGTCTAGCTTCTCCCATAGAAGCTTCTATCAAATCAGCAAAGGGTGTGCTCTCTGCTGGAGCAATAATTGATACTGGCTTGTTATAGTCACTAAAAATAGCTGACATATTTACTTTCACTTGCTCGTCTTTAGACAAGTCAGGCAGAATTCCAAAACTTATGACAATTTTATGTATCAACTTATCATTGCGCCCAATCCATATCTCTCCTTTAAAATCTTTTAATTTAGTTATTGCTTCGTCAAATTTTACCAGATCAACAGCTGAAAGTTGTGAAGCCATAAGCTCTGAACCATCGATAGTGCTGATATACTCCTTGAGCGATTGTAGATATGGACGAATCGCATCTCGGTCAAGATCGAAGCTAAAATGATAAGATGGTTCCCCACCCACAGTCTCGGGGGTTAGTTTAGCAATTGTTGTTATAAGGTGTGCATCTTGAAACATTTTAGCTAGATGCTCTTTTTGTTCATCTGTAAATTTAATGCCAAGTGGCCCCATTGGTGGTGATACTGTCTCATAAGGAAAAGGGGTACCCGCCATCTGTCCGTTTATTGATTTAAATGGAAACGAAAACCATTTATTTGTATATTGAGAAATAGAGGGTATTGGTAGTGGGAAAGTGCCTAGATTAGGAGCTTTCTTGAGAGCTGCATATAAAGTATTATTTACTACTCTAAGTTCAAATTCTGCAGAAAGATACCCACCCATAGAGAAAGAAATCAACGAGGAAGCTTTTAGATTATTAGGGTCTGCAATATCAGACAACCCCTTAAAAGAAAAATGAATCTGTTTAGAATTAATCCCAATAGACGATAAAGCATTCAATTGATTGTCGATATCTTTTATCTCCGAAAAATCTACATCAAATGTGGCGTCGTATTTAGAGCTTGTGACGACTCTAGCATTATTAATAGATTCTGAAAGCAGACCTGGCAAAGTCACAAATACACCAATGTAATATGAATAGGCGGCGGCCCCACCAGCCATACAAAGTAAAATTAATACTGTAATAATCGGAAGTATTTTTTTTCTTTTAGCAGGTTCAGTATGTGAAAAATCCACTGGTGATTGAGAAATATTTGGTGTCACCATCGAAACAGGAGAAGCAGGAATAGATGTCGGTACAACAGAAGGGAAAATGGATGCAAAAGCCTCTCTGACATCATCCTCATTCCAACCCGCACCTTTTAAATTAGCAATAATCACATCTCTTTCTATCTTGAGAGAAAGTTGTTGTTTTATATACCCCAACAATTGATCATTGATCATAGACTAAATTGATTAGAACTTTTTTAAAATTTCACTTCAACTGGATTCTGAGCAACATCATTGTCTCCTAGATCAAAGAATTCTTTTTGCGCGAATTTAAAGATACTAGCAATGATATTGGATGGGAAAGATTCAATTGCAGTATTTAAATCACGCACATTACCATTATAAAATCTGCGCGCAGCTTGAATCTTGTTTTCTGTGTCAGACAGCTCATTTTGTAGACCCAAAAAATTGGTATTAGCTTTAAGGTCTGGGTATGCTTCAGATATAGCAAAGATTGACTTGAGTGCACCTGAAAGCATATTCTCGGCTTGTGCATGCTCCGGAGTCGGACCAGTCGCTCCCATAGCCATACTTCTGGCTTTGGTTACATTCTCAAAAGCTGAAGATTCGTGTGTAGCATATCCCTTTACTGTGTTTACCAGGTTCGGAATCAAGTCATATCTTCTCTTTAATTGAACCTCAATATCCGCCCAAGCTTCTTGTGCACGGTTACGAAGAGAAACAAAACCATTATAAATAAAAATCGCCCACAAAACCAAAACTACTAGAATTATTAATATGATTATCATATTAATATAATACCACCAGAAGAAATGTAAAGCAAAACTACTTCTTTGTTTGCCAATCTTTCACCAACACCAGAAGAGGCGATGCAAAGAAAAGTGATGAGTAAACACCACAAACAAGACCGATAGTCAAAATAAGGGCAAAGTTCTTAGTTGTTTCCGGTCCAAACAAGTAAAGAGGCACAAGCACAAAAACGATCGTGAGCGTAATATTAATAGAACGTACAATGGTCTGACTAGTGCTCATTCCAACTGTTTCCGCAAAATCTTTTGTTCCCTCTCTTAGATTCTCCCTGATTCTGTCAAAAACAACAATTTTGTCATGAACGGATAGACCTAAAATAGTCAGAAGTGCCAACACAAAGAGCGTATCGACTTCAGCACCAGTATAATGAGACATTAGTGCGAAAATTCCTGTAGGAATAATAATGTCATGGAGAAGTGTAACGATCGTAATGATCCCGTACTTCCATGATGGCACTGGACGTGATACTTTACGAAGAGCATAAGTAATAAAAAGAATAATACCAATTATTACAAAGATAATAGAGAGAGTCGCCTTACGAGCAAGTTCGCTCCCGACTGTTGGACCAACGGAAGTAAAAGCTTTTTCAGTAACAGGATATTTATCATCAAGAGATAGGGATTTCAAAAGCATTTCATGTTCAGCCTGACTCAAATCACGAGTTTTAATAATGTATCCCAAAGAACCACTACTGTCTCCTGTCGGCTGAATAAGTACTTGATTTATATTTATTTTCTTTATATTACTCTCTAATAAAGAAACCTCTGGACGATCCGCAGAATAAGTCACTTCAAGCAAAGCACCCCCCTTAAAATCAATCCCGGGCTTTAAACCAAAAATGAAAATAAAAACAATAGAAATAACAACAAGAATAATAGAGGCTGCGAGAAATTTTTTTTTGTATTTAATGATAAACATATAATTATTTTGAAAAACCGGAACTAAATAAAAATCTGGTAAATTTATTACTTTCTTTAATACCGAGGGCAAAAAGGAATATTCGAGAAACAGTAATCGCTGAAAACATTGAAACTAAAACACCCAGACCAAAAGTCAGAGCAAATCCTTTTATGAGAGGTGTGCCGAGCCAAAACAAAATAATCGAAGTAATAATACTAGAAGTATTTGAATCTCGAACAGATGTCCAAGCTCTCTTAAAACCAGCATGAATACCATCATGGATACTCTGGCCCTTTCTTATTTCTTCTTTCATTCTTTCGAAAATAAGCACATTAGCATCCACCGCCATTCCAAGCGATATGATAAAGCCACCGATCCCAGCGGCCGTCAAAGTGACAGGTAGAAGTTTGAAGATGGCTAGAAGAACCGCAGTATAAAAAGAAAGGGCAAGGACAGCGATAAGTCCAGGCAAGCGATACCAAAGGATAAGGAATAATGCTACCAATAAGAATCCTACAATTGCAGCCTTCACCCCAGCCCTTACTGCTGACTCTCCGAGAATAGCACCAATAGTCTGTGTAGAAAGAAGGGTTATAGGCACTGGTAGAGCACCTGAATTTAACCTACCTACCAATAATTTTGCTTCTTTTGGAGTAAAACTGCCAGAGATAACAGCAGTGCCATTTGGAATTTCTTCACGAACGACTGGAGTAGACACTGGCGCGCCGTCTAGATAGATCGCCACCATTTTGCCGACACTGGCTTTAGTTATCTGCGCAAAAAGTTTTGTGCCTGTATCGTCGAACTGCAAACTGACCCTTGGTTCGCGGGTGTTCTCGTCAAATTCTAAAGTCGCCTTTTTTAAATATCGCCCAGTAAGCTCAGTCGAAATAAATTGAGAATTTACATCTATGGTTACTTTGCCGTCTTTATCTACCGTGGCATTCTGTGGAGCATCTTTAGGTGCTTCGATTTTGAATTCTAGAAGTGGAGTTTGACCGATCATTTTTATCGCCTCTTTTACATCTGTGACACCAGGCAAATCAACTATCAACTGCTCTCCCCCACCAGAAAGAATGCTTCCACGTTGGACCTGCACTACTGGTTCAGAAACTCCAAAAAGGTTGGTACGTCGCTCGATCACATCTCGCAGTGAGTCCATCGAACTTCCAACTTGCCCGGCAGGTACAGCGCTCACATCAGCTTTGTATATTAAATGAGTACCCCCAGACAGATCTAAACCCAGACGAAAAGGAAATTTCTTGAAAAAAGCACTTTGGTTTTCAAAACTTTTATTCAATTTTGGTTCGGTTTTAAAAACAAAAAAAGCCAATAGGGAGCCAAAAATAAGTATTATTACTGCAAAAATTATTTTTTTCTTCATAAAGATAAAGGTATCTTATAACTTTTTTAAAAAATAAGCAACTAGGGCATTTTCAACATAAATGGTAAAATACAAACATGATTAATTTCTTGGAACAAATAAGGAAACAATCAAATAGAGAAAAGCTAGACCCTAAAGATTGGAGAAAACAAGTTATTTGGCCTCTAATACAAAACGAAAATCGAGATGATTTCAAAGAACGCGAATCTTCAGAACAAAATCCTGATAATTATGTTGTGGAAATTTTTCCTAAACCAAATACAGATATCAAGCAAAATAGTATCTATAAAAATATTTTAAATGGTAATACAGTATCTGGTTATATAGATCTTAGATTAAACACTGAAGGAAAATATACCATCTGGCTAGGTGATAATCATCAGGAAATTGTGTATAGTGGTATGCAAATTACCGACGACATAAACATAAATCAATATATAATAGGTATAAAAGTAACAGGAAAAGATGAAAAAGTACGTGTAGTGCGAGATATGATTGGCCAATCATGTAAAAGAACTCCTGAGCAAATTAAAAAAATAATTGATGCCGTTGATGGAGCTTTAAAAAATAATTTTAAACTTTAGAAAAAATCTTTCTTGTAAATAAAACTACTAAAGCTCCAAGCATAAATCCACCCAGAATATCTATCGGAAAATGAACTCCAGCGATGATACGTGCTAGACCGATGAGAAGAGCAAAAAACATAAAAACATAACTAGCTTTTTTATTAGTAAAAAATAATGCCAAACCTAGTGCACCAAAAAATGCAGCATGACCCGACGGAAAAGCAAAACCATTTTCATTAAAAAGAGCAGAAACATTAGGTAAAGCTAAAAATGGTCTTAATGTATGAAATAAAAGTTTTAAAATTACTGCCGTAAAATAAGCCAAAAATCCAGAAATAAATACAAAAAGTATTTCTTTCTTTTTTTGTAAAAGAATTTGAAGAACATTGTCTGCCTTAAAAATTTCATGATGCATTAGTAGAAAAACTCCAGCTAAAAATACCACCACAAATGGAAAATAAACAGCGGTAAATACAATCAGTTTATCAAAAAAAACTGACTGATGCGCTAGATTATAAAAAAAGAAAAAAATTATATCATTCATTAATTAATTCACTTCACCCTACTTTTTGCTACTTTTAATACGTTATTTAGAAGCATTGCGACAGTCACTGGTCCAACTCCCCCCGGAACAGGAGAGACATATCCTGCTATGTTTTTCACAGAATCAAAATCGACATCACCAACTATATTTTTCCTATCTCCCAAAGGACTATCCCCTTCTTCTGAAGTTCCAGCATCTACCAAAATTGCTCCGAATTTAATTAAATTGCCAGTAATATATTTTCCTTTTCCTATACCTGAAATAACAACATCAGCCTGTTGCAATAAATGCTCTTTATTTTCTGTTTTACTGTGAACAACAAGGTAATTTAAACCTCTATAAGCCAAAAGTGCCACAACAGGTTTACCGACTAATTCACCACGCCCTAAAACAACAATGATTTTACCTTTTAAAACAACATTCGTGGAATCTAAAAGAGCCATACAAGCAAGAGCTGTAGGGTATGCTAAATCTTTTTCACTTTCGTAATTATTATAAAATTTTTCACTTGCAACAGCACCCAAACAATCCACATCAAGACAGGGATCAATACTGTCCAAAATAATCTTCTTGTCTAAATGAGGTGGTAACGGAAGCTGTACAATAATCCCACACATATTGTCTATATTGTTTAGAAGTTTTATTTCTTTTACTAAATCATCTGTTGAAATTGAAACAGGAAAAACAGCTTTATGGAAATGAATGCCAACCATTTCAGCAGTTCTTGCTTTCATGTCTACATATTGGATAGAAGCTGGATCATCTCCAACCAATATGTCACAAAAAACTGGCTTAAAAGGTAACTCAAAAACTTCTTTTTTTATTTTAGCTAATATTTTCCCACGTATTTT
This sequence comes from Candidatus Nomurabacteria bacterium, assembly GCA_943350445.1. GTDB lineage: Bacteria > Patescibacteriota > Minisyncoccia > Phycocordibacterales > UBA9973 > UBA9973. The sequence goes on from CALRAE010000012.1 coordinate 13,190, forward strand.
TTTTCCATTAATTATATTCATATGATTTTGCGAAATCACGTCGTGCAAGTCCATTGAAGCGCGACGCCTATGCTCCTAAAAATTCATTCTTCGTATCATCACGATGTACCGACCTTGCATACCTCCTCATGCCCATCAAAATTCCAAGACCGGCAAATTCAAACAAAAGATGTGAACCACCATAACTCATAAAAGGTAGCGGTATACCCGTCACAGGCATTAGTCCCAGATTCATACCGATGTTGATGAGTATATGACTCATAAAGAAAATAGCAATCCCCATACTGAAAAGAATTTCGAAGTTGTAGGCACCTAGAGTTGCAGAGTAGAGTATGCGCCAAACCACGAGACAATATAGTAAAAGAATCAGAACAGAACCAATAAAACCCCATTCCTCGGCATATGCAGCAAAAACAAAATCCGCCTGAGATTGTGGTAAAAATTTAAGTCTTGATTGTGTACCGAAACCTAGACCTTTCCCTATGATCTCGCCAGAACCCACAGCGATAGTAGACTGAAAAGCATTGTACCCTGTGCCATGAATATCAGTCAGTGGGTGAATAAAATTCATAATGCGAGCCTTTTGGTATGGAGCAAAGACAAAGGACCAAAATAAAGCGAAAATTACTGCACCACCAGCAAATACAGCGAAGAGATGGGCCTTGGAAATCCCAGAAACGAGCACCATGCCAAGCCAGATGAAAAATATAATCATTGCGGAACCAAAGTCTGGCTGTAATAACACCAAAACAAAAGGTATAAACGCATAAAAACCAGAAATAAAGATGTGCTTAATATCTCTCACTTCCACATGACGACGAGAAAAGTATTTAGCTAAAATAAGTACTAAAACTAATTTCATCATATCTACCGGCTGAAAAGAGAAGAATCCAAAACTAAACCAGCTTTTAGCACCATTTGAAACATACCCCACGATGAAAAGTGAAAACAGGATTAAAGAAGTTGTGACATATAGAGTCACCAACACATCGGTTCTTTTTAAGAACCGAAAATCTATAAAAGAAAAGGCAAAAAAGACAGCGAAGCTCACCGCTATCCAGATGATCTGCTTATTAAAGAAAAGGCTGGCATCCTCGGAAGGAGCAAAATTCTTCATTGTCACCAACCCCGCAGCAATTATCGGAAGTATAAAAAAAAACAAAAGCCAATCTATTCTGTTCAGAGCCTTTTCTATCATGTTTAAAAGCTTATCTTAATTGCACTCCAAAAATGTTGTACATGGGGATTATTTCTTTAGCAACAATATTACCAGAAATAGGTTCGGGCCATGTGAAATTTATGTCTTTAACTTCTTCCCCATTCAACATGTCTATATATGTGCTACTGACCGCAACAGAATTATCTAAAGCATCACGCAAGATAGCTACTACTTTAACTGCTGGAATAGTAAAAAGAGAATTATTTTTAATCGTGGCAGAAAGCCTCGGAGTGGTGTCTAAGTTCGTAAGACTAATATTTGAAACTAAAACTTTTAGTTGGCCGATCTTTTCTTCTGAGACCGTTACCCATCGTGGAACTTCAGTGAATTCAAAAGTTGTATATATAGGAATGGAATTGCCTATGTCTATCGCTGGCTCAAAAACCGCAAATTTACCTGATGGAGGCACATAAGTACTACCCTCTCGCTTGCCTATGTAAACATTATTACTATCCGCAAAACGGAAACGGTAATTTATCTTATTGATCGCGGTATTTTTGTTTTGATTCTCTAGATAAGCAACTGCATTGTAGCGCCCAGGTACCACCCTGAAAGACCGTGACCAAAGAATAGAAACAGGGTCTACCTGTGAAAAACACGCCCTTAAGCAAGACCCCCCACAATCTACTCCAGTCTCAGTACCATTTTGTTTAGCATCTGTACAGCTTGGAGGTTTGTTTAAACTTGGATAAATTATTAAAAATCCAAAACCCGCAAGAAATATAATGAGAACAAATATATAAAAGAATTGCCTTTTAAAAGCCCAGGTCATTTTTGTATTGTAGCACCCAGTAGTAGAGCTTTGCAAAGTCTCACTACTGGGTAGCATTAAAATTTATGAAAATAAAATAAAAGCTGGGCTTCAAAGTTAGTCAAAAAGATCTAACTAATGAAGCCCAGCAAATCTTAGGAGCAGCAGGCATATATCACTACCCCCACGATGATGATAGTTACCACGATTGTGGTGAACCACTCAAAGAAGGAAAGCCACGCTTCCCCCTTGCTATCATCACTCACAACACCTCCTCCTTCGTGGAAGAAGACTCCGAGCCGGCCACGGCAAGGAACATCTTCCGAACTAAAAGCAAAACGAATGATGCTGATGATAATCAACATAACGTCACCTCCTTTCTTCATTTAAAATAATAACACAAAAAACCAGCAAATATTCATTTACTGTATTTTTAGAATCAAGTACCCCAGTAGTAGAAACTTCATTTCACTACGGGGTAATACTCGGTGCCCCGCTTGGCGGGATAAACTGGCGACTGCCTACTTTGTCACAAGTCAGAGTCTACTGACTTTCCCAGATAGCGCCTAAAGCGCTATCTACAGAAAAGAATAAAACATCCGCAACTTCGAGTCTTGGCTGCCAATTCCATTTCGGCAAAGCGGAAATATCAACAATATCTATCATTTTATAACCTTGTTGTTTCAGCTCGTAAAGGTTATCTAAACCAACTTTTGTCAGTCCCCGTGGGATTCATAGCAGTCGGAATAAAAGCAACATTTATCTCTTCTGGCTTTTTACCCACCATCAACTAGCGCCCGTGCAAGCGTTTTATTCTTTAATCCAGCTGATGTAAGAAGAAGTTTCATAATTCTATCATATCATAGTATAATTTGATTATGAAAAATCTACAGAAGAATTTATTACTATCCGCTATATCATATGTTCTTTTAGTATTATCCGTACTTACGATAGTTAAAAACGATATTCCTTTGATTATCAATGCTACCCTATTTTCGGTAATTGCGATTTTCTTTAGTGTTAAAAGTTTTGCATTAAAAGAATCGAGATTTGTTGCTATAATGTTAATTATAATTGGAATACTAATTTTAGCATGGTCAACATACGGACTTAGACTTTGCATGGATAGTGGTACTGTTTGCACTTTTTAACAACACAAAAAACCAGCAAATATTCATTTACTGCTCAACGGCTCAGTGGTTTATTAAATACTTTGTTCTGGCGCCTATCTACTTTTGCCATGAAAGACTATCATCGACACTAGTGGGCTTAACTTCTCTGTTCGGAATGGGAAGAGGTGTGACCCCACCGTCAAAGCACCAGAACAAAACATTTAATCATCACTTAATTTTTAATTGAAAACTGAATTCTGGGCTTCACTCTAAACTAAAAGTTTATAAATGAAGCTGGAAAGATGGGAGGCACCCCGTGGAAGCACTTGCTTCACGACTACGTAGAGATTTACTCCCTTTTGTAGCCCCCTTAGTGGAGACTGATTTTGTATGCTCCTTAAAAAGGCACGGGGTGCGTAAACTGAGAACCATTGGTTCCCAGAATTCAGTTTTCAATTTTTCAGATAGCGCTTTAGGCGCTATCTGTTGTGGTTTGCAAAGTTCTTAACAGGAATCGAAACATTAGTACTTCTCAGCTTAACGCGTTACCGCGCTTCCACTTAAAGCCTATCAACGTGATCATCTCTCACGGTTCTTAACGATTCCTAATCTTAAAGCTGGCTTCCCTCTTAGATGCTTTCAGAGGTTATCCATTCCCGACATAGCTACTCTGCATTGCCCTTGGCAGGACAGCAGACACACCAGAGGTCAGTTCACTTCGGTCCTCTCGTACTAGAAGCAAATCTTTTCAAGAATCAACGAGTGCAGTAGATAGGAGACCAACCTGTCTCACGCATCTATAATTTTATCCTCCGATAAAATTTCTCACATTACTGCGAGGATTGGACTATACATTCTTCAACTTGATGTTGAAGGCCGGTTTGTAGTCTCTACAAAGAAATCAAAAATGATTTCTTCTCGGTGTTGCCCGTACAAATTCAAGGACCTGCCCTGAGCTTGTCGAAGGGTTCCTCCGAAAACCCCAGCTTTTCCATGCATCATATTGATACATAGCCGCCGTGATATTGCACATAAATAAAAGGTATTAAACCTTTTGATACGACGTCGACTCGGACATCGTGAACGAGAGTACTCGTTCACATGCTCCTCGCTAGTCGTAATAAATTATGGCAAAATGGTTAATTTCGATTAAAACAGTTCATTACTTAAGTTCATTAAGTTCACAAATTCCTCTGAGGGTTCAAACTGTCAAAACTACAAATTAAATTTATAATTTTAACGGTCTGAACCCAGCTCGCGTACCTTTTTAATTGGCGAACAGCCAAACGCTTGGCAGCTTCTCCGCCGCCGCGCTAAGGTGAGCCGACATCGAGGTGCCGAACTCCGCCGTCGATATGAACTCTTGGGCGGAACTAGCCTGTTATCC
>CALRAE010000013.1 GCA_943350445.1 Candidatus Nomurabacteria bacterium
GTGTTTACAGAGCTTTAGACTCTGTCCAAGCATGATATACTTATATAATGAGAAAACAATCAATAGTTTCGGGTGAATATTATCATATTTACAATCGTGGCGTAGATAAACGAAGGCAAGCAAGGATACTCCTTGATATTTGTTTGTGTGATATAATATAGAGATGGGAAGAAGTTTCGTTTTTTCTGAAAATGAATATTACCATATCTACAACAGGGGCGTTGAAAAGCGTAAGATATTTTTAGATGAGAATGATTATAAAAGATTTACCTCCCTTTTATTTTTAGCCAATAGTGATACCTCGGTGCATTTAAGTAATTATCAAGGAGTATCCTTGCTAGAAATTCCAAAAGGTAATTCGATTGTAGAAATAGGGGCTTGGTGTTTGATGCCAAATCACTTCCACTTACTTTTAAAAGAAAAACAAAAGAATGGGATAAGTCTTTTTATGAAGAAACTCCTTACTGGTTATTCTATGTATTTTAATACTAAAAGACATAGAAGGGGAGTATTGTTTGATGGAACATTTAAGGCAAAACACTTAAATAGTGATAATTACTTGAAATATCAATATGCTTACATACACTTAAATCCCATTGGTGTTATTGATAATGGGTGGAAAGAAAAGAAAATTAAAAATATAAAAAAAGCGAAACAATTCCTTTTTTCTTATAAGTATTCTAGTTTTCAGGATTATTTAGGAATAAAGAGAGATGAGAATAATATACTATCAACTAAGGGTTTCCCGGAATATTTTGAATCCTCTTCAGATTTTGAGGAAATGATCTGTGAGTGGTTATCTTTTCAAGAAAATATTGATATCAAAAATATCAAGGATACTCCTTGATATTTAAGGAGTTTTATTCTTGAGAATCTGTATTTATGATATAATACACAGATGATTTCATTGCTTACAGCTATATTTTTTGTTCTTGGTATAATTATCGGGAGTTTCTTGAACGTTGTTATATATAGGCTAAATACGAGCAAATCTCTCGGGGGCAGGAGCGCTTGTATGTCTTGTCAGAATAAACTTTCTTGGTATGAGCTTATACCACTCTTTAGTTATCTCGGGCAGGGCGGTAGGTGTCGGAATTGTAAGACTAAAATTTCCTCACAATATATCCTTGTGGAATTTATCACAGGTTTTATTTTTGCTGCATTGTTCTTAAAATTTCAAGATGTTTTATTTTCATCTCCACCGCTGTTTGCTACTATTTATGCTTATTATGCGATAGCGTTCTCGCTCCTCGTGGTTATCGCAGTTTACGATATCAAGCATAAAATAATTCCAGATATGCTTGCTCTAGCTTTCGGGGTTCTTGCTTTTGTTGGTATATTTTTCTTTAACATTGATAATGTTTCTGGTGTTTATGGTATCTATTGGCACATTCCTACGATACTAGAACTTTCTTCAGGTGTATTGATAGCCTTACCCTTTGCTCTCTTGTGGTTTATTTCAGGTGGACGGTGGATGGGGTTTGGTGATGCCAAGCTGGCTCTCGGTATCGGCTGGCTACTCGGTGTATCTCAGGCTCTCTCTGGCTTGGCCCTTGCTTTCTGGTCTGGAGCTATCATAGGTGTGAGTCTCGTTATTTTATTTAAAAATAGTAAAATAAGGAAGCTTCGCATGAAGAGCGAGATTCCTTTTGCCCCTTTTTTAGTTTTTGGCGCATTTGTGGCATTTATGTTTGGTCTGAATATTTTTGGGTTTTAGAATAAAATGATTTCTTTTTTTAAAAATTTAAAAATTAATAAGCTAAACAGAGGGATGATCCATTCGATGCTTGCTCAGGATCATCCCGAGTATTCTCGAGGGATGACGTATGTAGAGCTTATTGTCGTTCTGTCTATCTTCTCGGTGATGACTTCTGTGGTTTTGTTTAATTATGGAGAATTTCAAGCAAAAGTAGACATCAAGAATTTGGCCAGTGATATTGCCTTAAAAATTGTTGAAGCGCAAAAGTCTGCTCTGTCTGGTAAACTGCCGCCATCGGCAGCAAGTCTACTCTTAAACTGGAAACCGTCTTATGGAGTATATTTCAATACTTCCACTTCTGATGAAAAAAAGAAATTCACTTATTTTGCAAATTTTTTTGATGATGCCTATGATTCCACCTCTGATTCTATTTTAGATCAACCTTCCATTACTAAAAATAATACTATATCAAAATTGGAAGTTGTGGGATGTTCTCAACCAGACGTTAACAATTTAAGTATTGTTTTTAGACGCCCAGAGTTCAGAGCTATAATTACTTCACCTACTTCACCAGTAGCTTGCAGTCCTTCTTATGCTCAGATCACTATTGAATCATCGCAATCAGCCTCCACTAATGCCAAGATTAAAATATACCCTTCTGGGAGAATTCAAGTAAATTAGTGTCTCGCTTCAATTGACGATTGCGTGACATGATTTCGTAAAATCAAATGAAAAAAGCATATTTAAAAACAAAGAGTGGTTATACGATTATAGAAATGATGATTGCCGTCTCTGTTTTTTTAGTTGTCGTGACGATAGGTATTGGCGCGCTTTTGAATGCAAACCTACTTCATCAAAAGTCGAGAGATATGCGTTCTATTATGGACAATTTGAGTTTTATTATGGAAGATATGAGTAGAAATTTAAGAACGGGCTCTAAGTATCGATGTTATTTTACTGTGAATGAGCTGATACTTTCTTCCGAGGTCAATATTCCCAGAAGTTGCCTACTCCCAATAAATGGATGGGGAATAGCTTTTGAAGCTGCTAAGGGTTCTAAGTTGGTGTATTTTATAGCCAATAATACATTATTTAAGTCATTTTTTAAATCAAGTTCTGGGGATATGTATATTCAATCTGATTTCATTGAACTAACCCCAAAAGAAGTTATTATCGACCCCGTAGCTTCCGGATTCGTGGTATCAGGCGCCGAACCACCACCTGGTGATACCAAACAACCCTTTGTTACTATCAGATTGGTCGGGAAGATTAAATATAATAATGTAGAGACGCCTTTCTCTTTACAAACTTCAGTTTCTCAAAGGTTGATAGATATATGAGTAAATCTTTGAAACAAAAAAATAACAACCGAAAATTGCTGAGTTTACTAAACGGATTTACTCTTGTCGAGACGCTTGTGGCCATCTCAATCTTTACTGTTTCTATCTTGGGTCTTATGTCCGTTTTGTCTTCGGGTATTTCTAGTACAATTTATGCAAAACAAAAAATGGCAGCTTCTTATTTAGCGCAAGAGGGAATCGAATATATTAGAAATATACGCGATACGGATGTCTTGTATATGGGAGGTGGAGATTGGTTTAGTTTTAACGTTGCTCTCGACAGTCTGAACTTCTTTCCTTCTTCTGATGTTAGTTTTACTCGGAGAATCCAAAAAATTCCAGTTCTAGGAAATTCGGATGAAATAAAAATTATTTCTGAAGTTTCATGGAGGCAGGGTTCTGGAAGTTACAGCATAACTTTTTCAGAGAATTTATTTAATTGGTTTCAATGATGGCCGCGCTTTACTGGACGATTGCGCGGCATGATTTCGTAAAATCAAATGATTAAAGAAAGAATAAAAAAGAATAAAAAAGGGTTTGTGTTGCTTTTTGCAGTTACTATTTCCGCCATTCTTTTAGCGGTAGCTTTGGGTGTGGCAAATATAGCACTTAAAGAGGTGCGGTTTAGCACCAACGCTCGTGATACTAATGATGCTTTCTTTGCCGCTGATACTGGAATTGAATCCACGCTTTTTAAGGATAAGACTACTAGTAATTATTCTGCTCCAGGCTCTGGGAGTAATAGTTGGATTGAAACTATTGGCGGTTTAGGCAGTGTAAATCAAGGTTGTGTTAAAATTAACGTAACAAAGATTGCTTCACCTGTTTCTACCACTTTTGTTGCAAAAGGATATAACAATGGAAGTGGTGGGAGTTCCCCAAACTGGACTTGTGTTCCAACTACTAATAGCGTAGAACGACAACTAGAAGTAAACTACTAATTTAGTATGGAAAAATTTGAAGCCAAGAAAAGAATAAAAAAACTACGAAGTGAAATAGCGCGGTTGAGAAGCGCATACCACATAGAAAACACTCCCAGTGTTACTGATGATGTCTATGATTCTTTGACGCGTGAGCTTAAGGATTTGATTGAAAAATATCCTGAATTTCGAGATGAGAATGCTTCAGAGAATAGAGTAGCAGGGAAGCCACTCGATAAATTTGTAAAAGTAGAGCATCAAACCAGGATGCTTTCTTTAAATGACGCTTTTTCTTATGAAGAACTATATGATTGGGAAAAAAGAATTAAAAAACTCCTGTCTCAAAATGCCAGTTTTGATTATTTTTGTGAAGTAAAATTTGATGGTCTTGCGGTATCTTTAATTTACCAAGATGGAAAGTTTGTGCGAGGTGCTACGCGGGGGGATGGATTTGTCGGTGAAGACATTACAGAGAATTTAAAAACCATAAACTCAATTCCGTTGTTGCTAGAGAAACCATATCCAAAGCATCTAGAAGTTCGTGGTGAGGCTCTTGTAAGTAAAAAAACACTTGAGAAATTGAATGTTCAGAATACCAAAGAAGGTAAACAGCTTTTTGCTAATACTCGCAATGTGGCTGCGGGAAGTTTGCGCCAGCTCGATCCTCAGCTTGCCAAAGATCGTCATTTGGATTTTGTGGCTTATGATATAGTAGTCGCAAACCCAGCAAAAAATTCTCTTGCCTTGAAAAATCATTCCAAAAAGCACGAATCACTTCGACTTTTAGGATTTAAGGTTGAGAAATTAGAAGCTAAATGTGAAAATCTAGAAGAAGCAATTGCCTTTATTCAAAAATTCGAAAAAATCAGACCTGACTTTCCTTATGGTACAGACGGTATAGTTATAGCGGTTGATGATTTAAAGTTACAAAATATTTTAGGGGTAGTGGGTAAGGCTCCACGTTATGCAGTGGCTTTTAAATATCCCGCTGAAAAGGCGACGACAGTTGTAAAGGAAATCTTAGTCAATGTTGGACGTACGGGGGTGCTTACACCACTTGCTATATTTGAGCCGACCCTTGTGGCTGGTTCAACAGTATCAAAGGCAACTTTACACAACATGGACCAAATAGAGCGTTTGGATTTGCGAATAGGGGACACTGTAGTTATAGAAAAAGCCGGAGATGTTATTCCGAAGGTGGTGGAAGTTCTGACTCGGATGCGTACAGGTAAAGAGAAAAAATTTAAAATGCCGACTCATTGTCCCACATGTGGGGGTAAGGTGGAAAAGAGAGAAATTGGCGAGAAAGCGGAGAATGGTTTTAGAGCTGGTCTGGCCGGGGTGAGGGGCCCCGGAGAACCGAGGACCCGAGAAAACCATTCACCGCTTTCCTCGCCATCATCTGTAGCCTACTATTGTTCTAATTCAAAATGTTCAGCTAAAGATGAGAGGTATCTAGAGCATTTTGTGTCCGTTTTTGAGATATATGAATTAGGGCCCAAAATCCTCTCTCGTTTTAAAGATGAAGGGCTTATAACTGATGCCGCTGATATTTTTACTTTAAATAAAGAAGACATCGCCCCCCTTGAGCGTTTTGGAGAAAAATCAGCCGAGAATATCATAGAGGAGATAAAAAACAAAAAGAATATTCCACTTTCTAGGTTTCTCTGGGCGCTCGGAATACTTCACGTGGGGGAGGAGACAGCACGTGATTTGGCTGCCCATTTCGGCACCTTAGATAAATTGATGTCGGCCATTAATCATGATCAAGGCGAAGTGGATAATATAGAAAATATAGGTCCGGCAGTATTGAAAAGTGTCAGTGATTTTTTTGGTAACAAAAACAATTTGAATTTTATTAAAAAATTAGAGAAAAACGGGGTGGTGATAGAAAAGTCGGAGAAAAAGAAAAAGGGTAAACTCTCAGGGCAGAACTTTGTTCTTACTGGAACCCTTGTCACTATGTCTCGTGAAATAGCCAAAGAAAAAATACTAGCTCTTGGGGGTAAAGTAGTCGGCTCTGTGTCTAAAAATACTTCTTATGTAGTAGCAGGGGAAGATCCGGGTTCGAAGCTAAAAAATGCCGAAAAATTAGGAGTGAAAATTTTAAGTGAGAAAGAATTCCTCGGTTTCATTGAATAATTACTCAGTGTCTCCAGGAAAAGCCTTACTAAGTTCGTTTGTTTGGGAGGTTATTTGTTCTCTAACTTCATTTAGTGATTTTAGTAAACTTGGAGGAATATTAAGGTGGTGAACTTCTTCTAAGTCTTTTATTTCTCCTAAGATTCTAGATTCTTCAGCCCACAATGGCTTTAATCTTCCATTTATTTCTTCAAATTTTTTCTGTAAATCAGCCCGTCTTTGTATCTCTGTTTTTATATCATTAATTCGCTTAACCAAGCCACCTTCGTATCCCTCTTCGTTTTTAACAAGATTATTCCATTCTGCCAAGGTTCTTTCTTCTACAAGTTTAACCCCTTCAGCACTTCCAAGGTTTGTTCCAGTCTCTCCAATTATGCGTGATCTTATTTCAGATTTTGTTTTTGACTCGTGATCAGTTAATAATCTTTGGTATCTTTGTTGCATTTGCTCGAGATTTCCTCCAGACTCCGCACGCACTCTAAGATCAATGGCGTGCAAGGTTGCTTCGTTGTCTTCTTTGGCTTGATGTTGTTTTGCAAGTTTTTCAAAATCTCCTATTCCCATGGAAGTATTGTTTTATATTGATAATCTGTTAATTATACTCTCTATATCAAATAGCAACAAATCTACTTTTCCACATCTTAAAAGTGTCCAGGCGCTACTTTCGAAGAAGTTAGGGTTAAATAGTTTATTGTAGTATTTCGGTATTGGTGGGTATATAATATAAATTACGAATAGTATATTACTAATCTTCCCGGAAAATGTGTCTTAAATTTGGGGTACCTGTCGCAATTGAGGAATTGATCAAATAATTCTATGGCAATAATGCAACAAATTTCATGGTATACAAAGACGGTCCCCGAGGTTCTTGATTTACTTCATTCAAGTGAGCGCGGTTTAACAAAAGAAGAAGCAGGCAGGCGTTTTCAAGAATACGGACTCAATAAACTTCCCGAAGGGAAGGTGGATAGTTTATTCCTTATTTTCTTCCGGCAATTTCAAAGTCCGCTGATTTATATTCTCTTTGCCGCAGCGGGGATTGTTTTTATAATGGGATCAGCTGTTGACGCCTTGATTATTTTTATAGTACTTCTTTTTAATGCGATTTTGGGAACATTTCAGGAAGGTAAAGCGCAAAACACACTTCTTGCCTTAAAAAGATTTGCTGAGACTAGCGCCACGGTATTACGCGATGACATAGAACTTATAGTCTCAGATACCGAGATAATGCCTGGGGATATTATTGTATTACAAGAAGGAGAAAAAGTGCCAGCTGATGCGCGGATTATTTTCGCCAATACTCTAAAAGCTGATGAAGCAAGTCTCACTGGAGAGTCAGAGCCAGTGACAAAAACCGATACAGTGGTGCCAGCCGATAATCCCTCGGGGCTGAGTCCTCGGGACGAACGCCTAGCGGTAGCAGATCAGAAAAATATGATATGGAAGGGTACGCACATTTTGAGTGGAAATGGCACGGCGATTGTTGTGGCGACAGGACTCGGAACTGAGATTGGGAAAATTGCACAGAAAATCTCTTCTATTGATACCGAGATTCCTTTGAAAACCAACATCCGCTATCTTTCCCGAATTATTGTGGTTGCAGTAGCCATCATCAGTGTCTCATTAATTATTCTCGGCGTGTTTTCCGGTAAATCTCTTAAAGAAATGTTTATAACTACAGTGGCACTTTCGGTCTCAATAATTCCAGAAGGTTTGCCAATTGTCATGACTCTTGTTTTGGCAACTGGTGTTTACAGAATGTCAAAGCGTAATGTGTTGGTGAAGCGACTACAAGCGGTGGAGGCATTGGGACAAACACAAGTCATTGCTGTAGATAAAACTGGAACGCTCACTAGAAACGAGATGGTTATTCAGCGAGTGTATGTGGACGGAAAAATTTTTAATATCACTGGTAGTGGATACGAGCCAAAAGGCGAAGCAATTCTTGACGGTAAGGTTATTAACCCCTTAAATCATCCCGAACTGCTTTTTAGTGGAAGAATTGCGACATTTTGTGCCAACGCACGACTATTTTTTTTAAAAGAAAGCAGTATTTGGAAGATTGCGGGAGATCCAACCGAAGCGGCGATGTTGGTGCTTTCTGAAAAAATTGGATTTCGCCACGAAACATTAGAGCAGGAAACACCGAAAGTTTTTGAATTACCGTTTGACTATCAAAAAAAGTATCACGCCACAATTCGAGCGGTTGACGGCAAGAATTTTCTTACTATCATCGGCGCACCGGAGGAAGTACTCGAGCTTTGCAAAAGTGTCTGGCGTAAAGATGGAAATGAAACTCTGAGCGAAGAAAAGAAAAGAGATCTCACGGCAGTATTTCATAGACTTGCCCAAACAGGATTTAGGGTGCTTGCCTATGCTATTAATCAGAATACTTTGCAGAGTGTAGATGGGAATGCAATACCACCGCTTACTTTTGTTGGGTTTTTTGGTATGAATGACGCACTCCGCTCAGAAGTTAAGGAAGCAATGCAAAGAGTGCGAACAGCGGATATGCGGGTGGTGATGATCACGGGCGATCACCGTCTCACAGCGCAGGCAATTGCAAAGGAAGCGGATATTTGGCGCGAAGGCGATAGTGTTCTTACTGGGGAAGAAATCGATAAAATGTCTGATCGAGAGCTCTCGGAGAAACTCGCTCGCACCACAGTCTTTGCGCGAGTCACACCGGATCACAAACTTCGCATCATTCAGGCTTATCGCAAACGAGGAGAAATCATAGCCATGACTGGAGATGGTGTGAACGATGCACCTTCTCTTGTTGCCGCTGATCTTGGTGTTGCCATGGGGAAAATTGGAACAGAAGTAGCAAAGGAAGCCTCAGACATTGTGCTTTTAGACGATAACTTCGCAAGTATAGTGGGAGCGGCTGAAGAAGGCAGAAGCATTTACAAAACAATTAAGAAAGTCCTTACCTTTCTCTTTTCTACGAGCACTGGCGAGGTGATTAATATCACAGGAGCGCTTATTCTAAAATGGCCAATCCCACTTTTACCATCTCAGATTATTTGGCTTAATTTTGTTACCGATGGATTTTTGACGGCAGCCCTTGCTATGGAGCCAAAAGAAAAGCGACTAATGCAAGGAAAATTTGAGCGACCAAATAAATGGATTGTGGACGGTTTTATGGCTAAGAGGATGCTCTTGATGGCTCCAGTAATGGGACTTGGAACACTGTATCTTTTCAGCCAGTATTTCGAAGCAGACCTCGCGAAGGGGTGGACTATTGCTCTTACAACTATGGCTGTCTTCCAATGGTTTAATGCTTGGAATTGCAGATCAGAAAGTAAATCAATTTTCCAAATGAATCCTTTTTCTAATATGTATCTAGTAGGTGTAATTGCAATGGTTATATGTTTGCAACTTGCTGCAGTCTATACGCCGTTTCTACAGAAAGTCCTTCACACTGTGCCGCTCTCTCTTTTGGAATGGCTTATCATTGTTCTGGTCGCTTTTTCAATTATTTTAGTTGAAGAAATTCGTAAATTCTTTTACCGGAAAAATTTGGTAGTATGAATATAAAAGTTATGAACGAAAACACACCAAGTAATTTAACTAGAGACATCGGTATAATTGTTCTTAGCATTATCGTTGCGATTATTTTGATAAAAACTGGGGCAATCGAAGAAGTTCTAAAGCAAACGTAGGATTTATGGTTTCTGGACAGCTTTATTGCCGGTATGTTTTTTACTTCTATTTTTACCACCGCTCCTGCAATTGTCGCCCTTGGTGAGATTACCTAATCGTCTCAATCAGTGCTTCTTGTTGCATTTTTTCGCGATGACTCTCGATTTCGATTTCTGGCGGTGTGTATTAAACAAAGTTCGAATGTATTTTGAATTAAACCCTGACGACCAATGATGTGCGCCTCGGACACGCTCGCGGACTCGCGTGTGCAAAAACCAAAAAATTTCCTTGCATTTTTCTCGCGTCTCCTCCCCCCACCCCTCCACCGCGAAGCGGAAAAAGAAATGGAAAGGAAATTTTTAATTTTGCTTCGCCGTTTCAGTCTCCGAAAAGAGCAATCTTATTTTAACATTTTTGACTGCTCTTTTCTCCGCCCTCACGGCGACCGAGGCGCACCCATATCCGCGTTTAGTGGTAGCTCTAACGTCCGCGAACCACACACAACCGCCTCCGTATAGCCCGCTCGCATTCGCTCGCGCTGGCTGCTTCGGCGTTGTGTGCGTTCGCTCGGTGGCTTCGAGAGAGTTTAGTGGTAACTCAAAGAATATGGATTGTGCTAAGGCACAAACAAATCTGTATGTGCTTGCCCCACCCACCCAGTGCGCGCACAAATCCCCGCCGTTTTTAGGAGATATTATAAAACGGCGGGGATTGCTCCCTTGAATTACATTTTTCTCGAATCATACGCCCAGTGTAAAATGGCTTGTCTTTGCCGTGGCCGGCAAAAAATATCTCCAGCCCTGCAATTATTTATAACCTGTGTGATGTGTCTACGCATAGCCACCCACCTTTTTATTTGCTTCTCGTCGTCGAGAGTTCTACGCCCCATGAAATATCTGCAATACCACTGAAACCATCCACGCGGATCTTGCGGATGAATCCACCCTTTAGCTTGCCACACTGACAATGGCTGGCTGGCATTCACACCAAAAAAATTTATTTTTGGGTCATGCTTGTAAATACCATTTTTTTGAAACTTTGCTTTTGTAAACCAATCTTTAGGAAACTCTTTTGTACAATCACGCATGTACACCCCACCAAAAACACCGATTGCGAGCATTTGCTTTGGGCTTAGATCCGGCTTAAATCGCGGATCAAAGTTTCTTCCGACGGGCTCGGTCAGTGTATAGATGTATTTCTTTTGCATCTTGTCATTAACAAAAACTTTTATTGGATGTTGTCGAGTCATATTATTTTGTAACAAGATACCAAACGACTAGTGCGAGAGACCCCCACCATCCAAGATCAGAAAAAATAAGACCGACTATTATTTTTCTTTGCCAAGACTCCGGTAACAGTTCGCTCGCGCGTCCTTCTTTTTCTTTTTGCAAAAGATATGGACTTACACGAAAAGATAAAAACAGGCCGTTTAATACAAGCACGATAGAAATGAGCGCGAGATACATCGGCACTCCAAAAAATGGCTCGTTTCTAAAGAATAGAATGCCACCAATGATAGCTAGGAAAATACCCACCCAAATAAGTGGCTTTGTAACTTTATGTGTCCGTGTTGTCGCCTCAGTCCAATAACTTGATTTTCGACCTAAAAATCCATGAATATCAATAACTGTCACCGCGCCAAGACCGATGATAAATCCCGCAAGTAATATAAATAATCCAATAAAGTCAAAGTTAATCATAGATTATCTGTTCTTCCAGATACCAAAAATAACTATAGCTGTGATTATTACTCCAGCAATAAAAATATACGTATTTGGCATACCTTCTATTTTTTCAAAAGAACACCAAGCGAAAGGATGGAAGGAACCCAAAAAGCGACAAAAAAACTTTGATCGGTTTGACCGTTAAACCACAAATATAAAGATAACAAAAGCGAAAGACCGGCACCTATAATAAAATAATTTTTCATATATTTTTTTTATTTATATAATGTATCGACATCTTTATTATACTATTTTTTAGGTAACATGGGTATTAAGAACACTAACTCGTCTTTTATGCGCCGCAAAATCTAGGTGCTCTGCCATTTTCTTTTCCAACATCGGAACTTAAAAAACTTTCAATAGTAAAAAAATAATATTTTATGATTGTTTTTAAATTTGACTTTTTAGTAAAAAATTAAGGTCCGGACCAACCCTCAAATCTATCGACTGTATCTCGTAATGATTTTTTAGGTAGCATAGGAATGAAAACACTGACCCTATGCTTGTACTCCGTAAACTCCGGATTCTCTTCCATTTTTTTCTCAAGCATGGGGATACCAGAAACTTTCAAAATCAAAAAGGTTATAGTGATCGGCCCGATGATACCAAGCCAGCCACCCGAAACAGAGAGTGCGATAAGCCAAATGCCCCACCACTGGATTACTTCACCAAAATAATTTGGATGTCGAGTATATGCCCATAGACCGCTTTGCATCAACTTACCCTTGTGTGCCGGATCTTTAATAAATCGGGCGAGTTGTGCATCACCAACAGCTTCAAAATAAAAACCAAAGAGCCACACCGCTACGCCTAAGAAATCGAGTAAACCGATATCTCCGCCTGCATTCTTGTTGATAAGCAGTACTGGCAGAACGATGAGAAACAAAAATACACCTTGCAAAAGATACACTTGCACATACGACCGCGGGTAAAACCACTTGCCCCATTCTTTCCGCCACGCGAGGTACCGATAGTCCTCCGCCTTGCCCTTGTTGCGCGTGTGTATGTGCCACGCCAGACGCAAGCCCCAAATGCTCACGAGCGCTCCTACCAGTATTCCTCGTGTACCTGAATCGCCCGAAAGGAAGAAAGAAGCCCATGTCATCAGTACAAACCCCAGCCCCCATGCCACATCAGCTACATCATTTCTTTTTTTGAGCAAAGAGACCACGAACCACAGGCTCATGTATGTAAACAATATTAAAATTAGCGTTATAAAATAACTCATAGACCAATT
>CALRAE010000014.1 GCA_943350445.1 Candidatus Nomurabacteria bacterium
ACATCATTACCTCCCACATTTAAGGGAGCAGAAACATTGCCTCCTGGTGGAGGAAGTGTGGGCGCAGTCCATGCTGCAGATACATAGCTAGTACCTAGTACTATGGCTAGAGCGAAGAGGATTGATTTTATGTTTTGAAGGGTTTTTGATTTCATATTATTTTTTAATTTTACTTTGAGCTTTTAATCTGTTAATGCTTTAATTTTAGCACGATTCTGGCAAGTCAATGTGGTTTTAGATGTGTATAACTAGGGGTACTATTGATAAACCAAGTTGGTTTTGCTACTCTTGAATAATGGCAAATAAGATCAAAATCGCCTTGATAGGTTACGGTAAGATGGGTAAAGAGATCGACGCTCTGTGTCGTGATTCAGAGATTTTTGAAGTTGTATCTATTAGTTTTAAAAATAAAAATGCAAACAAAAGTGAAAGACTTGATTTAGAAGGTATAAAAAAAGCAGATATAGCTATTGATTTTACATCCAAAGATGTAGTGCTAAAAAATATTGAAGAAGTTTCAAAGCTGGGGGTGAATATGGTGGTTGGCACAACTGGATGGTCTGACAAATTAGATGTGGTAAAAAAAATAGTTGAGAAAAATAAAATTGGACTGATCCATAGTCCGAATTTTTCAGTTGGAGTTAATATTTTTTTCAAAATGATGGATACAGCTTCCAAACTTTTTGCCAAGTTTCCCGAGTACGATGTCTATGGATTGGAAGTGCACCACAAGGCGAAACTAGACAGCCCTTCAGGTACGGCGTTAAAGATTTCTGATAAAATTAAAAATTTACATTTTAATTCAGTGCGTGCTGGACACAACCCTGGCTTTCACGAAGTTGTTTTCGATAGTTCGGCTGACAAAATAACTTTTTCTCATCAGGCGTATAATAGAGTGGGATTTGCAAAGGGTGCTTTGAAGGCAGCGGAGATGATTAAAAATAAAAAGGGGGTACACACTTTTGAAGATTTATTATAAATATAATTTTATAGTTTTAGATTTTTACTCAGGTCCTCGGTTCTCTGGGTCCCTCTCCCAGCCAGACCATTCATAAAAACCAAAACTACAAAATTAAGCAAATGAAAAATATAATTTTTTTTGGATCCATACCAGCAATCGTCACACCATTTAAAAAAAATGGCGATTTAGACTTACCAGCGCTTGAAAAAATAGTTGAGTATCAGTTAAAGGGAGGGGTGGACGCTATTGTCGTCGTGGGTTCGACTGGGGAGGCTGCTACTTTGAGTGAAGAGGAATATGTTACTGTTATTCAGAAAGTAGTTGCAGTAGTTAAAAAAGTCTCAAAAAAAGTCCCAGTAATTGCCGGTGCAGGTTCAAATGACACAAAAAAGGCAGTTCATTTTTCTAAATTAGCCAAAATTGCTGGAGCGGATGGCTTGCTTCATGTAACCCCCTACTACAACAAACCAATGCCAAACGGTCTCGTGCTTCACTATAAAGAAATAGCTAAAGCCGTAGACCTTCCCATCATTATTTATAATGTTCCCGGAAGAACTGGATCAAATGTTCTACCTCAAACTATCCTAAGAATTGCGAGGGAAGTTCCGACGGTTGTAGCCGTCAAAGAAGCTTCAGGTTCTATCAAACAAATGGTGGAGATTATAAATGGAGTTAAGCAAAACGGCCCGAAAGACTTTGTCGTGCTTGCTGGTGATGATGCTATTGCCCTAGAGTTGATTGCTCTCGGAGGTAAGGGATGTATATCTGTAGTCTGTAACGAAGTCCCTAAGTTATTTTCTGAGATGATTCACTTAGCTCTAGAAGGAAAAATAGAAAAAGCAAAAAAGTTACACCACCAGATACTTGAACTAATGAATGTAAATTTTATTGAATCTAACCCGATTCCAGTCAAAGCGGCTCTATCTATGATGGGATTGATCGAAAACAGTTTAAGGTTGCCACTTACTAAACTTGAAGATAAAAATAAAGTTTTAGTTGAAAAGGCTTTGAAAGGATTAAAATTAATTTAGATTAGATAAAAATAAATGGCTACCATTAATAAAAATTACGATAAATTACAGGGTGCGTATTTATTTTCTGAAATAGCTAAACACACCAAAGATTTTATAGAAAAAAATCCCGGCGTAAAGCTTGTTCGGCTTGGTATTGGCGACACAACTCAACCTCTAACTCCAAGTGTCATCAAAGGTTTAAAAGAAGGAGTAAAAAAACTTGCGAGCAAAAAAACATACACAGGCTATGGTAATGCACAGGGCGATGTGAGGCTTCGCACCTCTCTAGTTGATTTTTATAAAAAAAGAAATATTGATTTAAGTATTGATGAGATTTTTATCAGCGATGGGGCAAAGTCAGATTCAGCTAATATTCAATCTATTTTTGGGATAGACAATATGGTAGCAGTCGCGGATCCTGTCTATACAGTGTATGTCGATAGTAATGTCATAGCTGGGAGAACTGGCGGATTTAAAGATGGCAAATACGAGGGTTTGGTATACATGGAATGTAATGAAGAAAATGGATTTATTCCATCTCCACCGAAAGAAAAAGTAGATATAATTTATGTTTGCAGTCCAAACAATCCGACGGGTGCTGTAGCCACTAAAGCACAGCTCAAAGTCTTTGTTGATTATGCTCTTAAAAATAAAGCAGTAATTATTTTTGATGCTGCATATGTTGAATATATTTCGGACGATTCTTTACCAAAGAGTATTTATGAAATAGAAGGGGCTAAAAAATGTGCCATTGAAATAAATAGTTTTTCTAAGTGGGCTGGGTTTACTGGTGTTCGGCTTGGCTTCACTATCGTGCCGATGGATTTAGTAGCTGAAGGTACAGAAAAAGGAAAAATTAATTCTCTCTGGGCTAGACGTCAAAACACGATGTTTAACGGAGCTTCAAATATATCTACTGAAGGAGCTTTGGCTGTGCTATCAAATACTGGCCAAAAAGAAAATAAAAAAATAATTACTTATTATATGAGTAATGCAAAGTTGATTAAAGAAAGTCTTTCGAAACTCGGCTTTAAAGTTTTCGGTGGGGAACATGCTCCGTATGTTTGGGTAAAGACTCCAAACAATTTAACTTCTTTCGAATTTTTCCATAAATTATTAAAAGAGGCATATGTTGTCGTGACTCCAGGTTCTGGATTTGGACCACAAGGAGAAGGCTATATTCGCCTGAGTGCATTTGGGGATAAAAAAGATATACAAAAGGCAATGAAAAGCATTAAAGATAATTTAAAATTATGACCCATTCGATAAAAACTCAAAGTCATATAAAAGTTATGAAATTTGGGGGTACATCGGTAGCCCATGCCTCTAATATTAATAAAGTTATCGATATTGTTTTGGATGCGAAGAGTAAGAGGGACAACATAGTTATAGTGGTATCTGCTTTGAGTGGCATCACCGATGACCTCGTGATGCTTGCAAACCTTGCCTCTAAAGCGGATCTTAAATACAAGATAATTTTGAAGGCTATTTGCGGGAGGCATGAACAAGCTATTAAAGAATTAATTAATAAGAAAAACCAAGAAAAAGTATTGCAGGAAATAAATAAAAAATATTCTGAATTAGAAGAAATAGTAAAAAATATTTTTTCAGCCAAAAAGCTTTCGCTATCTGCCCTTGATGCCGTTATGAGTTTTGGTGAACAACTTTCTTCTTACACAATAGGCGAGGCCATAAAAAGTAGGGGGGTTCCATGTGAATTTGTAGATTCTAGGCGTATTATCAAAACTGATGATAGTTTCGGTAGCGCAAATGTGTATATAGAAAAGTCTTACAAACTCATGGATGATTGTTTCTCCGCCAGAGGCGGATCCGCCTTGGGCGGAAAAGTTACCCTCTATATTATGGGGGGATTTATTGGAAGCGCAGAAGATGGAAGAACGACAACTCTCAGTCGTGGCGGTTCTGATTACACTGCTTCTCTCGTGGGTGCCGCTCTCGATGCAGAGATGATCGAGATATGGACCGATGTTGATGGTATCATGACAGAGGATCCTAAAAAGATGAAAGACGCTCTCCTTATTCCAGAAATAACTTATGAAAAAGCAGAAGAAATGGCATACAATGGGGCAAAAGTTATTCACCCTAAAACAATAAAACCGGCGGTTTTAAAGAACATACCTATATATGTCAAAAATACATTCAATCCGGCCGGGGGTGGTACTAGAATAAGCAATGGAAAAAAATAAAACCAAAAAAAAAAGCAAAATAAAAGTTGGGATACTGGGGGCGACCGGAATGGTGGGACAGCGCTTGATGTCTCTTTTAAAAAATCATCCATGGTTTACTGTAGCCGTTGTTGCAGCCTCTAGAAGATCAGCAGGGAAAAAATTAGGCTCCCTTATCATATATTCTGTTGAAGATGACATAGAGACTATTTCTAAACAGTGTAGTTTGGTTTTTTGTGCTATAGATGCCGACAAGGAGTTCATAAAAAAAATTGAGGAAGCATATGCTGGGGTGGGGCTACCAGTTGTTTCTAATAATTCTGCTCATAGATGGACACCCGATGTTCCTATGATAATGCCTGAAATTAATCCACACCATCTTGAGATGATTGAAATACAGAAGAAAAATCGTGGCTGGACGACTGGATTTATCGTTGTGAAACCCAATTGTTCTATTCAGTCGTATGTCCCTCTGCTCCATGCTTGGGATAAATTTAACCACAAAAAAGTAATCGTCTCTACTTATCAGGCAATTTCTGGCGCAGGTAAAACATTTGATACGTGGCCAGAGATGGTAGACAATGTAATACCCTACATTGGTGGTGAAGAAGAAAAGTCTGAGCAAGAACCACAAAAGATTTTTGGCAAGATAAATAAGACAAAAAAAGGTGAATTTATTTTAAATAAAAAAATTAATATTTCTGCGAACTGCATTCGTGTGCCAGTTTCAGATGGACATTTGGCAACCATTAATATTCAATTTGGGAAAAAAGTTTCAAAAGATCAACTCATTAAAGCCTTAGAGAATTTTAAAAATCCACTAGATGTTTTAGGGTTACCTTCAGCACCAAAACCATTTATAAAATATTTTGAAGAAGAAAATAGGCCTCAAACCAAGCTTGATAGATATTTAGGGAATGGTATGACTGTCAGTGTGGGTCGTCTTAGAGAGGATTCTGTTCTAGGTTGGAAATGCGTGGCTTTGTCGCATAATACAATACGTGGTGCAGCAGGTGGAAGCATACTTAGTGCTGAATTATTGGTTAAAAAAGGCTATATAAGCTAGACTGGTTAGAATATGAAAGAATTTTATAAATATCAGGGTACCGGAAACGACTTTATTATGATAGACAATCGTGATAAGTCATTTGATGTTAAAAAAGTGAAAACTTTATGCGATAGGCATTTTGGCATAGGGGCTGATGGTTTAATACTTGTCAAATCTTCTGCTCAGGCTGATTGTTTTATGAATTATTATAATGCAGATGGCACGGTGGCAGAAATGTGTGGCAATGGAGTCCGATGCACTGCAAAATTTTTTCTAGATCACATCAAATCTGGTGCGAAAGAAGTATCTATTGATACGAGGGCGGGGATAAAGAAGGTGGTGTGTAATGAGGACGGTAGTTTTTCTGTAAACATGGGAGCTCCAGTATTTTCGCATGCGGATTTTCCTAAAAATTCTCTTACTTTAGAAAATATTTCGCTGGAATTTGTCTCCATGGGTAATCCGCATGCAGTAGGGATTGTAAAAGATGTTTCAAAGATTAATATATCAGATATTGGCCCAAAGATAGAAAATAATTCTCATTTCCCAAACAAAATAAATGTAGAGTTGGTAGAAAAAGTCACCGACAGTCATTTTAAAGTAAAAGTTTGGGAACGAGGTTGTGGGGTGACTCTTGCCTGTGGTACTGGCGCTTGCGCTGTATATGCGATTTTGGAAAAAGAGAACAAAAACTTAGGTGAGATAACATTAGAATTTCCCGGTGGAAATCTGTATCTATCGGAAAATAACAAAGGAGAAATTATTCTTCGTGGCCCTGCTGTGTGCGTATTTAAGGGAGAGATGATATAAAAGTTACAAGACGGTATTTTGTAATTTCTTTGCTTGTTTCTACTTCTCTTTTAATGTTATACTTTACGAGTATTTTCTATTAAAAGATAAATTTTCTAAAATGTTATCGACTCTTTAGAGTATCATAAGTAATGAATTAGATATATTAATGAATAAAAATATTATTATTGGGGTATTATTAGTTTTATTAATAGTAAGTGATGGTTTCTTGATATATTCACAGCAAAATAATACCTCTTTAAGAGTAAAAGAATTTGATCTAGAAAAAAAAATTAATAAAGCCCTTGTTTATTCAGAAGCACTTGATTTATATCTTGATCCAATAAGAGAAAAAGAAGGTATACCAAAAAGACAAAATATTCCTCCAAGGGAGTGGTCAATGAAGTTAGAACAAGCAACAAAAGAAACTGAGGATACTGATCTTGTCAATAGTCTTAAGGTTAATGATACTATGAATTTCATATTTTTCATGGAACATGCAACATCAAAAATTGTTGATATACTAAAATAGCAATATAAAAAAATATTACTTAATTTATAACAAAAAACTTCTACTCTTCATTTAAGTCCACCACACTTTGCACTTCTTCTATTGAAGTGATACCGTTTAAGATTTTCACTACACCGTCTTGGCGCATAGAGAGGATGCCTTGGGTGCGGGCGACTTTTTTGATTTCACGTTCACTTGGATTTTCTGGCATAATTTTCTCTATTGCCTCATCGGTTCTAATTGCTTCAAAGATACCTATTCGTCCTTTGTAGCCTGTTTTATTACATTTCTCACAACCAACAGGGGAGAAAACTTTGAAAGAAGAATTAGATTCTATATTATATTTTGGCAGATATTTTATTATGTCCTTTCCTTCTTCTTTCATGCTGTTTATGACTAATTTTATAGTTGCAATATTCTCAGGTGTTGGCTCACCTTCTTTTTTACAGAACTGACAGAGTTTACGGACTAGGCGTTGAGCGATAGATAGAGATAGGGCGGAAACAAGGATTTTCGGATTAACTCCAAGGTTGATCAAGCGGGGGATTACACCAGCAGCGTTATTGGTGTGGAGAGTTGAGAAAACGATATGACCAGTCAGGGCTGATTGCACAGCGATTTCGGCTGTTTCTTTGTCGCGGATTTCTCCGACCATCACGACATCTGGGTCTTGGCGGAGAGCAGAACGCAATCCTTCTAAGAATGTATAACCTTTTTGATCATTTGTCTGAGTTTGGGTAACACCAGTCAAATGATATTCGATCGGGTCCTCAATAGTTATTATTTTTATTTCTGGGGAATATATTTTTCGCAGGAAAGCATAAAGTGTGGTTGTTTTTCCGGAACCAGTCGGACCAGTGACCAGGATCAGTCCGTTCGGTTTTGCAATTTCTTTCTCTATTATAGAAAATAGATAGGACTCTATCCCTATATCTTCGAGTTTTACTTGGATAGATTTTGGATCCAAAATACGCATCACGATTGACTCGCCATATGCCCCAGGAATAAGAGAAGTACGGATGCTCAATTCTTCTTGTTCCTCCATAATACTAAAACGTCCATCTTGCGCTATGTTGGCAGTTAGTTTCATGCCAGAGAGGAGTTTTATGCGTGAATTTAGTAAACGATATATATCAAGTCCAAAGAAATTTATATCTTGCAGTACACCATCGAGGCGCAGTCGCAGTCGCCCCCGCCCCTTCTCTGGTTCGATATGTATATCTGAAGCTTTTATGGCTATAGCACCCGCTAAAATTATTTCAAGCAAGCGAGAAATCTTGTGAATTTTGTTTCCCTTTAGTGCTTCTTGTACTAGTCCCTCAATGTCTTGCATTTGTTTAATATTTTTTGCTATATCCCTTAAAACTTCAGGAGAAATGTCCAAGCCTCCGATCTTAGAATCTTCAGCCATTGAGATTTCTTGATATCTGTCCCAAACTTTGTTTAGGCTAGCGCTTGAGGCCATGTAGAACGTAGGAACTAGATTTTTTCTTTCCATTGTATCTTTTAGTGTTGTAAAAAGATCTTCAGATGGTGAACGAACAGCAATGTAAATATTTTTTCCGAAAAGTTTAAAAGGCGCCACATTCATCTTGATGGCGTCTTCTTGTGGTATTGCTCTCAAAGATTCATTGTCTATGCCGAGGCGATATAGGTCAATATAAGGGAGACTGTATTTTGACTCTGCCAATGTTGCAACAAGTTGTTCTTCCTCTTCCTTGTGCAGTTCTTCTAGTTGTTTATTTTGTTTTTCTTCGTCAAATAAAGGCATTATGTATATATTGTATATTAAATGATATTATTTACATAATGCCTAAAGACAATAAACAGAACCCAAAAACCCTAGTATTGCTCGATTCTCATGCCATAATTCACCGTGCCTATCATGCTTTGCCGGAGTTCTTGTCATCCAAGGGGGAGCCTACGGGTGCACTCTACGGGCTTGCGAGTATGATAATGAAAATTGTGACTGACCTAAAGCCAGATTATATTGTGGCTTGTTATGATTTACCCGGTAAAACTTTCAGACATCACGCTTATGATGCATACAAAGCTGGAAGAGCTAAAACTGATGATGCTCTAATCTTTCAGTTGAAAAATTCACGGGCCATTTTTGAAGCTTTTAATATTCCTATCTACGATAGCGTTGGTTTCGAAGCAGACGATGTGCTTGGTACGATATGTGAACAATATAAAAAAGATAAAAATCTACATATTATCATTGCCTCCGGAGATATGGATACGATGCAATTAGTTGATGATAAAAAAGTGCAAGTATATACCCTGAAAAAGGGAATCAATGATGTCATTTTGTACGATGAAGATGCAGTGGTGACGCGTTTCGGATTTAAACCAGTGCTTCTGCCTGATTATAAAGGATTACGTGGAGATACCTCAGATAATATTAAGGGTATAAAAGGCATTGGAGAAAAAACTGCAACGACCTTGATCACTAATTTTGGAACCATTGAAGAAATTTATAAAAAAATACGCGAAGACGACGAGGTTTTTAAAAAAGCAGGCCTTACCTCGAGAATTATAGAACTAATTAAAAACAACGAAGATGAAGCTCTGTTTTCAAAAACTTTAGCAACTATTCGAACTGATGCGCCGATAAATTTTACCTTACCCGAGAAAACTTTTTGGGAAAATGCAGATTCAAAAAAGATAGAAAAAACTTTTGCTCTATTTGAATTCAGGAGCCTGTTTATGCGGTTGAAGAGTTTTTTTGAAAACATTTCCACCTCATCCCCAGCCCCTCTCCTGACAGGAGAGGATGGCCAAAAGCCGGGTGAGGTTAATGAAAAGATTGATCCTATCAAGCTCCAAGAAGCCAGTATTGCTCTCTGGTTGGTAAATTCTGATATTTCAAATCCTCAACTCGAAGATATGTTGTTATTTGCAAGCGCCAACTCTTTTGAAGTTGCCTATAAATATATTTTCGAACAATTAAAAGAAAAAAAGCAGACATTTGTATATGAAGAAATAGAGCATCCAATAATGCATATAGTAAAAAAGATGCAGGACTATGGAATTTTGGTAGACAAAAAATATTTTGAAAGTTTAGCAAGCGAGTACCATAAAGAATTAGATAAGTTAACAATAAAAATATATAAAATGGCAGGTACTGAATTTAATATAAATTCTCCAAAGCAAATGGGGGAAGTGCTGTTCGAGAAGATGGGTATTAAATCGGGATCGAGGTCGGCGAAGAAGGGTGCGAATGGCAACTTTTCGACTAAAATTTCTGTTTTAGAAGAGCTAGAGGATAAAAACCCAATTATCACCGAAATTATGGCTTATCGAGAGTTACAGAAATTACTTTCTACTTATATTGACGTCATTCCTCAAATGGTAGCTCCCGATGGTAGGCTGCATGCTAAATTCCTACAAAACGGTAGTACAACTGGTAGATTTTCTTCTCAAGATCCCAATTTACAGAATTTGCCAATAAAGACTGAATTAGGCAAAAGGATCCGTAATGCATTTATCGCGCAAAAGGGGCACAAACTCTGTACTTTTGATTATAGCCAGATTGAATTACGTGTGGCCGCGATGCTTTCCGGTGATAAGAATATGACCCAGATATTTAAGGAGGGGAAGGACATTCATTCGGGTGTGGCCTCTTTTGTTTTTGGTGTCCCCATTGAGAAAGTGGATAGTGAAATGCGTCGGCAGGCGAAAGTGATAAATTTCGGAATAATTTATGGTATGGGGGTCTCTGCTTTGCGCAAGAATCTTGGGGGAACGAGAGAGGATGCGCAGAAATTCTATGACAATTATTTTAATCAATTTTCAGGTGTGCGAGACTATCTCGAAGAGGTAAAAAAAAATGCTTTGAAAAATTCTTTTACCGAAACTCTATTTGGTAGACGCAGATATTTCCCAAACATAAATTCTCGAATTCCATTTCTGAAAAACATGGCAGAACGTACTGCTACCAATGCGCCGATTCAAGGGACAGCCACTGCTGACATTATAAAGCTTGCCATTCGTTATATAGAAGAAGATTTGAAGACTTCAGGCCTTTTAAACAAAGTGCACCTTGTTTTACAGATTCACGACGAGCTTGTCTATGAGATAGAAGAGGGCATATTAGAAAAGGCCTCAAAAATAATCGAAAAAGCAATGCAAGAGGTGCTAGAAAGGTCGTATTTACATTATAAAACTGATATTCCGCTTTTAGTACATTTTGGTTCAGGAGATAACTTTGGAGAGGTGAAATGAGCGTGAAATAATTTATTTTTGTGCTAGAATCAAGAGATGGAAGAGACTAAAGAAGAAAATTTAAAAAGAACCAAAGTGCATCGCATTTTAGCTCATTCCTACGTCATATTTTTAATTCTATTTTTGGCGGGTGTCTACTTGGATTTTTTATTTAAAACAACCATTTTTACGAATCCTATTTTTATGGTTCTAGGAATTTTTCTAATTGGTTTTGCTAGTTTAGTTATTCTATGGGCACAGTATACTTCTAGAAACTTAAAGATAGATAATTTAAGTAAGGAAACTTTTTCTAAGGGCCCATATTTATATACTCGGCATCCTACTTATTTTAGCCTTTTTATTTTAATGTTTGGATTTGGCATTCTTGCTAATGCCTTTTTCGTTATTTTAGTCACTTTTATTTCTCTATTAATCATGAGATTTGTTTTCCTAGAGAAGGAAGAAGAAGAGCTTACAAAGAAGTATGGTATTCACTACTTAGAATATAAAAAAAAAGTTAGGCTCTAATTGTTTGTATAAATACTTATGCTATATATTTTTTCTGGGGATGACATTAAGAATAAAAATCTTGCTTATGAAAAGTTTTTGAAATCTGTCCCAGCCAGTACTGAACATTTTTTAATCAGCAGAAATGATTTTAATCCATTTCAAATAGAGAGCCTTTATTCTGGTTCCAGTCTTTTTTTTGCCTCATCTGTTACTATTTTTCAGAACATTCTCGAGTATGAAGAAACCAGATATTTTATCTTTAGCAGACTTCAATTTATGGCTGAATCAGCTAATTCTTTTATATTTCTGGAGGGTAAATTCAACAAACCGATACTCGAAGCTTTTAAAAAGGTCAATGCTAAAATAAATGTCTTTGAATTACCAAAAGAGAAAAAAGAAAAATTTGACAATTTTATGGTGGCCAACGCTTTCGCACAGAAAGACAAATTAAACCTTTGGATTTATTTCCGTCAAGCAGTCGACAAAGGGGTGGTGATGGAAGAGCTCATTGGTGTCCTTTTTTGGAAGATTAAAGATATGATTTTGAAGAAAGATTTTCGAAAGTTTTCGCTTGTTGAACTTCAGACCTCTATTTCTTGTCTTAGTTATCTTTTGCCTAAAGTGCGGAAAGAGGGCAAAGATGCTGAATCCGCCTTTGAGCAGTTTTTACTTGAAGCCTTTTAGGATTTATATGAAAAATATCACCACCATTCTTTTTGACATAGACGGAACGCTTTTAGATACTAGTGATTTTATTATAAATTCTACTGAATACGCTCTTGCTAAATTTGGATATAAATTACCAGAACGAAAAGTCATTGCTCAAAATATTGGTAAATCGTTTCCAGATTTTTACCTCACGCTTTCTGGTTCAAGTAAAGATGTAGAAAAATTACTCGAAACACATCGAGACTTTCAACTAAAGAATTTACATTTATCTAGGCTTTTTTTAAATTCCTCAAAAACCTTAAATAGTTTAAAAAAGAGGGGATATAAAATGGGGGCTGTGACTAGTCGCTCCAAAATAACTTCTTTCCAGACTCTAGAAAATGCTGGCATTGCTCACTTTTTTGATGTGGTTATTTCTGCTGAAGATACCACAAAATTAAAACCCCATGCTGACCCACTTTTAAAAGCCTTAACATACTTGAAGGAAATTCCAACAAAGACAGTGATGGTAGGTGATTCTCATTTCGATATAGAAGCTGGTAAAAATGCGGGCACTAAGACTATTCGTGCCACGTATGGTTTTCACAAGGATAATTTAGACAGTCCGGCGCCAGACTTTTTTATAGACGATATAGGTGAGTTACTTGAATTGCTGTAGATACTAAATTGTAGCTATCTTGATTTTTGGCCTTATTTCATATATATTTTAGATTCAAATCAGTTATGCGCCCATAGCTCAGCTGGTAGAGCAGATCCCTTTTAAGGATAAGGTCGTTGGTTCGATTCCAACTGGGCGCACA
>CALRAE010000015.1 GCA_943350445.1 Candidatus Nomurabacteria bacterium
GCACAGAAAGAAAATAATCTCCCTGCGGAGATTTTTTCGTTTCTGTGCGGACCACAGCGATGTTTTGCGAACACACAAAACTGCGAGGGGTGGGCTGAGAAAATCTCGAGTGATGACGAGGGATTATTTGTAGCCACAAAGTTTATTAAAAATGTTAATATAAAGTTATGCATAGGATTAATAAAACATTAGTATATTTTTTAATATTTACAATAATAAGCTCTGCGTTGGCTTATCATATTGTGGTAAAGGCTTATGATAGTTTTTTATGGGTTGACTATTTGGTTGAGTAAACAATTTATCTATTTGTGATAGGATAATTGAATGTCGAAAAAGGCGAATAGTGGGGGTATTTTTAAATTACACAAACCATGGGAACCTGCGGGGGATCAACCAGCAGCTATTTTGGAGTTGGCGCAAGGTCTAGAAAAGGGCATGAAAAAGCAGACATTGCTCGGCGCCACAGGAACAGGTAAGACTTTTACTATGGCAAATGTGATAGCGCAATACAATAAACCGACATTGGTGATAGCACACAATAAAACTTTAGCTGCACAATTAGCGCAAGAGTTTCGATTATTTTTCCCCGATGCGGCGGTGCATTACTTTGTTTCATACTATGACTACTACCAGCCCGAAGCCTATATGCCGGCTTCTGATACATATATTGAGAAAGATGCTTCTATTAATAAAGAAATAGATATGCTTCGCCATGCGACGACACAAGCTTTACTCACTAGACATGACGTCATTATAGTCGCTTCTGTCTCATGTATTTATGGTTTGGGTTCTCCAGAAGAATACGAGAAAGTAAATTTGAAGTTGGAGGTTGGGCAGAAGATGGATCGCATGGAATTAATGAAGTCTCTAATCAAAATCCATTTTGAACGTACAAACGCAGACCTTACCCCGGGAACTTTTCGTTCTATCGGTTCTCGGGTAGAATTTATGCCAGTTTCGGAGACTGTGATGTACCAAATTGAGATGAAGGGCGCACTTTTGTATAAAATAATTAAAATTGACCCAGTGTCTTCTAGAATAATCAAAGAAGAAAAAAATATTTTCATTTTCCCAGCTAAACATTTCATTACTGAGGAAGTGAAAAAGAAAAAGGCGATTGTTGATATCAAAAAAGAGTTAGACTTACAACTTAAAAAATTTAAAAAAGAGGGGAAACTTTTAGAGGGGGAACGTATCAAGCGCCGGACTAATTATGACTTGGCGATGATAAAGGAAGTTGGGTACTGTAACGGTATTGAGAATTATTCAAGGCACTTATCGGGCAAAAATGAAGGCGAGCCACCAGAAACACTGCTTTCTTACTTTCCAAAGACGGGTTTTCTAACCATTATTGATGAATCACACGTCACCCTGCCCCAACTCCAGGGTATGTATGCTGGTGATGCTTCTCGCAAGAATACTCTTGTAGAATATGGCTTTCGTCTACCTTCCGCTAAAGACAATAGGCCTCTAAAATATGAAGAATTTAAAGAACGTATCGGTCCAGTAGTTTATGTCAGCGCTACTCCGAGTGAACAAGAGAGAACTCAAAGCGAGCAAGTTGTAGAGCAAATCATTCGTCCGACAGGATTGGTGGATCCAGAGATTATTCTGCGAGGGGTAAGTGAAAAAAATAATTATAAAGGCCAGATTTCTGATTTTATTTTAGAAACAGAAAAAACAATTAAAGCTGGTTTCCGTATTTTGGCGACGACGCTGACAAAAAAAATGGCGGAGGACCTATCTACGTATCTGAAGGATAAAAAAATAAAGGCAGAATATTTACACAGCGATATAAAGACAATGGAAAGAATAAAAATACTTACACAGTTCCGCAAAGGGGAATTTGATGTGTTAGTTGGAGTCAATTTACTACGTGAAGGGCTCGATCTGCCAGAAGTGGCGCTAATTGGCATCCTCGATGCTGACAAAGCAGGATTTCTGCGTTCAGAAACTTCTCTCATTCAAACTATTGGTCGTGCTGCACGAAATAGTGAGGGAAGGGTTATTCTATATGCTGACATCATGACCAATGCCATGGATTACGCGATAAAAGAAACCACTCGTCGCCGCAATATTCAGCTGGCCTACAACAAAAAGCATGGTATCACCCCAAAGACGATTATGAAAAAGATAAAAGACATTACTGAACAGCTCGAAAGCGAACACGGGAAGGTAGTGAATGCAGAGCTGAAACTTGATTTGGAAATATTTAAGCGATCGTATAAAAAAGAATTAGCGAAACCATTCAAGCCGGTAGGTCTGGGCGAGTCGCATCTTTCTGATGGAGAAATAGAGGATCTGATTTATGAAAAAATTATAAAAATGAAAGAGAAGGAAATGAACAAAGCAGTCAAAGAGCTAGATTTCGAAACTGCAGCGATACTTCGTGATGAAATTAGAGTGCTTAAAACACGTTTAGAAAAGAAATAACTTCTGGGATAATTTTATTGTGGTAAACTATAAATAATTATGAAGAGGGTCAAATTTTTAAGAGACGATATAAAGGACTTTTTGCTGTCATTTAATGATTCTACAGTATCAAAAATAATAAGCTCTCTTGATCTTTTAGATGAGTTGGGTGAACAGATTAGACCCCCAAAATCAAAAAAAATAACAAAAGATATTTATGAATTAAGAATATTAACAAATTTTCCCATAAGAATTTTGTATACTTTTCATAAGGAAAATATTTGGATATTGAGTGCTTTTGTAAAGAAAAGTCAGAAAATTCCAAAAAACGAACTGAAAACAGCTATCAACAGACTAGGATACTTGCAATAAGATATCATATATGCTATCATAGAAACATGAAAACATTAGAAGATTTCAAAAAAGAAGCATTTAAAAGACCTGGGGTAAGAAAAGCTTATGCCGAGATGCAGCCTGAGTTTCAAATAATTCGTGCCCTTATAATTTCAAGAAATAAAAGAGGTATGTCTCAAAGAAAATTAGCTCAAAAGATTGGGATAACCCAATCAGCTCTTGCTCGTTTTGAAACTGGTAATGTGAATCCCACTCTTTCATTTGTTCAAAAAATAATAAATGGTCTCGGTTTAAAATTGGTAATAAAATAAGAAAAGGAAATGAACAAAGCTGTCAAAGAGCTTGATTTTGAAACGGCGGCGATACTTCGTGATGAGATTGGGGTGCTCAAAACCCGTTTAGGGAAACAGTAGATTAGAGTGTAATTATATACTATACAATATTTTCATATGTAGTATAATTACAGCAAGCAAACTAATATGCAGTATTATTAATTATTACAATAATTTAATATAAAAAATATGCACACAAAAACCCTTCAAAACATAAAATCAATCCTCTTCGCTCTAGCCATAGTACTAGGTACTAGCTATGTATCTGCAGCATGGACTGCGCCCACACTTCCTCCACCAGGAGGCAATGTTTCTGCTCCCTTAAATGTGGGAGGTAATGATGTAGGTGTTGCATCATATCCTCAAATAAAGTCAGGCATACTTACTCTAATGAGATTGATTACTCCAGATCTGACAGTGACAAAGTCTGATGGGACTGTTACTGGTATACCTGCTGGGTCTGTCCTTACTGCTATTGGTGAGAATACGGG